>NZ_MAEY01000013.1:0-320498 GCF_002013745.1 Mycobacterium sp. D16Q16
ATGTATTGAGTAACCCTCACGCAGTGAGCGCTCCGGCCACGCTCCGGTTGCCGCCGTTGCGTTCTTGCCATAGGCGGTAGACGTCCACGGCATCAGCGCGGGATTCATGACGCATGGGTAGCCGCCGCTGATCCCAGGGCTTGGCGAACTCAGAGTAGAAGGTGTTGAGCTCGAAGTACTTTCGATCGTCAACATAGTGCGGTTCATAGGCGTCCCGGGTGGTCAGGAAGATGACCTCGTCGGGCGAACAGTAGTAGAGCGCCCCCAGGCACATGGGGCACGGCAGGGCCAGGATGTAGATGGTGGCCCCGGTCAGGTGTTCGGTGCCCAGCGTGGTGCATGCGTCCCGGATGGCCAGGATCTCGGCATGTGCGGTCGGATCGTTGGTCTGGGCGACCTTGTTCGGACTCTCGGCCAGGACGGCACCGTCTCTCACGATGACGGTGGCGAAGGGCCGGCCACCCTCCTCGACATTACGGAGTGCGAGGTCGATGGTTCGTTGCGCGAAGTCCATGAGGATCCTTAGGCGTGCTTGGCGATGGGGGATTCGGTCAGAACGGAACGGTGGGCAGATACTTGCCGTCCAGGGTGATCACCGCGCGGTGTCCGCCCTCGGGGTCGGGAACCTTCTGCACGTTGAGTCTGAAGTTGATGGCGCTGATGATGCCGTCCCCGAACTGTTCGTGGACCAGCGCCTTCAGTGTGGTGCCATACACCTGGAGCATCTCGTAAAAGCGATAGATCGTCGGATCGGTCGGAATTCCACCGGGGATGGAGCCGCGGGTGGGGATGGTCTGTAACAGTGCGGCCGCCCCGTCGTCGAGGCCGAGGAGGTCGGCGACCGCATCGGCGGCCTGTTTCGGTAGTGGATGCTGACCCAGCACGGCGGCGGTGACGAAGGCCGGCGAGTATCCGGCGGTGTCGGCGATCTGCTGCCAGGTGAGATCCTTGGCAGTCTTGGCCTCGACTGCGGCGATGGCCAGTTCTTCGCGACTGGTGGGATCGAATTGTGCGTGCGCCATGTGCGTCATTCCTCTCCGTTGGTAACTCCAGCCTGCGTCACCTGGCGCTATAGAGTCCAATACTTGTATTCAATGGCAACTATCGACAATGCGAATAGTTGTTGGGGGTCAGTGCTGTTGGGCTGCCGCGTGGACGCACTCAGTGAACGCGCGCGCCGCGGCGGAGTGATAGGCGGTGTTGCGTCGCAACAGCTCGACGGTTCGGGTGGGCAACGGCGGGTCCAGTGACACCAGATGCAGGTCCGAGTGTTCGCGCGCGATCGCATCGGGAAGCACGGTGGCCAGCGACCCACGCCTGACGAATTCCAGTAGCGCGCTAATCGAATTGGCCTCGACCGCGACGTGGGGCGCGACCCCGAGGCCCGCGAAATAGGTGTCGATGTCCTGGCGTGTCGCGAAATCCGCGCTGAGGAGCCCCAGTGCTTCGTGAGCGAGCCGGCCCACCGGCAGCGATTCAGGTTTTGCCGCTAGTCGGTGATCCGAGCCGACCACCAGTCGCAGCGTCTCGGTGAACAGCGCGACGTGATCGATCCCCGCGGGATGGGGCCCCGCGAAGGCGATCCCGAGGTCGAGCCGATCGGCCAGCAGGTCGGCCTCGATACGTTCCTGGGTGGTCTCTCGCACAGTAAGTGTGATGCCGGGGTGTGCGGTGCGGAACCTGTGTACCAGCGGACCGATGAAGTACGTGGTGAAGGTCGGTGTCATGGCGATCCGCAGGTGTCCGCGCGACAGGTCCTGCACGTCGTGGACCGCGCGTTCGCCCGCGTCGAGATCTCGCAGCGCGAGCCGCGCGTGCTGCGCGTACGCCTCACCCGCGTCCGTCAGCCGAACCGTGCGGCCCGACCGATCGAGCAGCACCACCCCGAGTGTGCGCTCGAGTTGCTTGATCTGCTGCGACAGAGTCGGCTGGGAGATGTGCAGCGCCTCGGCCGCACGGGTGAAATTCGCATGATCGGCAACAGCGAGCAGGTACCGGATATGACGCAGCTCCATCGAAGTCACTATAAGTCGCCATTCGAAGCGTCGCGGACGCTCACCGAGCGGCGTTGATGGCCTTGAGAATTCGTTGCTCGCTGACCGCACGTGCGGTGCCGAGCTGCTGGGCCCAGAGGCTCACGCGCAGCTCTTCGATGAACCACGCGATGTCCCTGACGTCGGGATCGTCCGCGCGCCCGGCTGGCAGATCGCGCAGTAGGTCGTCGTAGGTGTCTTCGACGGCATGTACGCGTTGCATGCGCTCCCGGTCGGCTTCCACGCCCTGCGGTAGGCGCTCTAGTCGATTCCCGATCGCGGTGACGTAGCGTGCCAGGTCTGTCAGGCGCGCCGCGCCGGTGGCCGCGACGAACCCGCCCTCGAGCAGCCTGGCAAGTTGGTCGCGCATGTCGGCGATCGCATCGGCTTGCACCGCAGGCGCGTTGGTGGGCAGCGCCACCTGTACCTCGCTCCAGGCCGCGACCACCTTCTCGGCACGGCGCACGATATCGAGCGTGGTCGCCGCCAGATTCTGGGCGGCGCGGTCTCGAAGTGCGCTGAACTCCGCCCGGGTCCATACCGGTGCGGGGGCCAGCAGATCGACTGCTGCGTCGGCGCAATCATCGAGCAGCGCCGCCAGCGAGCCATCCGGATTTGAGGAGAGCATCAGCTTGGATCGCGGGTCTAGGCCTCTTTCAACGGTTTTCATAGGTGACGGAATGGAGAGCCGCAGCAGGCGTCGGGTGCCCACGGCCATGGCTGCCCGCTGCTCGGAGGCGGTGGCGAACACGTGGATGTCCACAGCGGTTCCCGTATCCACCAGGGCCGGGTATCCGCGCACGGTGTGTGCGCCGCTGACTTGTTCCACCGTGCGGGGTAATTCGGCCAGATCCTCGGGCCAGCCGCGTAGGCCGCGGCGTTCGCATTCGCCCGCCACTACGGCCGCCACGGCCTGGCGGGTGGAACCCGCGAGCTGCTGTTGCAATGCTTCGAGATTCTTGTCGCGTGCTACCTCGGAGCCGTCGGCGGACTCGACGATGAACGTCACCCGGAGGTGCGGGGGCACTTTGTCCAGGTCGAACGCATCGGTGGGTACGCGAATGCCGGTAAGCCGATGCAGCTCGCGCCCCAATGCGTATACCAGCGGTTCGGCACCGGGTTCGAGGCTTTCGAGCACCGCGCGGGCGGTGTCGGGTGCGGGGACGAAGTTGCGGCGCAGGTCCTTGGGCAGCGAGCGGATAAGGGCGGTGATCAGCTCTTCGCGCAAAGCCGGTACATGCCAGGCAAATTCATCACCGCCAAGGCGGGCAAGAACTTCCACCGGGATGTGCACGGACACACCGTCGTCGGCCGCACCCGGTTCGAATCGATAGCTGACCGGCAGCGCCACGTCGCCCGCTCGCCAGGTGTCGGGCATGTCGGTGGCCGCGTCCTCGCCGCGCAGCAGATCGTTGCGGGTGAAGGTCAGCAGATCCGGCGTCTTGTGTCGTTGCTTGCGCCACCAGGCGTCAAAGTGCCTGGCGGACACCGCATCCGTGGGAATACGGGCAGCGTAGAGCGCGAAGATCTCGTCATCGCCCACCAGCAGGTCGCGGCGCCGGGCCTTGTCTTCGAGCTCGGATAGCTCTTCCAGCAAGCGCGCGTTGTCTCGTAGGAAATGGTGCTTGCTCTGCCAGTCGCCCTCCACGAGGGCGTGCCTGATGAACAATTCGCGGGCCAGCTCCGGATCGACCTGTGCGTAACCCACGCGGCGGCGGGGCACCAGGGGCAGCCCGTACAACGTGACCCGCTCGAAGGCCATCACCGAGCCGCGCTCGGCGTCCCAGTGCGGCTCGCTGTACGCGCGTTGCACCAGATCGCCGGCGATTCGCTCGACCGATTGCGGCTCGATGCGTGCCGCGACGCGGCCGAACAATCGGCTGGTCTCGACCAGGTCGGCGACGACCACCCACCGTGGAGGCTTCTTGGTGAGCACCGAACCAGGAGCCAACACGAACTTGGTGTTACGTGCGCCGGAGTAGTCGCGGGTGTCGCCCTCGCGTAAACCGATGTGCGACAACAGGCCGGCGATCAGCGCAGCGTGGACAAGAGCCGGGTCGGCTTGCTCCCCCGACTCGCGAATGCCGAGGTCGCGCGCGATGCTGCGCAACTGGCCCACCAAATCCTGCCATTCCCGGATCCGCAGGTAATGTAGAAACTCATCTCGGCACATACGCCGAAACGCGCTGCCGGAGAGCTGGCTTCGTTGATCCTGAATGTACCGCCAGAGGTTCAGGTAGGCGCTGAAGTCGGAATGATCGTCGGAGAACCGCGCATGTTTTTGCCGTGCGGTGTCCTCGCGGTCGGCCGGACGTTCACGCGGATCGGGAATCGACAGGGCCGCCGCGAGCACCAGGATCTCCTCGACGCAGCCTTCGGCATCGGCTTGCAGAATCATCCGCCCGATACGGGGATCGAGGGGTAGGCGCGCGAGCCGGCGGCCCAGCTCGGTGATGGTGTCCTCGGTGTCGAAGGCGCCCAGTTCTTGCAGCAGTTGCACACCGTCGCGGATGCTGCGTTTGTCGGGCGGATCCAGGAAGGGGAAGTTCTCGATGTCGCCGAGCTGTAGGGCTGCCATCTGCAGAATGACGGCGGCAAGGTTGGTCCGCAAGATCTCCGGATCGGTGTAGCGGGGCCGAGCCTCAAAATCCTGCTCGGAGTACAGCCGGATGCACACGCCGGGCGCGGTCCGTCCGGACCGGCCGGACCGTTGCGCGGCCGACGCCTGCGAGATGGGTTCGATGGGTAGGCGCTGCACCTTGGTGCGCCGGCTGTAGCGGGAGATGCGTGCGGTGCCGGGGTCGATGACATACCGGATGCCGGGAACGGTCAGCGAGGTTTCGGCGACATTGGTGGCCAGTACCACGCGCCGACCGGTGTGAGGCTGAAAGACCTTGTGTTGCTCGGCTGTTGGCAGCCGCGCGTACAGCGGAAGTACCTCAGTGTTGCGAAAGGCGCCGCGCAGGGTCTCGGCGGTGTCGCGGATCTCACGCTCGCCGGACAGGAACACCAGCACGTCCCCGGGAGGCTCGCTCTCCAGCTCACGGACGGCGTCGGCGATGGCCTCGGTCTGGTCGCGTATCTCGGTGCGGACGATCTCGTGGTCGGGGTCATCGGGTTCGTCGTCAGCCTTGGCACGGGAGTCGCCGGGTACGGGGACTTCCAGTGGCCGGTACCGAATCTCGACAGGGTAGGTCCGTCCGGAGACTTCGAAGATGGGTGCGTCTCCAAAATGTGCCGAAAAGCGCTGGGGCTCAATGGTTGCCGAGGTGACGATGACCTTCAGGTCAGGCCGACTTGGCACCAGTTCGCGCAGATAGCCGAGCAGGAAATCAATGTTGAGGCTGCGCTCGTGTGCCTCATCGAGGATGAGTGTGTCGTAACGGAGCAGTCGCCGGTCGCGCTGGATCTCTGCGAGCAGGATGCCGTCGGTCATCAGCTTGACGAGGGTGCGATCGCTGGCGTGATCGGTGAATCTGACGGTGTAGCCCACAGTCTCACCGAGCGGGGTCCCCAGCTCCTCGGCGATGCGCTCGGCGACGGTGCGCGTCGCCAGCCGGCGCGGCTGGGTGTGGCCGATGGTGCCGCGGATTCCTCGGCCCAGCTCCAGGCAGATCTTGGGAAGCTGCGTGGTCTTCCCCGACCCGGTCGCGCCGGCGACGACGACAACCTGATGCGTGGAGATCGCGCGGGCGAGTTCTTCTCGATGCGCACTTACGGGCAGGTCCGGGTACGTGATGACGGGGATCGCGGCGGTCCGGGTGGCGACCAGGGCCTCTGCGGCCACGAACTGTTCGGCGAGTTTCGCCAAGGCGTCCGGGTGGGCGTCACGCTGATTCTTCAGACGGCGCCCGAGGCGAGACGCGTCGCGAATGGTCAGTCCGTCGAGGCGCGCACGCAACGCGGGACGGGACAATTCGGACACTCGGACAAGGATAGGGCGCGTGACGAAGGGTCCCGCTGGTCGCCTCTAGATTCTGTCGGTGAAACTGCCGTGGAATCCGGGAAAGTGGTGGCCCGGCAGGATCGCGATGGCGAGGGCGGGGTCTTCGATGGCGTGAGCGTCGAGAATATGTAGCTCTGTCCGGTGCTCACCGCTGTTGTAGACGACGGCGAGTATCCAGCCTTCGTCTTCACCGGAGGAGTGCGACCGTGGAACGAAGAGAGGCTCGCCCGCGACGAGGCCGGGCGCGAACGTGTGGTGACGTTGGGTGTCGTTCGCGCGATCGAGCTTGACGATCGCGTTCTCGTCGGCCCGCGTCTGCGCGGACAGATAGGTATAGCGGTGCTCGTGTCCGGTGCGCCGTTCATCGTGGGTAGGGAACTCGGCTGGGGCGGTGGGGTAATCGGTGATGTGCACAGTTCCCGCCGGGGTGATGCGCAGTCGTGTCGGCCAGCCCAGTGTGGGCACCTGGGTGCGGAATTGCTTCAGTCCGGCGGTGAGGAAGTCGAAATCCTGGTGGCGCACGATATCCAGCACGACGTCGCCACGGTCCTCGTAGGCATTGTCGACGTGGACGTAGACCAGAGGGTCACATTCGACGGTGCGGGGCGGGCCCCCGTCACGCGGGACCAAAACGATCCTCATGCCTTGTTCGGGCCGGTAGTCCGCGCTGTCACCCAGGGCTGCGAAGCCCAGGCCCGCGAATGCGGCGCGCACGGGGTCGACGGTGATGGGTGCCAGTGCGAACACCAAATATGTTGGGGTGATGGCAAAGTCGTGCTGAATGTAGATGTGGCCGGTGGGAACCTTGGCGATCTGTGTCAGTGTCCCGTTCGCGTCAATCCGGAAACACCGGAGGCATGCGAGGGCGGGGCCCGTCAGCGAGGGCGAGACATCCAGCCCGAAGTTGAACAGCTCGCCGGTGTCCGGATCGATGCGCGGATGCGGTGAGAACCGGGAGAATCGCGGCAGCCGTCCCTCGAATGTGCAGGGCCCGATCGTACTCAGGTCGCCCGGGTCGATCGCCCAGGGCCGGCCGGCGTCGCTGAGCGCCAGCAGTCGGTCGGCGTGGACGACGGCATGAGTGTTCGCGGCATCGGCCGGCTGTCGTCCCACGTTGTCCCACAGGTGTTTTCCTTGCGTGTACACACCGCGGATATGCGCACCCCGGCCGCGCGCCTCCTTGCGCCGTTTCGGTGTATCGACGAAGCGTGAGCGAAAGCGGACCGCACCGTCGGTGATCGTGAACTTCACGATCAGTCCGTCACCGTCGAACGGGTGGTCGGCGCGGAAACCGCCGTGGTCCCAATCGGCCGGGCCATTGCGATAGAGGGTGCCCCGGAGCTCGTGCGGCACCGAGCCGATCAGTGGTAGCGCCATCTCGCCGGGCGTTTCCTGCGCTGGCAGGTACATCGTGAGGGCGTCGGCCACACGGCTGTTGGCAAGGGTCATCGTGAGCTCCTCGGGCGGAGAACGGGGTCATGCATATCTGCTCACAGTTGTTCGCAGATATTGCTGATTGTTGCTACCCGGGGGAGCAGAAGTCAATAGTGATTCAAATCCGGTGGCGCTGAAGGCGGGATCCGATATGTGCCGCCGGGTAACTTCGCACCGGTGACCGGCTTCTTGTCTGAGACGGCGTTCGCCGAACGCACCGTGGTCCTGATCGGTGGGGGAACCGGCATCGGGCGCCGTGTGGCCGGGTTGGTGACTGCGGCGGGCGGCGAGGTCGTCTTGGGCGGGCGCACCGCCGCGACCCTCGCCGCCGCCGCTCGCGAGCTCGGGCCACGAGCGCGCTGGCATCTGGTCGACACGTCGGAGCAGGCGAGCATCGACGAGTTCTTCACGGATATCGACAGAGCGCACGGGTTGTTCACCACCGCCGCGACCTACGTCACCGGTTCGATCTCCGAGCTGTCCATCGAGGCGGCCGCGACACCGTTCGAGTCGAAGTTTTGGGGACAGTACCGGGTGGTGAAGACGGCTGTGCCGAAGCTTGCCGAGGACGCCTCGGTGGTGTTGATGTCGGGGGCGGCCAGTGTTCGTCCCGCCGGAAACGCACCGGCATATGTCGCGGCCAACGCGGCCATCGAGGGCCTGGCCCGGGGGTTGGCCCAGGAGCTGGCCCCGATCCGGGTCAATGCGCTCTCGCCGGGCACCGTGGACGGGCACCTATGGAACCAGCGCGCGCCCGAGGCGCGCCGTCAGGCGTTTGAACATATCGCGGCAACATCCACGCTGGGCCGGGCCGTCACGGAGGACGAAGTCGCCCAGGCCGCCGTCTACCTGCTGCTGAACACCGGCACTACCGGCTCAGCGCTGTATACCGACGGCGGCTATTCGCTGCGTTAGACGCTCCAGGCACTTGCCAGGCCTGCGGAGACCGACGCCGCGGCCGTCAGCAGCCCATGCCAGGTCTCCGGCTGCAGCTGCTGGATGTCCAGCGGGCCCGCGGTCGCGATGTGCGGGTCATACGGAACGGCGACAATGTGGTTCGGCGAGATCCAGCGGTGGAACCGGGCGACCATGGCCGCCACCAGACGCTCGGAGTTCCTGCGATCTTCGCGACTGTCGTAGCCACGGACATGGTTGATCACCACCACCATGCGGGGGATCAGGTACTCGTAGCCCTCGGAGATGAGCCACTCAATCGCCCGGACCGCACCCTCGGCGCCGACCGGCGTGGCCGCCGCCACGAGCACCACACCATTGGCGCACCGCAGCACGCCCGGCATGACCGGATGCCAGAAGTCCACGCCGGTATCGGTGATGAGCAGGCTGTAGAGCCGTTGCAGCCGATCGTGCACCTGGGTGTAGACCTCGGAGTTGAGTTCTCCCCTGGGACGCACCGAATGTCCGTTGGCGGCAAGCACATCCAGCCCGGTCTCGGAGTTCTGACCGACGAAGAAGCGCAGATCGAAGTTGCGCTCGGGCTCGTTTTGTGCCAACACATCGGCGAAGGTGGACGAAGCGGACGGGTCGATCCACGACGCCAGGTTGGCCGACTGGCCCGGATCGGCATCGGTGGCCAGCACCATGTCCTTGCGGCGCAGCTCGGACAGCACAGAACCGAGGGCGGCGGTCATCATCGTCTTGCCGACGCCGCCGTTGCCGCCCAGAACCGCCAGGGAGTGGATGCCTCGCCACGGGGTGCGCACCACGGCGGTGAGCTCGCGAAGTTCGGCCTCCTCGCGGGACTCGCCGGGATTGATGACGCCAAAGCTTCCGCGGTACACCCACTTACGCCAACCCGCCGATGCGGGCCGCCGTGGCGGGGGCAGCATTTCCGAGCGGAGCTGGGCGCCCAATGCGTCGCCGATCGCCGGGGGGAGATCGACGCGCGGATCGTGAGGCGGCACGGCGTCCACGATGGACAGCGGGCCGCGGGGTGGCAGTTGCACGGGCGGCGGCAGAGGCCGTAATTCGGGCTGCTGTGCCGCAGCCTCCGCGCGCTGTCGTTTGGCGTGTGCACCGAGCTTGATGGGGATGATGGGTCCGGTCCGGTCGAGGATCTCCTCCTCGGAGCCGTCCGCCGGGGAATCGTTGGGCGCACTCACGGAATCTCCTCCTCCACCAGAAGCCGTTTGGCCCCAGCGCTCCGACAGTTTCGTTCTGCATCGCGGGCAGCATGAGACCCGTCGCATTCGCAGTCTCTTATGGCGGCTGTGTGGATGGCGAGGGCCGTTACCCACCCGTGTCTGAATCGGCATCAAATGGGACGAGGTTGGTATGCAGTCGGTACCGGCGCTAAATCAGCAGGTCACATCCACGTACATGGTCTTGGTGGTCGTGGTGGTGGTGAAGACGCCCGGACGCTTGTTGCTCGGCAGGCCGTAATCGGACCGAGTGGTGGTCTGTCCGGGGCGCACGCTGCTGGCGGTGCACTGAGTGAGGGCCTTGGAACCGGTCTTGCTGACAATCACGTTGTATCCCTGTGCCTGAAGCTCGCTGACGGTCTGCTGGGCGTTTGAGCTGTCGGTCTGGGCGGACGCGGTGCCCAGGGCGAAGCCGAGGGGCGCGAGCGCGAGAGCGGCGGCGGCGGTTCCGGTGATGATGTACTTCTTCATGATTTCTCCTGTGCCAGTTGGTCTTTGAGTTGGATCACCGGGTTGCTTGGTGATACTTCAACGATGCGGCGTGACGGCCGGAATGTCTGTCGGGCGATCGCCTGATGCGGGGGAGGATCTTGATGTCCACCAATTGGGGGACACGCGTGGATTTGGCGTGCCAAGCTTGCGTTTGTGCAGGTGAGCGCCGGGCTCGTGCGGGTGGTGGTCGGCGATGACCACCCCCTCTTTCGCGAGGGTGTGGTGCGGGCGCTGACCGGTAGTGGCCAGATAGAGGTGGTGGCGGAGGCCGAGGACGGCGCCGGCGCGCTCGCGCTGATCAGGGAGCACCTGCCCGATGTCGCGCTGGTCGACTACCGCATGCCGGAGCTGGACGGAACACAGGTGGCGGCCGCTGTGCGCCGCGATGAACTGCCCACCCGGGTGCTCTTGCTCTCCGCACATGACGATGCGGCGATCGTCTATCACGCGCTGGAGGAAGGCGCCGCGGGCTTTCTGTCGAAGGAGTCCACTCGCGCAGAACTGGTCAGCGCGGTGCTCGACTGTGCGCGGGGCCGCGACGTGGTGACCGCGAGCCTGACGGCCGGCCTGGCCGGTGAGATCCGCAAACGCGCACAGCCGGCGGGTCCGTCGCTGAGCGCCCGTGAACGTGAGGTGTTGCGGATGATCGCCGCCGGACTCACCGTGCCCACCATCGCCAAGCAGTTGTTCTTGGCCCCGTCCACCGTGAAAACCCACGTGCAGCGGTTGTACGAGAAGTTGGGTGTCGGCGACCGTGCTGCCGCGGTGGCCGAGGCCATGCGGCGCGGATTGCTTGAGTAGCCGTGGTGATCGGACTGGACCGGATAGCCGATTACTTCACCGCCGAACCCATGCGGGTTTCGGCCTGGCTGCGGCTGCCGCTGATCGTGCTGATCGTGCTGCTGGGGTCGAACCCGAACATCGAGATGTGGCACGTCGGGGTGTATTACGCGGTGCTCGCGGTGTACACGGTGTCGGCGATCGCCTGGGTGGTGATCGCGGTTCGCGGACACGTCCCGCTGTGGGTGGCTCCGGCGGCCACGGCGATCGACATCGCCGCCGTGGTGGCGCTGTGCGTGGCCTCCGGTTACGGCACGTCGGAATTGCTTCCGGTGTTCTTTCTGTTACCCGTTTCGGTGGCCTTTCAAGAGCGGCCCGCCGTGACGGCCATCCTCGGAACAGTCACCGCTGCAGGGTATTTGGGTGTTCTGGTGTTCTACACCAGGAGCGGCAACATCGACAGCATTCCCGGCGACGAGTACGTCACGGTGGCCACATTGCTGTGGTTGGCCGCTGCTACCGCGGGAATGTGCTTCGTCCTCAAACGGCGCTCCGAACACGTGGGGCAGCTGTTACACACCCGCGAGCAGCTGGTCCTGGAAGCGATGCGTGCCGATGAGCGGCACAACCGCGAGGTCGCCGAACAACTGCACGACGGGCCGTTGCAGAACCTACTGGCGGCACGCCTGGAGATCGAAGAAGTACTTGAACGCCAACCGGATCCGATACTGCGTGCGGTCCACTCCTCCCTGCGGAAGACGGCGGCGGAGCTTCGCGGGGCGGTGTCCTCGCTGCATCCGCAGGTGCTCGCCGAGCTGGGACTGACGGCGGCGATCCAGGAGCTCGGGCGGCAGTACGCGGCGCGGGGCACCGCCGAGGTCAGCACCGAACTGCAGGAAGTGGGCAGTCTTCCGGTGCAGCCGTTGGTGTACCGGGCGGCCAAGGAGCTGTTGACCAACGCCGTGAAACACGGCCGTGCCAAGAACATTCACGTCGAGCTGACTCGGGACGGGAATCTTCTGACGCTTGTGGTCGCGGACGACGGCAGGGGCTTCGATCCGCGCGGACTCGCCTCGTCGGTCGCCAACGGGCATATCGGGCTGGCCTCGCTGACGGTTCCGATCGCGGCTACCGGCGGCAACGTCGAGATCGTGTCGGCGCCGGGTGCGGGCACCAGGGTGTCCGTCACGGTGCCCGCCGATATGGCAGCGTAAGGGGGACGCTCGGCGCCGAGAGCGGGCCCTCAAGAGATGGAGAACAGGTGTACGACCTCGTCATCATCGGTTCCGGCAGTGGAAACTCCTTGCCCGACGACCGTTTCGCGGACCAGGAGATCGCGATCGTCGATCGCGGTGTGTACGGGGGCGCCTACGGCGGCACCTGCCTGAATGTCGGATGCATACCCACCAAGATGTTCGTCTATCCCGCGGACCTGGCCGATGAGGCGCGCGGCGGTGCCCGGCTCGGTGTGGACAGCTCGGTGAGCGGGACCCGCTGGGCCGATATCCGCGAGCGTGTCTTCGGCCGGATAGACCCGATCGCGGCGGGTGGGCTGCGCTACCGCGTCGAGGACTGCCCGAACATCACCGTCTTTCAGCAGGAGGCGCGATTCATCGCCCCGGTGCCCGATGCCGAGGGCGATCTGGTTCACCGGCTCCAACTGGCCGATGGCACGGTCCTGGAGACCCGGCAGGTGGTGATCGCCGCGGGATCGCGTCCGGTTATCCCGGCCGTGATCGCCGGGAGTGGCGTGGACTTCCACACCAACGACGACATCATGCGTCTGCCCGAACTGCCCGATCGGGTGGTGATTGTCGGCAGCGGCTTTATCGCTGCTGAGTTCGCACATGTATTCAGCGGCCTGGGGTCGGCGGTGACGGTGGTCGCGCGCGGTCCGAGGCTGCTGCGGGCCCAGGATGAGACGATTTCGCAGCGTTTCACCGATGTGGTGTCGGGCCGGTGGGATGTGCGGCTGAACACTGAGGTGCTAGCCGCCCGTGAAACCGGCGGTTGCGGTATCGACGTGGACCTCACCGACGGATCGACGGTGGCGGGCGACGTGCTGCTGGTCGCGACCGGGCGTACCCCCAACGGCGACCAGTTGGACGTGGCGGCAGCGGGATTGGCGCTCGACGACAAGGGCCGCGTTCCGGTCGATCAGTACCAGCGCACGCCGGTGCGCGGCATCTACGCCTTGGGGGATGTGAGTTCGCACTATCTGCTCAAGCATGTGGCCAATCACGAGGCCCGGGTAGTGCAGGCGAATCTGCTGTCTGGGTGGGACTCGCCGACCACGGCCAGCGATCACCGGTTCGTGCCAGGTGCGGTGTTCAGCCGCCCCCAGGTGGCGTCGGTGGGGTTGTCGGAGGACGAGGCGCGGCAGCGCGGGATCGATGTGGCGGTGAAGGTTCAGACGTACGGGGACATCGCGTACGGATGGGCGATGGAGGACACCGAGGGCCTATGCAAGCTGGTCGCGGATCGCGCGACGGGCCTGCTGGTCGGCGCGCACATCGTCGGCTATCAAGCATCGGCGCTGATCCAGTCGCTGATCACCGCGATGAGCTTCTCGATTCCGGTGCGCGAGATGGCGCGGGGGCAGTACTGGATACACCCGGCACTACCCGAGCTGATCGAGAACGCGTTGCTTGGCCTGGAGCTGTAGCTCAGCCGGCCATAAACTCGTCGTAGGCGGAGGCCAGGCCCGCCGGTAGCACGGTGACGTTGCATTCGCGCTGGGCGTTGCTGATCGGGGCCAGTATGCCGCGTAGCTCGTGGTACTCCGTGGGATGAGCGATGAAGTACGTGCGGATACTGGCGGCCGCCTCGGGCCGGGACTGGTTGGGAGCGGCATCGAACACCGCGCGTGCGCCCGGGTGGCTGTCGAGGTAGCTGCGCGTCGCCGACGTGGTGGTGCCGACGGTGTCGGACAGTCTCTCTTGGCTGCAGTCCGGCGCCGCGAATGCGGTGGGAGCCGTCACGGCGGCGGCGAGTCCTGCGAAGACGCTGACCGCGCTGGTCAGGGCTATCTGGCGTATACGTACGTGGGGGAGCTTCATGGCATCTCTCTTTGGGATAGTCGTTCAACGATCCCCGACCCTGTTCCCGGCCCTTGTTTACACAGTACGCTTAACCGCCAGGGGGTCAACTGACGAGCGGGATCTCCGCGGCGATGAGATCCAGCAGTGCGGGGTAGCGCTTGGCTTCCTTGTGGTTACCGGGCTTGCCGCTGCTGACCACGCCGACGGACAGGGCGCGTGCGGGATCCGCCCACACGGCGATGTCTACCAACCCGGTGTGCCCGAACGCGGCCGGAGAGTTGCGCCCGAATGGGCCGAATCGTTTGGAGCCCAACATGTACCCGGTACCCCAGCGCATCGGCATGCCGCCGGTCGCCATATCGGGGCGCAGCCGCCGGGCAGGTGCCGCTGCGGCGCGGATGGTCTCGGGGGACAGGATCCGTACCCCATCGAGTTCCCCTCCGCGGCAAAGCATCTCAGCGAAGCGGGACAGCTCGTTCGCGGTGGATACGGTGTTGGACGACGGCACCACGCCGGTGAGGAAGAACGGCTGGTTCGACATCGGGATGATCTCGTGCATGGTGCCACCGACGACCGCCCGGAAGGCCGCGCGCATGGGCGCGGGCAGCGGCTTGCCGGTGGGATGACTCGGAGCCACCAGCGGCACGTCCTCCGGCGCGACACCGTAGTTGGTCCACCGGAACCCAAGGGGGTCAAGGATTTCCGTGGCAAGTATGTCGCGGATGCTCTTGCCGGTGGCGCCCAGAACGATCTCGCGTACCAACGGTCCCCAGGTCAGCGCGTGGTACATGTGCACCAGGCCGGGACGGTAGAGCGGGCGCAGCTGGCCGAGCTGTTCGCGGGTGTACTCGCTGTCATCCATCCGGGTGATGTCCGGCCGCGGTCCGGTGGGCACCGGAATGCCCGCGCTGTGCGTCATCACGTGACGGAGGGTGATGCGATCCTTGCCCCGGCTGGTGAAGGTGGGCAAGTAGTCGCAGACGCGGTCATCGAGCGATAGCGCCCCGCGCTCGACCAGTAGGTGGACCACCGTTGTGGAGATGGCCTTGGCGGCCGAGTACACGCAGAACGGCGTGTCGGTGGTGACGGGGATCTTCTCGGCGTCGGCCGGATCGGTGGGAGCGTTGCCCCAACCGTGTCCGATGGCACGGTTGAGGATCACCTTTCCCTTGTGTCGCAGACACACCTGAATCGCCGGGTGCATACCGGCCTGGTACCAGTACCGGGCCGCCTGCCAGATTCGTTCGACGGCGGCCGGATCGATGCCGGAGTGGTCCTCGGCCTGATCACCGCTGCCGGTGTTCGTCACCGAGTCCAGGTCTGCCGGAACTCGTATGCGTCCGTCGTCAGTCATAGTGCCCTTTCACCGAGTGGGAATCTCACGAGGAAATTCCAGCCAAACGCCTCGTCAGATTCCCATTCGACGTTAGCGGCCCGGGCGGGGTCGGATCAGAAGCCCAGGTCGCGCCCGATGAGCTCCTTCATGATCTCGTTGGAGCCTGCCCAGATCTTGGTGACACGGGCGTCCATCCAGGCCCGCGCGACCCGATACTCCTTCATGTAGCCGTAGCCGCCGTGCAGCTGTACGCAGGCGTCGATGACCTCGTTCTGCACCTGCGAGGACCACCACTTGGCCTTTGCGGCATCTATTGCCGAGAGCTCGCCCTTGCTGTGCGACAGCACACCTTGATCGACGTACACCTGTGCTGCTTCGAGTTTGGTGACGAGCTCGGCGATGAGGAACTTGTTGTACTGCAGGCTGCCGATCTGCTGACCGAACGCCTTGCGCTCCTTGGCGTACTCGATCGTCTCCTCCAGCACGCCGGCCGCGTGGGCGATGTTGGCGACCGCACAGCCCATCCGCTCCTGGGGCAGGCGCTGCATCATCGAGATGAATCCCTGGTTGACCTCACCGATCACGTTTTCGGCGGGCACCCGGACATCGGTGAAGAACAGTTCGGCGGTATCTGCCTCGGGCTGGCCCACCTTGTCCAGCTTGCGTCCGCGCTCAAAGCCGGGCATGCCCTCTTCGACGGCGAACAAGGTGATGCCCTTGGCCTTCAGCTCGGGTGCCGTGCGCGCGGCGACGACGACGAGGTCGGCGCGGGCGCCGTTGGTGATGAACGTCTTGGAGCCGTTGATGACCCAGTCGTCGCCGTCTTTGACCGCGGTGGTCTTGAGGGCAGCCAGATCGGAGCCACCCGACGGTTCGGTCATACCGATGGCGGTGATCATCTCGCCGCTACAGAACTTGGGCAGCCACCGCTGCTTCTGCTCGTCGGTGGTCAGCTCGACCAGGTACGGGGCGACGATGTCGAAATGGATGGACATCGACGAGGCCAGTGCGGCGCTGGAGCGGGACAGCTCCTCTTGCAGCACCGCGTTGTAGCGGTAGTCCCCGGCGCTGCTGCCCCCGAACTCCTCGGGGACGTCGAGCCCCAGGTAGCCCTGCTTGCCCGCCTCTAACCACAGTTCGCGGTCGATGTAGCGCTGCTCGATGAAGCTCTCGGCGCGCGGCTCGACGTAGCGCTGCACGAATGCCTTTACGGACTCCCGGAACGCGTCGTGGTCCTCGGTGTAGATAGTGCGTTGCATGGTGTTATCGAAGCACGCGTCTAAATCCGCGTGCTCGGGTGTGCTGCGGGGTGGGTAGGGATGGAGACCATGAAGCTGCTCGCCGTCGCCGCTCTCACCGTCCTCGTCGCGGGATGTACCGCCGCTCCGGAGCCGCCTGAACAGCACGAACACGGCAACTCGCTGACTGCTCCGGCGGCGGGAGATCCGGTCTGGACGCAGCCGCGCGCACCCATTCGCGTCCACGGTGACACCTATTACGTCGGGACGGAGGGCATCAGTTCGGTGCTGATTCGGACCGACGACGGTCTGATCCTTCTGGATGTGGGTATGCCGCAGTCGGCACCCCAGGTGGAGGACAACATCCGCACGCTGGGGTTCGCCGTGGACGACGTGAAGTACGTGCTGTCTTCTCACACCCACATCGACCACGCGGGCGGTATCGCAGCGGTGGTCCATGACAGCGGCGCCACGGCGGTATCGAGCCCCGTCGGCGCTCAGTCACTGCGCGCCGGGCACGTGTCTCCCGATGATCCGCAAGCCTCCGATACCGCGAACGCCTCTTTCCCCGCGGTGGAACGAGTTCGGGAGATCGCCGACGGGGAGGTGCTGAAGCTCGGAAATGTATCGGTGACAGCTCATTTCACGCCGGGCCACACACCCGGCGGTGTCAGCTGGACGTGGAAATCGTGCGAGGGCGGCCGGTGCCTGGACATGGTCTACGCCGATAGCCTCAATGCCGTCGCCACCGGCAACTACCGCTTTGTGCCCGGTCACGTGTCCCGGTTCCGGCAGAGCATCCAGACGGTGCGCACGCTGCCCTGCGACATCCTGTTCTCCGTGCACCCCGAACAAGCCGATGACATCACGAAGCTGAACAGGCTCGCCGTGCAACGCGACCCCAACCCGATGATTGACCCGACAGCGTGCGGGACGCTTGCCGACAAGTTCGACGCGAAGCTGGACGCGCGGATCGCCCAGGAGCAGGCCGGCCGCTAGGCCGGCCTGCCGGATACAGCCCGCGCCCGCCACAGCGAGCATTCCGCGTCCGGTGACGCCGGCCGCGCACGCGGCTTCAACGTGACGCTGAACACCCCGCGAAGTGCTCTTTTCGGTTTGCGATAGCTACCGGGATCATCTTAGATACATGTTGTGTTATTATTCGAACGGCAGCCATCTCCGCAAGTGAAGAGGCATATCGCTGTGTGAAGGAGCGCATTCTCAGCGGCGATATACCCGGAGGCGAGCTGCTGAGCGAAGGGGAGATCTCGGCGCGGATGGGATGCAGCCGCACCCCGGTGCGCGAGGCTTTCCTGCGGCTCGAGACCGAAGGCTGGTTGCGGCTCTATCCCAAGCGCGGGGCCCTGGTGGTGCCCATCACCCCCGAGGAACGGCGGCATGTCGTCGACGCGCGCCGCGTGGTGGAGAGTGCGGCGGCAGCGCGCATTGCCGAACGGGGCGCCTCGCAGGCCCTCCTGTCTGACCTGTCCGCACTCATCGACGTGCAATTGGGGCGTGCCGCGCAGGGCGATGCCGCGGGTTTCGCCGCGGCCGATGTGGACTTCCACCGCGCGATCGTTGCCAAGCTGGGCAACCCGCTGCTGGAGAACTTCTACGACAGCCTTCGCGAGCGCCAGCGCCGCATGGCGGCCGCCGCCATCGGGGTAGACCCGGTGCGGGTCGCGCGGTCGGTTGCCGGGCACCGCGCGCTGGTGGACGCGCTCGCGGCGGGCGACGCCGCACTCTTCAGCGTCG
Organism: Mycobacterium sp. D16Q16; assembly: GCF_002013745.1. Taxonomy (NCBI): domain Bacteria; kingdom Bacillati; phylum Actinomycetota; class Actinomycetes; order Mycobacteriales; family Mycobacteriaceae; genus Mycobacterium; species Mycobacterium sp. D16Q16. The sequence goes on from NZ_MAEY01000013.1 coordinate 18,215, forward strand.
AGCTGGTCGAGCACATGAAAGTGGTGACCGAGCGTGACTAGCCGGCTGTTGCCGCGGCTGGCTCCTTGGCACCGGGTGGCCCTCGCGATGTTCGGAATTGCTTGGGGTGGTAATGAATTCACCCCGCTGCTGGTGATGTACCGGCAGGCCGGGCAGTCCGCGGCTTCTGTCGACACACTGCTCCTCGCCTATGTGCTGGGCATCATCCCGGCGCTCTTCCTGGGCGGACCGCTCTCAGATCGCTATGGCCGACGCGCGGTGATGCTGCCCGCGCCGTTCATGTCGATGGCGGGGTCTCTGGTGCTCGCGCTGGGCTCACAGCATTTCGCGCTGCTCTTCACGGGGCGTGTGTTGTCCGGCATCGCGCTGGGCCTGGCCATGGCCGCGGGCAGCTCATGGGTCAAGGAACTGTCGGCTCCCCCGTTTGATCGTGCCGGCGCCGGTGCGCGGCGCGGGGCGATGAGTCTGACCGCGGGATTCGCACTGGGTGCGGCCGTGGCCGGAGCATTGGCGCAGTGGGGGCCCTGGCCGCAGCACCTGGCATTTCTGGTCAACATCGCGATCACGATTCCCGGTGCGGTGCTGGCACTCTCGGTGCCGGAATCGGCCTCCCAGCGTGCACCGGGACGGCTGATCGACGACCTCAAAATTCCCGCCGCGCGCCGCCGGCGCTTCCTTTTCGTCGTGATGCCATTGGCGCCGTGGGTGTTCGGATCGGCTGCGGTGGCGTACGCGGTGCTGCCGACCCTGATCGCACCGACGCTTCCTGGCGAGCGCATCGCATTCTCCGCGCTGTGCTGCCTGGTCTGCTTGGGCTGTGGTTTCGCCGCGCAGATGGTGGCGCCCAGACTCGATCGGGCAGGCACCGCGCGGCTCGGCATCATCGGGCTGGCGCTGATCGCTTCGGGAATGACCCTGGCCGCCTTCGCCGCTTACCGGCTCACTGTCCCGCTGGTCCTGACCGCCGCGCTGGTGCTGGGCGCGGGGTACGGAACAGCGCTGGTCAGTGGGCTGCAGGAGGTTAACCGGATTGCCGGGCCGACGGACCTGGCCGGGCTTACCGCCGTCTTCTACGGGCTGACCTATCTGGGCTTCGGGGTGCCGATGATGCTGACGGTGCTCAGCGGCGCGCTGCCGGTGCTGACGCATCCGGTGCTGCTCGGCGGCGGAGCAGTACTGGCGACGGTCTGCGCGGCGGTCGTGGGGATGAACTCGCGTACCGATATCTGCGAGCAGCCGAGCGTCGAGGCGGCGCAGGCTGAGGGAACGCTTGAGTCGGCACTGCGTTAGCGGAAGGACGGATAGGCTCTCGCAGCATGATCATCGCAGGGTTGGTATTGACGGGAATCGCGGCGCTCATCCACGTCTACATCTTCTATCTGGAATCGATCACGTGGACCACTGAGAAGACTCGGAAGGTGTTCGGTGTCCGCACCGCGGAGGAAGCCGAGATCACCAAACCGCTTGCCTTCAACCAGGGTTTCTACAACCTGTTTCTTGCCATCGCCATCGCGGTGGGGACGGTGCTGTGGGCACGTGGCTGCACACCGGTGGGCGCGACGCTGGTCTTCACGGGCGCGGGGTCGATGGTCGCGGCCGGTCTGGTGCTGTTGATCTCGTCACCGGACAAAGCGTCGGCCGCGTTGAAGCAGCTGGTGCCCCCGCTTCTCGGGATCATTGCTCTGGCCGTGGGATTGACGCTCTGATCGTCTAGAACGGATCGGGTCCGGTCGCGACAGGGCGCTGCGGGTCACTCGACCACTCCGACCACGATCCCGGATAGAGGGCGGCGTCGTATCCCGCGATGGTCAGCGCGGCGATCTGATGTGTCGCGGTGACACCCGACCCGCAGTACACGGTGACGGCGGGGCTGTGTTCGACGCCGAGCTCGCCGAAGCGTTCACGCAGTTCGGCGGCCGATCGGAAGGTGCCGTCGGCATTGAGGTTCTCGGCAGTAGGGGCTGAGATGGCGCGGGGGATGTGCCCGGCTCGCGGATCGAGTGGTTCCTCGTCCCCGCGGTAGCGAGCGGCAGCGCGGGCGTCCAGAATTTGGATATCCCCCCACTTCGATTGAATCGCAACCTCGTCGACATCGACGGCGGCCAGACCGTCTAGCGAAGCGATGGTGACCTTGCCGGGCTCGGGGACAACCTCGCCCGTCTCGACGGGCCCGCCGAAGCGCTGCCAGGCCGCCCAGCCGCCATCGAGAATCCGGACGTCGGCAATTCCGGCGGCGCGCAGCAGCCACCAGGCCCGTGAGGCCGCCTGCCCGTTCCAGTCGTCGTAGACGACCACGGCGTCACCGTCGTTGAGGCCCCAGCGGCGTGCACTGGCCTGAAAGGCCTCGGGCGTCGGTAGTGGATGACGGCCGCGACCCGTCGCCGAGTGGTCGGCGAGGTCGGCGTCGAGATCGACGAATACCGCGCCGGGGAGGTGGCCTTCCAGATAGGCCGGGTGCCCGTCGGGAGCCATGACGGTCCAACGGACGTCGAATAACCGGACTTCGGAGAGGCGGCCAGCGAGTTCGGCCGCCGAGATCAGCACGTCCATACCGAAACGGTACCGCCGATGAGGGTTATCGCTGTGTGCTGCCCGCATCCACCGGCAGGCTCACCGAGGTGATGTAGCGCGCCTCATCGGAGGCCAGGAACAGCGACGCGTTGGCGATATCGAGCGGCTCCACCCATGGCACATCGAGCATGTTCATGGTCTTGGCCGCCACCTCGAAGTCAGCCCGGGTGGGCTCGTCAAGATCGGGCCGGAACATCCGTCGCACGTGTTCGTTCTGGATCATCGGGGTATCTACGTTGGTGGGATGGACGGCGTTGACGCGAATCTTGTGCGGCGCCAACTCCGATGCGAGTGAACGCATGAGCCCCACCACTCCGTGCTTGGCCGCGACGTAATGCGAAACCCCAATGAGGCCGCGCAATCCGGCGATCGAGCTCACCAGCACCATCGAGCCGCCGCCACGGGTGATCAGGTGGGGGATCGCGGCGCGGGTGGTGTGCCACACGCCGGTCAGGTTGACGTCGAGCATTGTCTGCCAGGCGCTTTCGGTCATCTCGGCGAGGGTGCTGCGCGATGTGATACCGGCGGTGGCACACACGACGTCCAGTCCGCCGAATGAGGTAACCGCATCGGTCACAAAGGTTTCTAGGGCCCGGAGGTCGCGCACGTCGACCACGCCCGGAATGACCCGTCGGCCGTGGGACTCCACAAGGTCGGCCGTCTGATCGAGGTCCGCGCGCGTCGCGGGCGGCGTGACGGTGGTGTGCACCGGCGCACAGATGTCGAGGGCGATGACATCGGCGCCCTCCTGAGCGAAGCGCACCGCCTGTGCGCGCCCGATACCGCGAGCGGCACCCGTTACGAGGGCAATCTTGCCCGCCAATCGTCCAGTCACGTTATGCCTTCTGCGTCAATCCGGCGTCGACCACCAGCTGTGTACCGGTGATGTAGCGCGCCTCGTCGGAGGCCAAGAAGACCACCGCATTGCTGATATCCACCGCCTCCACCCACGGCACCGGTAACAGGGTGCGGGCCACCAGGGCTGCTGCGGCGTCCTGTTCGGTGGGGTGTTGCAGGTCTGGACGCAAACGGCCGATGACGTCGGGATTGAGGATCATGCCCGTGTTGACCGCCCCCGGGTGCACCGTGTTGACCCGGATGCCGAGCGGTCCAAGCTCATTGGCCGCCGTGCGGGCCAGACCGACGACGGCGTGCTTGCTCGCGGTGTAGTGCGCCGTGTGCGGGGTGCCCTTGAGTCCGTTGGTGGAACTGATGACCACGATAGATCCGCCGGCCGTCAGGTGCCGCACCCCCGCCTGGATGGTGTGCAGGACACCCGTCAGGTTCACGTCGAGTGACCGCTGCCAGGCGTCCTCGGTGAGTTCCCATGACGGGGCCAGGTCTTCGTAGATCCCGGCGTTCGCCACGATGATGTCCAGGCGGCCCAGTACCTCCACCCCGACGTCAACGGCCTGGGTGAGCGACTCCGGGTCACGGACATCGGGGAAGGCGGGTACACAGCGGCGGCCGCGGTACTCGACCTCCTTGACGGTGCCGGCGAGCTCGGTGGACCCGGGCAGGTCGATCGCGATGACCTCCGCGCCTTCCTCGGCGAGGCGCTCACAGTGCTTGCGCCCCATACCCTTTGCGGCGCCGGTGACCACCGCAACCCTCCCCGATAGCCGTGTCATGTGTTGCCCCCGCTGAGGGCGAAGCCCTTGTACCCGCTGGCGGCAACATCGGCACAGATGGCCCCGTACACTCCGAAGCCGCCGATGAACGGCATGAAAACGCGTGGCTTTCCGGGGATGTTCGCGCCGAGGTACCACGAATTGGCTTGTGGGAACATGGTGGAGGCGGCACGTTCGTTGCACTCGGTCACCCAGTCGCTGACCGCCTGCGGCTCCGCCTCCACGGTCGAGAAACCATGTTCTGTCATGTAGTTCAGTAGCTCACCGATCCAGTCGACATGTTGCTCGGCACCCAGCACCATGTTGGCGAGCACCGAAGGGCTGCCCGGCCCGGTCACGATGAACAGGTTGGGGAATCCGTCGACCCCGAGGCCCAGGTAGGTGCGCGGTCCCGCCCGCCAGGCCTCCGCCAGGGGGCGTCCGCCGCGGCCCTGGATGCCGATCCGATTCAGAGAGCCGGTCATGGCGTCGAACCCGGTGGCGAACACGAGCGTATCCAAGCTGTAATGCCCTGCCGTGGTGTTGATTCCGTGGATATCGATGGACTCGATGGGGCTGGTACGGAGATCCACGATGTGCACGTTGTCGCGGTTGTACGTCTGAAAGTAGTTGGTGTCTGTGCAGATTCGCTTTGTGCCGATGGGATGGTCCGTGGGGATAAGGATGTCCGCAACGGCCGGATCGTCGATGACGGCGCGCACCTTCTCCTCGAAGAAGTTCCTGGCCTCGTCGTTGGCTCGCATGTCTGTCGTCTGATCGGGGAAGGTCTTTCCGAATAGGACGCCGCCGAGATTCCAGCGTCTCTCGAAGACGGAGCGACGTTCCTCGGCGCTGATTTCCAGGGTCTTCTTGGGGTGGGCTTGATGCGGAGAGCCGCCGCCACTTTCCCGGGACTGTCTGCGGCGCTCGTCGTAGTGGGCCTTCACCTCGGCACGACGTTCGGGGGTGATGTCGGTATTGCCTGCGGGAACACTGTAATTGGCGGTGCGCTGGAAGACGAAGAGCTCCTGGGCGGTCTGCGCGGCGATCGGCACCAGTTGGATGCCCGATGACCCTGTTCCGATGACTCCGACCCGCTTGCCGGTGAAGTCCACTGCGGCCGCCGGCCAGTGTCCGGTGTGGTACAGCTCGCCGGCAAATGCGTCACGCCCGGGGATATCGGGCATGTTCGCGGTCGACAACGCGCCGGTGGCCATCACGCAGAACCGCGCGGTCACCTGATCTCCCCGGTCGGTGCGTACCGACCACAGCACCTGTTCCTCGTCGAGGATCGCCGAGGTGACGCGGGTGCCGCATTGGATATCGCGGCGCAAGTCGAATCGGTCGGCGACGTGATTGATGTAGCGCAGGATCTCCGCTTGGGTGGCGTACTTCTCGCCCCAATCCCAATCCTGTTGCAGTTCACTGGAAAACGAATAGGAGTAGTCGATGCTCTCCACATCGCAACGCGCACCCGGATACCGATTGAAGAACCAGGTGCCGCCCACGTCCGGGCCTGCCTCGAAGACGATGACCGATAGACCCTGCGATCGCAGACGCTGCAGGGCGTACAGGCCGGCGAATCCGGCGCCGACCACCACCACATCGAAGTTCTTCACGATTGGCCACGCTAGGGCGTGCGGACCGTGCTCCGGCGCGCCGATCCCAGTGACCGGTCAATCGGATTCAACGGACCGCTGATCGGGAAAACACCCGATAGGGAGGTCGTGGCGGGCGCACTATCAAGCGCATGACCGAACGCGTAATCGATCGCATCAACGATCTCGCCGACCAGCTGCGTGAGCAGGCGTGGGAGGCGGAGAAGCTGGGCACGCTACCCGATGAGACCGCGAAGATGCTCAGGGCCGCCGGGCCTATCCGGCTGCTCCAGCCCAAGAAGTACGGCGGGTACGAGGTACACCCCCGTGAGTTCTCCGAGACCGTCATGGCCACGGCGGCATTGGATCCCGCGTCTGGCTGGATCTGCGGTGTCGTCGGCGTGCATCCGTGGCAGGTCGCCTTTGCCGACCCCAGAGTCGCCGAGGAAATGTGGCGTGACGACCAGGACATCTGGATGGCCTCGCCCTACGCGCCGACGGGTGTGGCCACACCGGCGGACGGCGGCTACATCTTCAACGGACGCTGGCAGTTCAGCTCCGGCACCGATCACTGCGACTGGATCATCTTGGGCGCGCTGCTCGGCGACGCGGAGGGCAAGCCCGTCATGCCGCCGAAGATGCTGCACATGATCTTGCCGCGTACGGATTACCGCATCGTCGAGGACTCCTGGAATGTGGTGGGACTGCGTGGCACCGGGTCCAAGGACATCATCGTCAAGGATGCGTTCGTGCCGACCTATCGCGTGATGGATGGCGACGAGGTGATCGACGGCACTGCGCAGCGCAACGCCGGTATGACGGACACCCTGTACCGGATGCCGTGGTCGACGATGTTCCCGCTGGGTATCAGCTCGGCGGTGATCGGCATCGCCGAGGGCGCGCTAGCCGCGCACCTGGACTATCAGCGCGAGCGCGTCGGGGCACAGGGCACGGCGGTCAAGGACGATCCGTACGTGCTTTTCGCGATCGGCGAGGCGGCCGCGGATATCAACGCAGCCCGCCAGGAGATCCTCGCGAATGTCGACAAGATTTGGGACATAGTCGATTCCGGTCAGGAAGTGAGCTTCGAAGACCGGGCCGCCGGCCGTCGCACCCAGGTGCGCGCCGCGTGGCGCGCCGTGATGGCCGTCGATCAGATCTTCTCCCGATCCGGTGGTAACGCGATGCGTCTGGACAAACCGCTGCAGCGGTACTGGCGTGATGCGCATACTGGGCTTGCCCACGCAATTCATGTGCCCAGCACCGTGTTCCACGCGTCGGCGCTCAGCGCGCTGGGCATCGAGCCGCAGGGCCAGCTGAGGGCGATGATCTGATGCTGAGGAGCTTGGGATACATCACGGTCCAAACCCGGGACATGGCCCGCTGGCGGCATTTCGCCCTGGGAGTGCTCGGATTCGCCGAAGGCAGCGGCCCTGATTCCGACGCGCTGTATCTACGCATGGATGAACGCGCCGCGCGCGTCGTGGTAGTGCCGGGTGAGGCCGATCAGGTCGTCACGATCGGCTGGGAGGTGCGCGATGGCGCCGCGTTGCGTGAGGTCGTGCAGGCGGTCGAGGCGTCCGGCACGGCGGTGAAGCAGCTGTCCGTCGAGGAAGCCGACGCCCGCCGGGTTGAGGAAGTGGTGACCTTCACCGACCCCGTCGGCACCACCGTTGAGGTGTTCCACGGCCCGGTGCTGGACCACAGCCCGGCGGTGACGCCGTTCGGGGCACGATTCGTGACCGGCGCCCAGGGGCTCGGACATGTGGTGTTGCCGGTGACGGATCCGGGCGGCGCCTTTACCTTCTACACCGAGGTGCTGGGATTCCGGCCGCGGGGAGCGTTCCGCATTCCCGCCCCGCAGGAGTTCGGCCCGATGCGGGTGCGATTCCTGGGTATCAACGAGCGTCACCACAGCCTGGCGCTCTGCCCGGCACCGCATGGCGGCGCGCCGGGGTTGGTGCACGTGATGGTCGAGGTGGACAGCCTCGATGCCGTGGGTCAGGCCCTGGATCGGGTGCTCAAGGACGACTACTCGCTCTCCTCCACCCTGGGGCGGCACACCAACGACAAGATGGTGTCCTTCTACGTCCGGGCCCCGGGCGGCTGGGATATCGAGTTTGGCACCGAAGGTATGCGGGTCGACGAAACGTATTACACCGCCGAGGAAATCACGGCGGATAGCTATTGGGGCCACGACTGGTCGGGCAGCGAGCCGCTGGCAGCGATGTAGCCCCCACCTTCCCTTCTGGCGAAACAGACGCTCGGTGCACATGCACCGAGCGTCTGTTCGCGTTTTCGGGGCATGCCGGGTTGTGTCGGCCGACACACTCATGATACAAACAGACATATGACTAATAGTCATATGTGACCGAGACCCCAACGCCGTGGGAGGGCACCATGACAACCACTACCGCCGAGCCGGCCACTCCAAGCGCTGTGATCGATCGGGTATCGCTGCTGTTGGACGCCTTCGACGGCCCGGGCCGCCTCACGCTGGCGCAGCTCGTACGGCGTACGGGTCTTCCCCGCTCATCCGTGCATCGGATGCTGGAGCGCCTGGTGCAGCTGCGCTGGCTGCGTCGCGATGGCCGCGACTATGAGCTGGGCACGCGATTGGTTGAGCTCGGATCCCTCGCGGTGCATCAAGATCGGCTGCACGCGGCGGCGCTGCCGATGCTGCACGAGTTGCATCGCGCCACCGGCCTGGTGGTCCACCTGTCGATCCTCGATGGCACGGACGTCGTGTACTTGGAGAAGATCGGTGCGGGGATGGGCGCCGCGGTCGCCACGCGTATCGGTGGTCGCCAGCCGGCGCACTGTACGGCCTCCGGTAAGGCGATCTTGGCGTATGGGGGCGAGACGCTCGAGGGCTGCACCGCCCTGGCCCGCAAGACGCGCTACTCCATCGGCTCAGCGGCGCAATTGCGCCCGGAGTTGGACAAGGTTCGTGGTCACGGCGTGGCCTTCGACCGTGAGGAACTGCAGCAGGGCCTTGGCTGCGTGGCGGCTCCGATCGGGAGCATCGGCGACGCGGTTGCCGCGGTGTCGGTATCCGGCCCTATGCCGCGTATGACATTCGATCAGCGCCTGGTGGCCCCGGTGCGGATGACGGCCATGGGGATCTGGCGCAATGTCGAGAACGGTCCGACCCGGGTGGCCCCGACGCTGCAGCCGATCCGGCCACTGCGGGGTGGCCCGGCCCCCACGTGCTCGCCCGCGCGTACTGAGATGACCGCGCGCGCACTGCAGTACGCGTGACCCTCGATCCACAGATCGCGGCACTGCTTCCGGCACTGAATAGGGGCTTTCCGCGCGTCGAGAAGATGACGGGTGCACAGGCACGCGCCGCGATACGTGCCCGATACGCCCCGCCTGCCGAGCCCGTGCGGATGCGCTCGGTGACCGACGAATGTGCCGCCGGGCCCGGTGGTGAGATACCGATTCGGGTGTATCGCCCCGATGCGACAGGGCCGCTGCCCACCGTCGTCTTTGCGCATGGTGGTGGGTTTGTGTTCTGCGACATGGACTCTCATGACGGACTGTGTCGGCGGCTGGCCAACCACATGCCCGCGGTGGTGGTGTCGATTGACTACCGGCGGGCCCCGGAACACCGGTGGCCGACGGCCGCGCAGGATATGTTCCTGGCCACGTGTTGGGTGGTGCGCAATGCCCGCACGCTGGGCGGTGATCCCGAGTGTGTGCTCGTCTGCGGCGACAGTGCCGGCGGTAACCTCGCCGCGGTCACGACGCTGATGGCGCGCGATTTGGGCGGGCCAGAACTCGCCGGCCAGATTCTTATCTATCCGGTGCTGGACGCGAATTTCGACACCGCTTCGTATCGGCAGTACGCGCACGGCTACTACAACACTCGCGCCGCGATGCAGTGGTACTGGGACCAATACCTACCCGACCCGGCCCTGCGCACACACCCCTACGCGGCACCGCTGCACGCGGACCTGAACCGGCTACCGCCGGCGGTGGTGATAACCGCCCGCTATGACCCGCCGTGTAGTGAGGGCGAGGCCTATGCGCTGGCGCTCAAGGGGGCCCGGGTTCCGGTACGGTACCGGCGCTATGACAATGCCATTCACGGGTTTATGACCATGCCGGGCCTGAATCTGGCCGGTGCCGCGATCGAGCGCCTATGCCGCGATGTCGACGAGTTGCTTGCTTAGACGCCGTACTCCTCGGCGAGAACGGGCAGCCGTCCGTTGCGTGCGGCGTCAAGAATCGAACCGCGTAGTTCCGAGCAGACCAGGAACAGCCCGGTGCAGTCCCGCCGCTGCGGGCACCGTGCTTCGGCCTCGGCATTCCACTGCACGCTGGTCTGCTGCCAGCTGCTCTTGCGCGCCAAAACCTCTGCACCACAGTGCTGACAGCCCACCGCCACCATCGGTGAGTCCACCAGACGGTTGTCGGTGCGGATCACGATGATGCGCTTCCGGCCATCGCCGCGAGGTTCTCCGCTATCTGTGACTTCCAGGCTTCCCCAGGGCGGGTGGTATCCACCTCGTACTCGAAGCGGTCGGTCATTTCAGGAGCCACCTGCTCGGTGTCCACGTAGAACTGCTGATACCAGCGCCGCAGCTGGTACACGGGACCGTCCTCCTCGCAGAGGAGCGGATTGTCGATGCGCGCCTTGTTCTTCCAGATCTGCACGTCCTGTTCAAAGCCGATTTTCACCCAGTCGCCAAGTGCGACAGCGGCGCCGGTGGCGGCTTCGTCGGGTAGCGCAAGGGACTTCTTGACGATGATTCCATACTGCAGCACAAAGGAATCCGCGTCGATCGGATAGTGGCAGTTGATGAGGATCGATTGTTGATCGCCTCCGACGAAGTGGTAGGTGAGATCGTCGATCATGAACGAGGGCCCGTAGTACGACGCGACGGACGTCTGCCCGATCATCTCCACACCCTCGGGGCTCGGCACATCCGGCCGGGATCCACCGTTCATGTACTGCGTGGCGACGGGACCTTCGAAGATGTTCTTGAAGTATGTGGGCAATGCGCCGTGCACGTAGAAGAAGTGCGCCATATCGACGACGTTGTCGACGATCTCGCGACAATTGGTGTTGACAACCGTTGTGTACCAATGCCAATCGGTCCATTCATCACTGCAGGCGCCTTCGATGCGGGGAATCGTGACATCCTCTGGCGGCGGGTTCCCTTGCGGGTCATTCCAGATGAACAACATGCCGTCCTGCTCCAGAGTGATCCAGGTGGCCGTGCGTGCCAGCTTGGGGGTGCGGCGGCTGTACGGCACCTTTTTGCAGCGGCCATCGCCACCCCAGCGCCAATCATGGAACGGGCAGGCAATCTCGTCACCTTTGACCTCGCCCTGGCTGAGGTCTCCGCCCATGTGCCGACAGTAGGCGTCCAGGACGCTGATCTTGCCCCCGGCGCCCCGGAAGACCACGAGTTTCTGACCGAACGCGTTGATGGAGTGGGGCTTTCCGTCTCCGAAGTCCTTGATGAGGCCGAGGCAATGCCAGCCGCGGGCGAACCGGGTGGGCGCCGCGTCCGCCTCGATGCTTCGCACCTTCACAGAATCAAGATCGGTATCTGACTGGACTGTCGTCATGGACCCGTTCTAACAGCGAATTTCTGCCCGCAGCAGGGGGTTGGTCCGCTCACCGGACATCGGTCGTCGCCGCACAGCTGGTGTCCCACTGGGAGGGAATCGGCGGCCACAGCACGGGTACAGCGGCATAGCGTCGCTGCCGTCCATGCGAATTCGACGGAGGTATGCACAGATGGCGTCAGCACCCCATGGGCTGATCCCGGCCGGAACCGTCGCCGATGACACTGAGGTCGATCTGCTGGTCGTCGGAACCGGGACAGGTATGGCCGCCGCGCTGGCGGCCGCCGAACGTGGATTGTCGGTACTGATCGTCGAGAAATCGCACTATGTGGGTGGGTCTACCGCCCGCTCCGGAGGAGCCCTGTGGCTCCCGGCGAGTCCGGTGCTCCGGGCAGCTGGGACGGGTGACACCCCGGAGCGGGCGCGTGTCTACCTGCGATCGGTGGTCGCCGGAAGCGCGCCGGAGGCCCGCAGCGAGGGGTTCCTTGAGTACGAGTCGGCGACTGTCGAGATGCTGACACGACTGACGCCCCTGCGCTTGACCTGGTGTCGGGACTATGCGGACTATCACCCCGAGGAGCCCGGTGGCAGCCCGGCCGGACGTACGTGTGAATGCCGCCCGTTCGATGCGTCGGTGCTGGGCACGTACCGAAATCGACTGCAACCGGGCGTCATGAAACCACCTGCGGTGCCCATGCCTGTCACCAGCGCCGACTATCGGTGGATGAATCTTATGGCACGACTCCCACGTAAAGCCTTGCCGCTCATCGCGAAACGAGTCGCGCAGGGAGTCGGTGGGGTGATCCTGGGCCGACGTTACCTGGCGGGTGGCCAGGCACTGGCGGCGGGGCTGTTCGCCGGTGTGCTGCGTATGGGCATCCCGATCTGGACCGGCACACCACTCCTGCACCTGGTCACTGAGGGCGCACGCGTCATCGGTGCGGTGGTCACCCATGAGGGCCGCGAGATCACGGTGACCGCCCGCCGCGGTGTGGTGCTCGCGGCCGGCGGCTTTGACCACAACATGGAGATGCGGCACAAGTTCCAGTCGGCGGCGCTGGGAGAGAACATGAGCCTGGGCGCCGTCACCAACACCGGCGACGCGCTAAGAATCGGCCAAGACTGCGGTGCAGCAATCGATTCCATGAGTCAGGCATGGTGGTTTCCGGCCGTGTCGCCACTGCCTGGAGGCGACGCGAAGGTGATGCTGGCGGAGCGATCGCTACCGGGGTCGTTCATCGTCGACCACACCGGAAGACGCTTCATCAACGAGGCCACCGATTACATGTCGTTTGGGCAGCGCGTGCTGGAACGAGAAGGCTCTGGTGACCCGGTGGAATCGATGTGGATCATCTTCGACCAGCAGTATCGCAACAGCTATGTTTTTGCGGGCCAGCTCTATCCGCGCATGCCCATACCGTCAACCTGGTTCGAGGCCGGCATTGCGCATCGCGCCGATAGTTTGGCCGCGCTGGCACCGATGATAGAAGTCCCGAAGGACGAATTCCTGTCCACTGTAAGGCGATTCAATGAATCGGCGACGGCCGGTGACGATATGGACTTCCACCGGGGCCGCAGCGTGTACGACCGGTACTACGGCGACCCGACCGTGACCCCGAATCCGAACCTGCGGCCGCTGCGTGCGGGCCCCTTCTATGCGGTACGCATGGTGCTCAGCGACTTGGGTACCTGTGGCGGCTTACGCGCCGACGAGCGTGCCCGTGTGCTGCGCGAGGACGGTAGCGTCATGGAGGGGCTCTATGCGATTGGCAACACGGCCGCCAACGCCTTCGGTGCCACGTATCCGGGTGCTGGGGCAACGATCGCGCAGGGGCTGGTGTATGGCTACATCGCCGCACAGGATGCGGCGGCGCGGTGACTACGCTGGCGAATCTTGTTGCTTAGAAAGCTTTTCGGCGTCCACCTGTTTTTCGACCTCGCGCCAGTAGCCAGGGACAAGACGAGGCGTTCCGCCATCCGGATCGGCGGTGTCGAATTCCTCGGCGGCCTCGGCAAGATCGTCGATCATCATCAGCGCGAGATCGCGCTCGGCCGCGTAGTAGCGCTCAGCCCACTTGAGCGCCACGCGTGAGTACGCCCAGGCAGGCTGGGCCGCGGCGCCGTCCGCATCCAGTGCCGCACGCCGCTGCATGTTTTCGGAGTACTCGACATGCCGTTCGAGAATCTCCTTGAGCCTCGCCGGATCGGTCAAATGTCCCTGCATGACGCGCAGCACCACACTGTGTTTGAGCACCTGTGGCTCGGCGGGAGTTTCATTGGCCCACTGGCTCATGGCCGCCATGCCCGCCGCGGTGATCTTGTACAGCCGACGGCTGCGGGCGCCATTGTCATGATCCAGCCGGGAGGTGGCGTACCCGATCTTCTCCAATTTCCTTAGCTCCGAATAGATCTGGCTGAAGGAAGGGCTCCAGTAGAAGTAGCTGATACTCCAGTCTGCCCACTTCTTGATGTCATAACCGGAGACCTCTTCCTCGTAGGAGAGCATGCCGAGGATGGTCCAGCTGGTGGCGGCAAGACTCGGTTCGTCGGGCGAACTTGTTGCTGCCATCGGTCAAGGGTAGCAACGCGACGTTCCGGCGAGGGTGCCCCGGGGCCGCTCAGCGGGACGATGGTAACTGTGTCAACATCACTGATATGGATCAGCAGGAGTGGCAACCTCTCGGAGCATTGGTATACCGCGTGTCGGCGGCCTTGCGTTCAGAGATTGCCGCGGCGTTGGCACCCCTGAATCTGCCATTCCCGCAGTACGTCTGCATGAGGGTGCTGTCCAAGAATCCCGGCTGGTCCAATGCGGATCTGGCCCGCGCGACGGATGTCACGCCGCAGTCGATGAACACCGTTCTGCAGGCGCTGCAGGACGCCGGTTTAGTGTCCCGGCCGGACACCGTCGACTCCGGCCGCGCCCGCCCGGCACAGCTGAGCCGGTCCGGTGCCGCCTTGCTCAAGCAGGCAGACGTGCTGGCGCAAGAGGCCGAAGAGCGGTTGCTGTCGGGTATCTCGTCACAGCAGCGCAGCGACTTCTTCCAAACCCTGCGCGATATCGCGGGTGAGGATGCGACGAGCTGCTGAACCGAGCGTCCGGCGGGTAGTTTCGGTGCTATGAAGAGGCTCGCGGCAGGTGTGGTGGTTGGAGTATCGGCAGCGCTCGCGGGGTGCTCTACGGCACCACCGTCAGTGGTCCCCTCCGGCGCGTCGAGCGCACCGTCCCCAGAGCGGCGTACCGCAGAGGGCGCCATCATCGTCACTCCGGACAACTTCGTGCGCGCGGAGACGGACCGGTACTTCGGGAACATCGTGAAGGACGGCGGTTTTGGTTCCTTCCATCACATCCGCGAATTGGCTCCACTCGATAGGCAGCTGGTCATCCGGCAGAACCGCGACACGCTCTATTCGTCGGCGGTGTTCGACCTGGATGCGGGGCCGGTCACCATCTCGACGCCCGATCCGGGACAGCGGTTCATGTCGCTGCAGCTCATCACCGAAGACCACTATGTGCCGGCGGTCTTCTACGGCAAGGGCGAGCACACCATCACCAGGGAGCAGACCGGTACCCGCTACGTTGCCGCGGCGGTGCGGACGTTGGTGAATCCGGCCGATCCAGCGGACCTCGCACAGGTCCACGCCCTGCAGGACGCCGTCACGGCACGGCAAGATCGCACGGGAGAGTTCGTTGTGCCCAAGTGGGACAGCGTAAGTCAGCAGAAGGTGCGCGACGGTCTGCTCCAGCTCGCCGCGACGCTTCCTGATACCAAGGCAACCTTTGGCACCAGAGACGACACGGACCCCGTGCGCCATCTCATCGGCACCGCATCGGCCTGGGGCGGGAACCCCGAGAAGGATGCCCTCTATCTCACGGTGAATCCCACCAAGAACGACGGAGCTACGGTGTACCGGCTCACCGTGGGACAGGTGCCGGTTGACGGATTCTGGTCGGTCACCGTCTACAACGAGGACGGGTACTTCACGCCAAATGCGCGGAATGCCTACTCGTTCAACAACGTCACCGCACAGCGGGATACTGGCGGCAACACCACCGTGCAGTTCGGGGGATGCACGGACGCCACGGTGAACTGCCTGCCGATCACGCCGGGGTGGAACTACGCGGTCAGGCTGTATCGCGCGCAGCCGCAGATTCTCGACGGCCGGTGGGTGTTCCCTGAGGCGCGGCCCGTCGGGTAGCCCGCCCTACTCAGGTATTCGCCCGCCGGTGACAGCGTCGCCGCCGACGAGTGCGCCGTCGATGTGAAGCGAAAGTCATAGTCTCCCCCCACACCTCTGTACGCCTTCTGGCGTATAAATACTGGCTCTTGCCTTGTAGACCCCACTATGCCTATCGTTAAGTGAAGAATAATTAATATATGTCTGACAGGGTCTGGCAGGCCGAGGGGGTCAACCGGCGCCGGCGCGGTCGACACTCTGTACGAGAAAGTGAGTTAGTCGTGGCTGTAGATCCATCGGTAGTCGGAACCGATCTTGCGCCAACCACGTTGACCGTTGACGAAGGACGGCTGCGCTTCTTCGCGAAGGCGATCGGCGACACAGTCGACGCCGAGCTGCGGGTGCCGCCGACGTTCCTGTTCTCGATCGAGCTCGAGAATCCGAACCCGTTTGCATGGGCTGATCAGCTCGGCATCGACCTTCGCTACGTGCTGCACGGCGAGCAGGCCTTCACCTATCACTCGCCCGCCTACGCCGGCGATGTGCTGACGGCCACGCCGAAGATCACCGATGTGTACAGCAAGAAGGGCGGCGCGCTGGACTTCATCGTCAAGGACACCGCCGTGACAAAGGTCGACGGCACGCTTGTCGCCGAGCTGAAGTCAGTGATCGTCGTACGGAACCCAGGAGCCGGAAAATGACAACAACCCATGTCTTCGAGGTCGGCGCCGAGTTGCCCGCTGTGCACCTGAATCCCATCTCGCGCACCACACTTGCCCTCTTCGCGGGGGCATCCGGCGACCACAACCCCATGCACATCGATATCGATGTCGCGAAGTCCGCGGGTCTTGACGACGTATTCGCGCACGGCATGTTGTCGATGGCGTACCTGGGCCGGCTGTTGACCGACAACTTCGATCCGGCGAGCATCCGCTCGTACCGCGTCCGGTTCGCCTCCATCACACCGGTACACGGCAGGCCGACCGCCTCCGGCAGGGTCGTCTCGATGGAAAACGGTCTGGCCACAATCGAACTCACCGTCACGTTGGAAGACGGAACCGTCACACTCACCGGCGACGCTGTCGTCGCGATCTAGCTAGAAGGGCAAGGACGTCATGGGAACTCTTGAAGGCAAAGTAGCGATCGTCTCCGGCTCGGGCCGTGGGATCGGCCGCGAGATCGCGCTGAAGCTCGCACGCGAGGGGGCGAAGGTCGTCGTCAACGACCTGGATGCCGAACCGGCGAAGGAAACCGTCGCCGCGATCGAATCCGCCGGAGGGCAAGCCGTCACGTGCGTCGGCAGCGTTATTGACGCCGATTTCGGTGAGCGCTTCGTCGCCGCCGCTGTCGACAACTTCGGCGGGCTCGACATCATCGTCAACAATGCCGGCTACACCTGGGATTCGGTGATCCAGCAGATGACCGACGAGCAGTGGGACGCGATTCTCGACGTACATCTCAAGGCGCCCTTCCGGATTCTGCGCGCGGCCCAGCCCGTTATCGCCGCCCAGGTCAAGAATGCGAAAGAAGCCGGCGAGTCAATTCCGTGCCGCAAGGTCGTCAACATCTCCTCTCTGGCGGGCACCGGCGGGAACGCGGGCCAGGCTAATTACTCCGCAGCGAAAGCCGGTATCACCGGGCTGACGAAGGCCCTCGCCAAGGAGTGGGGCCGCTATAACGTCACCGTCAACACTGTCGCGTTCGGTCTGATCAAAACCCGCCTCACCTCGGCACCTGCCGGAGGCGACGGCACGATCGACGTCGGCGGTAAAGAGATCAAGGTTGGGGTCAACCCGAACCTGCTTGCCGCGATGGAGCAGATGATCCCGCTCGGACGGGGAGGCGAACCTTCCGAAGCAGCGGGAGCCGTCTACTTGTTCTGCATACCCGAATCCGACTACGTCAGCGCGCAGACACTGGTCTGCGGCGGTGGCTTCAACTTCTGAGGACACAGCGACATGACTACCGTGGCCGAACCGAACTACCGGTCGCCCTGGGCCGACGACGACGTCGTTGCGCTCAAGGAAATGGCGACGAAGTTCTTTATTAGCGAGGCACTCCCGCATCGCGAACGATGGATCGAACAGCAACATGTTGACCGTGAATTCTGGCTCGCTGCAGGCAAGGTCGGCCTGTTGTGCGCGGCGATCCCGGAGGAGTACGGGGGCGGTGGAGGCACCTACGCGCATGACCTCGCGATCTTCCAGGCTGCGCTCGAACTCACCGAGATGGGCTTCGGTGGCGGAGCGTCCGTGCACAGCGGGCTCGTCGCGAACTACATCAACGTCTACGGAACCGAAGAGCAGAAGCGTCGGTGGCTCCCGAAGATGGCACGCGGAGAATTCATCGGCGCCATCGCCATGACGGAGCCCGGTGGCGGGTCTGATCTGAAGGCTGTCCGCACGACGGCAGTCCGCAGCGGCGATCACTATGTGGTCAACGGTTCCAAGACCTTCACCTCGAACGGTGCCAGCGCAGACATTGTCATCCTCGTGCTTAAAACCGATCTGGACGCCGGAGTCCGGGGAGTGTCATTGCTCGTCGTGGAGACGCGAGATCTACCCGGATACCGGGTCGGCCGGGTGCTCAACAAGGTCGGTATGAAGGCACAAGACACCGCCGAGTTGTTCTTCGCGGATATGCGGGTTCCGGTGGCCAACCTCCTTGGCGAGGAGGGGAAGGGATACGCGTATGCGATGACGCAGCTTGCCCACGAGCGGCTCCTCATTGCCGACGCGGCGGCGACGATGGCCGGGGCCGCAGTCGCGGAAACTGTCAGGTATACCAAGGAACGTCATGCGTTCGGCGCACCGTTGATCGAGTTGCAGAACACGCGTTTCGAGCTCGCACAGTGCGCGACGCTCGCCCGGGTAACGCGGGTGTATGTCGACGATTGCATCGAACGCCATCTCCGCGGCGAACTCGACGCCACCAGCGCCTCGATGGCCAAACTGTACGCCACTGATGTGCAATGCGAGGTCATCGATCGGTGCGTGCAGCTCTTCGGAGGCTACGGGTACATGCTCGAATACCCGATCGCTCGGATGTATACGGATTCGCGTGCCCAGAAGATCTACGGCGGAACGAACGAAGTGATGAAGGAACTCATCGCGCGCTCGCTCTAAGAGGTTTCGTATCCGCCGCTACGATCGACCAACATGGTCAGCGCATGGACGGAAGGGGCGGTGTGGGAAAAAGTGGGGTGGCTGATGGCCTAGATGGTCATGCCACCGCCCGTCCCGCGCGGGGAACCCGCCCCGCCAATCGGCGTGAACTGATCGTCGCGGCGTCGGCGGACCTGTTCTACCGCAACGGATACGCGAATGTCAGCATGAGCAACATCGCCGACGCTGTGGCGATGGGACCGTCGGCGCTGTACCGGCATTTTCGGAACAAGGAGTCGCTGCTCGCCACGGTCGTAGGTGATGCTGTCGTCGAGCTGGACAGTGCGCTCGGCGCGGCGTGGGCCGATCCTGCCGGCGTTGCGGGCGGCACCCTGGCCACGGTCAGCCTGCGAAATCGCGCCGTTGGCGTGTTGTGGCAGCGCGAAGGCCGCTATCTTTCTGCCGAGATACGCGATGAGTTACGTTCGCAGACAAGAACAATCGGAGCGACGATCGCCTTGCTGGTGCGTAGGCAGTATCCGGCCCTCGATGAGAATCAGGCAGACTTGTTGTCCTGGTGTGTACTCGCGATCACGCAGAGCATTTCGTATCACCGCCTGCACCTGCCCACGGCCGAGTTCGCAGCGACACTCACCGCGCTGGTCGAGAATGCCCTGGCGGTGTCGATGCCACGGCTGGAGCCGCTGCCGGAGTCCGTCGAGTCCCGGCCCCTTCTCCGCGCGTCCACGCGCCGAGAAGCGATCCTGACCGAAGCCACCAGGCTCTTCGGTGAACGGGGCTTCTCGAACGTGAGTATGGAAGATATCGGTCACGCCGTCGGAGCAAGTGGGCCGAGCCTGTACAACCACTTCGGCGGTAAGTCCGAGATCCTGATCGCGATCATGCTGCGCGGAGCCGAGTGGCTGCAGATGGATATGAATCGGTCGTTGTCCCGCGCCACAGATCCGCGCGATGCGTTGCTCCGGCTGCTCCTGGACTACTGGACCTTCGTATGCGACAACCCTTACCTCACCCAGCTGCTCGTTTCCGAATTACTCGAACTGCCGGAGGACCAGAGCGAGCGCGTCCGAGCTGCCCGTCGCGCATATGCGACGGAATGGGCGAATCTACTCACACAACTGCATCCGGAGTGGGACTCGGTGCGTGCCCGAATCCGGATTCATGCGGTGCACACCATGATGAACCAGATCTCGCTGACGCCCCATCTTCGCAAGATCACGTCCGTTGACACGGCACTGACGAGGATCGGGGCCGCACTGCTCGAACTGGGCTAGCGCCGTTTCTATTGTGGGTTAACGAATTTCGCGATCTGTTGAGCAATCTCGGATCGGATGTCGGCGTCGGACATGTCGTCGAGTCCGAAACCGGCTCGCAGGCTGGGGCCCATCAGGCGCCAGCCAAGCTGTAGCGCAATCGAGTGGGCCCCGGCCAGCCGCGCCTCGCGATCGTCGGCGTGGGCAGGACGGATCTGTTCGAGCAGCCGTTCCATACCGGGTTTACGTTCTTGCAGTTCTTCGATGGGGAAGCCGTCGAGAGTGGAGCGGACCATGACGCGCAGCTGTAGATCGTGTGCCGCCTCCAGCTCTTCGCGGGGCGCCCCCGCCTCCCGCAAGGTCGCTGCGGCATCGGCCAGGTGCTGCAAGGTGTCCGCCAACAGCTGACGCTTGCTTCCGAAGTGGCGGTGCACCAGACCGTGGTTCACACCCGCGCGCGTGGCGACCTCCCGGATGGACGTCGCCGTCGGCCCCTTCTCTGCGAAGAGCTCAGAGGCGGCATTCAGGACGGCCTCCACGACCTCCTCCTTGCCGACGGGTTTGGCATCCGTTGCCTCCGATGTAGTCATGTGTGTACAGTAGCGGATGACCAGGTGTAGTCAATTGACTACACTAACGCGTCGAACAGAAGGAAAGGGCCATGAGCAGCGATTTCAACGTGGTGAAGCTAGGCGAGAACATCGGCGCCCGCATCGAGGGCGTACGTCTCGGAGAGGTGGATGCCGAGACCGCGGCCGCCATCAACCAGGCGATGCTGGAGCACAAGGTGATCTTCTTTCGCCGCCAGCATCACCTCGATGA
The DNA here is from genome assembly GCF_002013745.1 of Mycobacterium sp. D16Q16. Taxonomy (NCBI): domain Bacteria; kingdom Bacillati; phylum Actinomycetota; class Actinomycetes; order Mycobacteriales; family Mycobacteriaceae; genus Mycobacterium; species Mycobacterium sp. D16Q16. The sequence continues at coordinate 38,956 of NZ_MAEY01000013.1, forward strand.
CGAGGCGCAATTCGCGTTCGCCCGGTGCATGGGCGCGCCGACGTCTGCGCATCCCACGCTCAAGTTCGACGGTGAACGCGTCATGCGGCTCGACTCGGAGGAGGGTGGCCGCGCCAACCAGTGGCATACCGATGTCACCTTCGTGGACCGGATTCCCAAGGCGTCGATCCTGCGGGCGGTCGAATTGCCACCGTACGGCGGAACCACCACCTGGACCTCGACGGTCGCGGCCTACCGGCAGCTGCCCAGGGCCTTGCAGGAGCTGGCAGACAATCTGTGGGCCATGCACAACAACCAATTCGATTACGCCCAGGTCGATCCCGCCAAGGTCGCGGAGCTGCTGGCCAAGGCGGGGTCCGGATCCAAGTACGTGCGCGAGTTCGGGGCGACACATTTCGAGGCGCATCATCCGGTGGTCCGGGTGCACCCCGAGACGGGTGAGAAGGCACTGCTGCTGGGCAACTTCGTCAAGCGGATCCTGGACGTGAGCGTCAGCGAGTCGCAGGCGCTCTTCCGAATGTTCCAGGATCGGATTACCTGGTTGGAGAACACGATTCGATGGAACTGGGAGCTAGGTGATGTCGCGATGTGGGACAACCGGGCCACCCAGCATTACGCGGTCTCTGACTACGGCGATCAGCGGCGCCGGATGCATCGCGTGACGCTTGCCGGTGATGTGCCGGTCGGTGTCAATGGTGAAAGCAGCCGGGTAATCGCCGGGGACGCCAGCGACTACTCGGTGATCGACAACCCGAAGCGGTTGGTGGCCTAGGGCTGCTGGGCATCGAGTGGGAATCTCACGAGGAAATCCGGCCGATTCTCCTCGTGAGATTCCCACTCGGTGGCGTGGTTCAGCCGCGCGTCTCCGGAGATTGCGCTTGGCAATCCGATGTTCGCCGGAGTTAGGCCCGGCGCCTGCCCAGGAAGAACGCGGCCGCGGCAGCCACGGCGGCCGCCACCACAGCAATTCCGCCGGCCAGCCACCAGGACGGACCGTTCGAGGCGTCGGGGCTCTTGGATCCGAGCAGTGCCCCGACGATCGTGTTGAAGTTGTCGGTCTGATCGGTGAGGCCGGAGACATTCGCGGCACCCGGGCCGTAAGCCGCGATGCGCACCTGAGTTCCGGTGTGTGTCTGCGATTCACCCTCCGGTGCGGTGGGGTACATGATCCGCATGGTGGCGCCGTCGGCAGTCTTCACCGCGACCGACAGCGCGGTCGGATTGTCGAAGTCCTCGGGAACGATGAGCGAGGAGTGACCATGATCGGCGGTCACGATCACCAGGGTGTTGCCGTCCTTACGGGCGAAGTCCAGGGCGGCGGCGACCGCCTCGTCCAGAGCGATGGTCTCGCCGATCTGACCGCAGATGTTGGCCGCGTGGTCCTGCTTGTCGATCGATGCCGACTCCACCTGCAGGAAGAAGCCCTTGTCCTGGCCCTTCTTCGAGTTCACCAGCAGATCAATGGCTTTAGTCGTCATCGCCGAGAGTTGCGGTTGATCCTTGGGCAGCTCGGGGTTGGCCTGGCAGGTGGTCGCGGGCAGCTTGCCGCCGTTGGGGACCGCCGCGGGCACCTTGTCCCACTGCACCGGCAGGTTGCCCTTGCCGAACACTCCCAGTACCGGGTTGTCGAGGTTGTTGACCTTGTTGAGATCACCTGCGGTGGTGGGTAACTGGTAGCCGGTGGCTTTGGCGACATCCAGCGAGGTCTTACCCCTGTGCTCGCCGGCGGTGATGGTCTCCTCGAAGTACTTGCCGCCACCGCCCAGGCTGATGTCTGCGCGGGTACTCACCAGCTGCTCGGAGATAGAGCCCTTGCCGCCGTTGTCGACGGCGTTACCCGCGCACTTCTCCAAGGTTTCCTTGGGGCCCTTGCAGTCCCGATCGGTGACATGAGCGGTAAGCACCGCCGGGGTGGCGTCCTGCAGCTCCGAGGTGGTGACGTTTCCGGTGGCGAAGCCCTGCTTCTGCACGATCTCCAGGATCGTGTCCAGCGGCTTGCCGTCGAGGTCAACCGAGATGGCGCCGTTGTAGGTCTTGGTACCGGTGGCCCATCCGGTGCCGGAGGCCGCCGAGTCGGTCACGTAGTCCGGCTTGCCCTTCTCGGGACCATCCTTGGTGAGGGCGAACGTGGTGTACTCGCCGGTGATCGGCAGCGCGTCGAGTCCGGGAAGCGTCCCGGCGGCACCATGCTGGTAGTTGCGCGCCGAGGTGATCTCCGAGGTCCCCATGCCGTCACCGATCAGCAGGATGACGTTCTTGGCGTTGCGGCCCAGCACCGAATTCCGCAGATCCGCCGCCTTATCGCCGTCGCGCCCGCCCTTGGTGCGGTTGGCGCCGCCGGTCTTGGCGATATCGCCGACGGGTACCTCAGGGGAATCCGAGGGTGGGGCGGCGGCCGCGGACGGCGCCAGCGCCAGGATCAGTGCGAATGTGAGGGCCGTGGCTGCGTGGGAGATGCGCATCGGCACAGTTTCCTGTGAGCCGATGAACGCCCGGTGAACCGACACGGAGGCGTTCCGCCCAGACCGAGGTTATGGCGTATAGGTCTCGCACACATTCGCCACAACCTCGGTCTCGGTGCAGAGGTGTTACTCGGCGGGCAGGTCCAGCACCAGACGACCCTCACCGCGGGACACGCAGGTCAGGATCTGCCCCTCGTCACGCTGGGATTCGGTCAGGATCTGGTCCCGATGATCGACGGTGCCCGCGAGCACGTTCACCCGGCAGGTGCCGCAGAAACCCTGCTGGCATGAATACGCCACATGCGGCAGCTGTTTCTTGATGACGTCCAACGCCGTGCGATCGGCGGGCACCTCGAGCACCGGCCCGCCGGGGCCCAGCTGCACCTCGAACGGATGACCGTCCACCACAGGTGCGGCGGCAAATCGCTCGAAATGCAGCTCCACCGAGGGCATTTCGAGCAGGCGTCGCTGCAGGACGGCAAGCATCGGAGCGGGACCACAGCAGTACACCGCGTCGTTCTCGCCCACCTCGGGCAGCAGGTCGTCGGCGGTGGGCAGGCCTGACTGATCGTCGGTTCGCACGATCACGCGATCGCCGAATCGCTTGAGCTCGTTGAGGAACGGGAGCGAATCGCGGTTCCGGCCGGTGTACACCATGGTCCATGGCTTACCCAGCTGCTCGGCGAAGGCGATCATCGACAAGATTGGCGTGATGCCGATGCCGCCGGCTACGAAGTGCAGCTTGCGCGGCCCGGGCTGGGTCATGGCCAGCGGGAACGCATTGCGTGGTCCCAAGATGGATACCGTCGACCCGACGTTCAATACGTCGTGCACCTCGATGGAGCCACCGCCGCCTTCGGGGATACGACGCACGGCGATGCGGTAGTGGAAGGGATCCGAGACGTCACCGCACAGCGAGTACTGCCGCATCCTGCCCGAAGGCAGCAGCAGGTCCAGGTGGGCACCGGGATGCCAGGGTGGGAGTCGCTCCCCGTCGGGCGCGGCCAGGACAAGGCTGGCCACGTCCTGGTCCTTGGCCTCGATCCAGCGGTCCTTCACGACCAGCGTCAGCGTCCGGTCGACGTGATTCTCGGGTGGCTTCTTGAGAATCAGCAGGGCGCCGATGGCCCGGACCGCGATCGGGAACAGCGCGGTGCCGAGCGCGATGGTGGGTGAAACCGGCAGAGTGCCGTACAGCGTGGGCGGCAGCGAGGGCCGCTTGCGCTGGGGGGTGGGCTGCGGCGTGCGGCGAAAGCGATCGAACATCAGTAGCCGGCCGCGGCCTTCGCGGCGGGTGACGTACTCAGGTATGCCACCGCCTGTGCCGTGCTGCCCACCTGGTCGGGGGAGAAGCCCGGACGCATGAACTCCATCGCCGACTTGGCCAGCTCACGCCACCGCAGGAACGCTCCCCGCTTCATGGCCTTGTTCATCTGCCGCAGCACACCGAAGACGCCGTAGTTGGGCAGCGACGGGTCCTGCCGCACCAAGAACTTGGTGTAACGCAGCATCACTCCGACGAGCAGCAGGGTGGCCAGCACGAAGGTCAGCATCATGTGCCCGCGACGGATCTGGAAGTACCGGGCGACGTCGTATGCGACGCTGCGGTGCTCGACCTCCTCGGCGCCGTGCCAGCGGAACAGGTCCACCATCTCCGCGTCGGCATTGAACTTCTCGAAGGGGTGGTTCAGCACCCAGTCGCCCAGCACGGCGGTGAAGTGTTCGATACCCGCGATGAGGGCCAGCTTCTCCACCATCACCCGGTAGCGGAGCTTCTCGCTGCGCAGCTCGTTGGTGCGCTCCAGCATGTGGGTGATGTATTCGATCTGGGTGATCGCGGGCGCGACGTTGATGCCGTTCTTCTCCAGGAAGTCGCCCAGCACCTTGCTGTGGGTCTCGGCGTGCACGGCCTCCTGACCCATGAATCCGATCATCGCTTCCCGGATCTTGTCGTCCTTCACGTACGGCAGCGCACGGGTGAAGGTGTCTACGAAGGCCCGTTCCCCTTCCGGCAGAAGCAGATTGAAGGCAGAAATGAAGTGCGAGACGATGGGCTCATTGGGAATCCAGTGCAGCGGGGTGTGGCTCGTGTCGAACTGGACATTGCGCGGCCGCAGTACGACCTCGCCGGGCTCGGTCGGTACGACGTGCAGGCCAGTGGCCTCAGTTGTATTGCGCGCCATGATGTCCTCCTATTTGTTGAGCTTGTTGCCAAGGTTGCCCCAGAAGAACCGGTTCAGCGCTGGGGCCAGGCGGCTGAGGTGGTACTGCACATGTGCTTCCGGGGTTACCGGGACGACCGACTTGCCCTTGGTGACGGCGTTGACGATCTCCCTGGCGACCTTCTCGGGGCCGTATCCGCGCTTGGCGTACAGCCCAGCGCCCTGCCGCTGACGATGCGCTTCGTCTTCGGACGACAGGCCCGAAAACTGCGTGGTACGAATGATGTTCGTGTTGACGATGCCCGGGCAGATGGTGCTCACCTTGACCTTGTCGCGGCCGAGCTCGCCACGCAGCACGTCGGAGAACATGAACACAGCCGCCTTGCTGGTTGCGTAGGCGCCCATCTCGGGGATCGGCGTGTACGCGGCGGCACTGGAGATGTTGACGATATGGCCGCTCTTGCGCTCGGCCATCCGTGGCCCGAAGGCGCGGCAGCCGTAGACGACTCCGCCCAAGTTGATGTTGAGCACTCGCTGGAAGTCCGCGGACGGGGTGTCGAAGAATCGGCCGGCCTGGCCGATGCCGGCATTGTTGATCAGGACATCCGGCACGCCGTGGGCACTGCACACCTCGTCGGCGAAGGCGGTGACGGCGCTCTCGTCGGCGACGTCCAGGGCGTAGGGGTAGGCGGTGCCGCCCAGCTTTTCGACGAGCCCGACCGTCTCATTGGCGGTGTCGAGGTTGATATCGGCGACGACGACGCGGGCGCTCTGGCGGGCAAAGGCCAGTGCCGTTTCGCGGCCGATGCCGCTTCCGCCACCGGTCACCACCACCAGGCTGTTGCGCTGGGCACTGCCGGATGTCATGCATCCTCCGAATCCTGCGCACCACTGCGCTTACGTGATGGAGGAGATTGTAAATCACTGCGGGTGCACAGAAAAAGGCGTGATGTTCAATACGGGGTTCACCAGCGTTTGTCGTGGAAACGGGCGTTGACCTACGCGTTGAGAGAATGACGCTGCGAGGTGTCGCGCCATCTAACCACCCGAGTTGGCGTCTACCGGGGTTCCTGACATATCGTTTTGATTACTTGTCGCGTCGGGGCACGAGATCCGCTGGTCAAAGGTGTCCGGTGGGTGCCTCATCGTCACCGCGAGCACACCCAGCAGACGGCCGAGAAGGACGCTACGGACAAGGGCCAACGGGCCTTCGTCACCACCCCTGGTGAAGGTCTGTGAGGCACCTTCGAGGAGGGCATTGACGGGCGCATCCAAGTGATGCGCTTGGCTAGGCCCTGGAGACGAGACGAGCAGCCATGCCACACCCCGCGACCGGGCTCTATAACCCGGCCTACGAGCACGATGCGTGCGGTGTCGCCATGGTCGTGGATATGCACGGCCGGCGCAGCCGCGACATCGTGGACAAGGCCATCACCGCACTGCTGAACTTGGAGCACCGTGGTGCCGCGGGAGCCGAGCCGAACAGCGGTGACGGCGCCGGAATCATGCTGCAGATCCCGGACAAGTTCTTCCGTGCCGTTGTGGAGTTCGAGTTGCCCGCCGAGGGCAGCTATGCCTCCGGAATCGCCTTTCTGCCCCAGGGGTCCAAGGACGCCGCCGCCGCGTGCGAAGCCGTCGAGAAGATCGTCGAGGCAGAAGGTTTGACCGTTCTGGGTTGGCGTGAGGTTCCTCACGACGACTCATCGCTGGGTGCCCTCGCCCGCGACGCCATGCCGACCTTCCGGCAGCTGTTCATCTCTGGTGCCTCGGGCATCGATCTGGAACGGCGCGTCTACGTGGTGCGCAAGCGCATCGAGCACGAGCTGGGTAACCAGGGTTCCGGCCGGGGCAGCCTCGGTGAGGAAACCGTCTATTTCCCAAGCCTTTCCGGTCGCACCTTTGTGTACAAGGGCATGCTGACCACGCCGCAGCTGCGGGCGTTCTACCTCGATCTACAGGACGAGCGGGTCGAGAGCGCACTGGGCATCGTGCACTCGCGGTTCTCCACCAACACCTTCCCATCCTGGCCGCTCGCCCATCCCTACCGCCGGGTGGCACACAACGGTGAGATCAACACTGTCGCAGGCAACGAGAACTGGATGCGGGCCCGCGAGGCGCTCATCAAGACCGACGTTTTCGGTGATCCCGCTCAGCTCGACAAGATCTTCCCTATCTGTACGCGCGGTGCCTCGGACACGGCGCGGTTCGACGAGGCACTGGAGCTGCTGCACCTGGGTGGCCGCCCCTTGCACCATGCGGTGCTGATGATGATTCCCGAGGCGTGGGAACGGCATGAGTCCATGGACCCGCAGCGGCGCGCCTTCTACGAGTACCACGCCTCTCTCATGGAGCCCTGGGACGGGCCGGCCTCGGTCTGCTTTACCGACGGCACCATCGTGGGCGCCGTGCTCGATCGCAACGGCTTACGGCCGGGCCGTGTTTGGGTGACCACCGACGGACTCGTCGTGATGGCCTCCGAGGCGGGCGTGCTCGATCTGGACCCGTCCACCGTGGTGCAGCGCACCCGCCTGCAGCCCGGCCGCATGTTCCTGGTGGACACCACCCAGGGCCGCATCGTCTCTGATGAAGAGGTCAAGGCGGAGCTCGCCGCGGCAGAGCCGTACCAGCAGTGGATCGATGAAGGTCTGGTGCGCATGGAGCAGCTGCCTGACCGGCCGCACCAGCACATGCCGCACGACCGGATCGTGTTGCGCCAGCAGGTATTTGGATACACCTACGAGGAGATCAACCTCCTGGTCGCGCCGATGGCCCGCACGGGTGCCGAGGCCCTCGGGTCGATGGGCACCGACACCCCGATCGCGGTGCTGTCCAACCGTTCCCGGATGTTGTTCGACTACTTCCAGCAGCTTTTCGCGCAGGTCACCAACCCGCCACTGGATGCCATTCGTGAGGAGGTCGTCACCAGTCTCGGCGGTGTGATCGGCCCCGAGGGCGATCTGCTGCACCCGACCGCTGAGTCGTGCCACCAGATCCTGCTGCCGCAGCCGGTGCTGCACAACGACGAGCTGGACAAGCTCATCCACCTTGATCCGCTGGATCAGGTCAACGGTCGGCCGCATGGATTCTCCAGCCGCGTGATCCGCTGCCTGTACCCCGTCGCCGAAGGGGGCGCCGGGTTGCGGACCGCGCTCGAGTCGGTGCGTGCGGAGGTTTCCGCCGCCATCGCCGACGGCGCACAGGTCATCATCCTGTCCGACCGCGAGTCGGACGACCAGATGGCGCCCATCCCTTCGCTTTTGGCTGTTGCGGCGGTGCACCACCACCTCGTGCGTGAACGGTCCCGCACCAAGGTCGGGCTCGTCGTCGAGGCCGGGGACGCCCGCGAGGTCCACCATGTGGCGGCGCTGGTCGGTTTCGGTGCGGCTGCCGTCAACCCCTACATGGCTTTCGAGTCCATCGAGGACCTGATAGACCGCGGCATGATCTCGGGTGTGGAGCGCGACAAGGCGATCCGCAACTACATCAAGGCCGCGGGCAAGGGCGTGCTCAAGGTCATGTCCAAGATGGGCATCTCCACACTGGCCTCCTACACGGGTGCCCAGCTGTTCCAGGCCATCGGCCTGTCGCAGGAGCTTCTGAACGAATACTTCATCGGACTGTCTTGCCCCACAGGCGGTATTGGCCTGGACGAGATCGCTGCCGATGTCGCCTCGCGCCACCACCTGGCCTTCCTGGAGCGCCCCGAAGAATGGGCGCACCGGGAACTGGAGGTCGGCGGCGAGTATCAGTGGCGCCGCGAGGGTGAGTACCACCTGTTCAACCCCGACACCGTTTTCAAGCTGCAGCACTCCACCCGGACCGGCCAGTACTCGGTGTTCAAGGAGTACACCGCTCTGGTCGACGACCAGAGCGAGCGGATGGCCTCCCTGCGCGGTCTGCTGAAGTTCAAGACCCCCGAAGACAGCGGGCGTCCGTCGATTTCCATCGACGAGGTGGAGCCCGCCAGCGAGATCGTCAAGCGCTTCTCGACTGGTGCGATGAGCTTCGGCTCGATCTCCGCCGAGGCACACGAGACCCTGGCAATCGCCATGAATCGCTTGGGCGGCCGGTCGAACTCCGGCGAGGGCGGCGAGGATCCGCGACGGTTCACCCCCGACGAGAACGGCGACTGGCGGCGCAGTGCGGTCAAGCAGGTGGCCTCCGGCCGGTTCGGTGTCACCTCGCACTACCTGAGCAACTGCACCGATATCCAGATCAAGATGGCGCAGGGCGCCAAGCCAGGTGAGGGCGGTCAGCTGCCCGCGCACAAGGTGTACCCGTGGGTTGCCGAGGTGCGGCACTCGACACCTGGCGTGGGACTCATCTCCCCGCCGCCGCACCACGACATCTACTCGATCGAAGATCTGGCGCAGCTGATCCACGACCTGAAGAACTCCAACCCGCAGGCGCGTATCCACGTGAAGCTGGTGTCGGAGAACGGTGTGGGCACTGTCGCCACGGGCGTTTCGAAGGCCCACGCCGACGTGGTGCTCATCTCCGGACATGACGGCGGAACGGGCGCCACCCCGCTGACCTCCATGAAACATGCCGGTGCGCCATGGGAGCTGGGGCTGGCCGAGACACAGCAGACGCTGTTGCTCAACGGTCTGCGTGATCGCATCGTCGTGCAGGTCGATGGTCAGCTCAAGACCGGCCGCGACGTCATGATCGCGATGCTGCTCGGCGGCGAAGAATTCGGTTTCGCGACGGCTCCCCTGGTGGTCTCGGGCTGCATCATGATGCGTGTCTGCCACCTGGACACCTGCCCGGTGGGTGTGGCCACCCAGAATCCGGTGCTGCGCGAGCGGTTCAACGGCAAGCCGGAGTTCGTGGAGAACTTCTTCCTGTTCATCGCCGAGGAAGTTCGGGAGTTGATGGCAGAGCTCGGTTTCCGCACCGTCAACGAGGCAGTGGGCCAGGTCGCCGCGCTGGACACCGAAAAGGCGATAGCGCACTGGAAGGCCAGCAAGATCGACCTGACTCCGGTGCTGACGGAGCCGGAATCGGCATTCATGAACCAGGACCTGTACTGCAGCGGTTCGCAGGACCACGGCCTGGAGAAGGCGCTGGACCAGCAGCTGATCGTGATGAGCCGGGAGGCGCTCGATCGCGGTACTCCGGTGAAGTTCGAGACGCTGATCACCAACGTCAACCGGACCGTGGGCACCATGCTTGGTCACGAGGTCACCAAGGTCTACGGCGGCGAGGGCCTCCCGGACGACACCATCGACATCACCTTCACCGGCTCGGCGGGTAACAGCTTCGGCGCGTTCGTCCCGCGAGGCATCACGCTGCGGTTGTTCGGCGATGCCAACGACTACGTGGGCAAGGGCCTGTCCGGAGGACACATCGCGGTGCGGCCCTCGCGAGAGGCACCGGCCGACTTCGAGGCCGAGAAGAACATCATCGGCGGAAACGTCATCTTGTTCGGCGCCACCAGCGGCGAGGCCTTCCTCAACGGACTGGTGGGGGAGCGGTTCGCGGTGCGTAACTCGGGTGCGTCCGCTGTCGTCGAGGGTGTAGGCGATCACGGGTGTGAGTACATGACCGGTGGCACCGTGGTGGTGCTCGGCCCGACGGGGCGTAACTTCGCCGCGGGTATGTCGGGTGGTGTGGCGTACGTGTACGACCCGGCCAAGCAGCTGGTGGACAACCTCAACGATGAGATGGTCGATGTGGATGCGTTGGACCCTGACGATGAGCAGGTGCTGCGCAGTCTGATCGAAAAGCATGTGGCGGCGACCGACTCTACTGTCGGACAACGCATTCTGGCCGACTGGAGCGGCCAGAGCGACTCCTTCGTCAAGGTGATGCCCCGCGACTACCGTCGCGTGCTCGAGGCTATCGCCGACGCGGAGCTGACCGGAGGCGATGTGAACGAAGCGATCATGGCGGCAGCTCGTGGGTGACCCAAGCGGCTTTCTGACCCACACCACCCGCGAACTGCCGAAGCGGCGTCCTGTGCCGTTACGGTTGCTCGACTGGAAAGAGGTCTACGAAGACTTCGAGCACAAGGCCCTGCAGACACAGGCGTCGCGCTGCATGGACTGCGGGATCCCGTTCTGCCACAAGGGCTGCCCGCTGGGCAACTTGATTCCCGAGTGGAACGACATGGTGTACCGCGGGAACTGGCGTGAGGCCATCGAGCGGCTGCACGCCACCAACAACTTCCCCGAGTTCACCGGCCGGCTCTGCCCCGCGCCGTGTGAGGCATCGTGCGTGCTGGGCATCAACCAGGATCCGGTGACCATCAAGCAGGTCGAGGTCGAGCTGATTGACAACGCCTTCGAGAACGACTGGGTCAGGCCCATTCCGTCCGAGGTGAAGACCGGCAAGAAGGTTGCCGTCGTCGGCTCGGGTCCGGCCGGACTGGCCGCTGCCCAGCAGCTCACCCGCGCCGGGCACGATGTCACCGTGTACGAGCGGGCCGACCGCATCGGCGGTCTGCTGCGATATGGCATTCCCGAGTTCAAGATGGAAAAGCGTCACATCGACCGGCGCCTGGACCAGATGCGGGCCGAGGGCACGGTTTTCGAGGCCGGCGTGAACGTCGGAGTTGATGTGACAGCGGAGGACCTCCGCTCGAACTTCGATGCGGTAGTCCTCGCGGGCGGGGCGACTGCCTGGCGCGACCTGCCAGTTCCGGGCCGTGAGCTCGAGGGCATCTACCAGGCCATGGAATACCTGCCGTGGGCCAACAAGGTGCAACTGGGCGATGACGTGCTGGACGAGAACGGCCAGCCCCCCATCACCGCAAAGGGTAAGCGCGTCATCATCATTGGCGGCGGCGATACCGGGGCTGACTGCCTGGGCACCGCCCACCGGCAGGGTGCGGCGAGCATCCAGCAGTTCGAGATCATGCCCAGACCGCCGGAGATCCGGTCCGAGCGCGACCCGTGGCCCACCTACCCGACGCTGTTCCGGGTGGCCTCGGCCCACGAAGAGGGCGGCGAGCGAATCTACGCCGTCAACACCGAGCGGTTCCTTGGCGAAGACGGCAAGGTGACCGGTCTGCGTGCCCATGAGGTTGTCTTCAACGCCGGCAAGTTCGAGAAGGTCGAGGGCTCGGACTTCGAGCTCGAGGCGGACATCGTCTTCCTCGCCATGGGATTCGTGGGGCCGGAGAAGCCTGGCCTGCTGGAGAGCCTGGGAGTGGAACTCACCGAGCGTGGCAACGTGGCGCGCGATGGCGCGTACGCGACGTCCGTTGACGGCGTGTTCGTGGCGGGTGACATGGGCCGTGGCCAGTCGCTGATTGTGTGGGCGATTGCCGAAGGGCGCTCCGCGGCCGCCGCGGTGGACACCTACCTGACCGGTGAGACGGCGCTGCCCGCGCCGATCAAGCCGACCGCCGCGCCGCAGCGCTGACACTCGGGGCTGTTGCCAGGCCCGACAGCATCGGTAGCTCCGGAAAGTTTCACTCCGTGTCGGCCGACATGTTTGCCTCACCCCGGTGAGGCACGTGATCTAGGCCCGGATTTGCGTTATGCTACTGACCGGTTCTGAAAGCTTGCCGACGCAGGAGATGTTCTCGTGCCCAACACGCCCGTTACGAAGACATGGGTTGGCCGAATTGCCTGGTCACTGCTCCGTCATCCCATGAAAAGCCACAGTTTCCCCGCGAAGAACGAGCGGCTCATCACTCCCGAAGAGGCCATGCGCTTCAGCCACTGAGCGTTGCTCACGGCGATAGTGCAGCGTGTCGGATCGCGGACACGCCCGTCGTTCCAGATCGTTATAGACCTGTAACCAGTCCGGGTGGGGACGGTAGCGGATGATGCGCCGTAGTCGGTCTCGTCTAGTCCCGTAACGTCAGTACCTGCGGCCCGTCCTCGGTGATAGCGATGGTGTGCTCGGAATGCGCGCCCCGAGAGCCGTCCGCCATGCGGAGAGTCCACCCATCCGGATCTACGGTGAGCCGATGGGTTCCGCGCCCGAACCACGGCTCCAACGCCAGTGTGAGGCCGGGTTCCAGCTTCAACCCCCGTCCCGCCGTCCCCTTGTTCGGGACATGGGGATCTTCGTGCATGGTGCGGCCCAGGCCGTGTCCGCCGAAGTCTGTGTTGATTCGGTACTTGGCGCCCTCGGCCACGGTGGCCACCGCCGCCGAGATGTCGCCCAGCCGGTTGCCCGGTTGAGCAGCCGCGATGGCCGCATCCAGGGCGGCGCGGGTGGTGTCGATGAGCCGCACATCCTCGGGGTCTGCGGTGCCGACGACGACGCTCACCGCGGAGTCGGCCACCCAGCCGTCGATGCTCACCGCAAAGTCCATGCTCAGCAGATCGCCATCAGCCAGCACGTAATCATGCGGAAGCCCGTGCAGCACTGCGTCATTCACCGACAGGCAGATGACATTGCGAAACGGTCCGCGCCCGAAGGAGGGGGAGTAGTCCCAGTAGCAGGACACCGCGCCGCGTGTGGCGACCATGTCGCGGGCGCGGTGCTCCAGGTCGAGCAGATTGACGCCGGGCGCCGCGATCGCCGACAGTTCGGAGAGCACCGAGGCCACGAACCCGCCGGTCACCCGCATGCGCGCGATCTCCGCAGGCGATTTCAACTCGATCACGCGTACCTCCTGGTGGTATTTAAATACCACCTTAGGGCTTTTGGTATTTAAATACCAAGACTAGAGTCGGCGGCATGGTTCGTCAGCCGCTCACCGCAGAGCAACTCGCCGCGGGTAAGCGTCTGGGTGGGTTGCTGCGCGCTGCGCGCGGTGACCGCCCCCTCGACGATGTCGCTCGCGCGTCGGGAATCTCCCCGGAGACCCTGCGCAAGATTGAGACCGGACGGCTCCCGACGCCCGCATTTGGTGCCGTCGTACAGCTGGCCGCAACGCTGCGTCTCGACCTCAACGACGTCGCGGCCTCGTGGCAGGACGAGGCCACGATCGGCGCCGCGTCCTAACCGCCGCGGCCGTAAAATCGGCCGGATGCACAGGTGGGGTGGGGAGATGCGGCTGCCACGTGGTGCCGTTCTGGGTGCGTTGGCGGTGGCTGTCCTGGCCATGGTGGTACACAACCGCCTCGTCCCCTTCGACACGCGATTTTTTGGGCTGACCGAAAACGGCTACGACCTGGATACCTACCGTGCCGCGGTGCGCGGGCTCTGGGATGGCAAGAGGCTGTACCAGGCCCCGGCGCTGAACCAGGCCTGGTTCGTCTACCCGCCCTTCGCAACGCTGGTTCTGGCGCCGCTTGCCTGGGCCTCATTGGACGTCGCGAAGTGGCTGCTGCTTGCGTTGTCCATCTGCGCGTTGGCGGTGATCGCATGGCGCATCCTGCGTCTGGCCGGCGTGCGCGCGGACATCCGGCTCGCCGCGATGAGTGCCGCGCTCGCGGCCATCGTCATCGATGTCGAGCCGGTGCAGGCCACCCTCTGGTGGGGACAGATCAACGTCCTGCTCATGGCGGTGGTGCTGCTGGATCTGGTGCGACCGAATCAGGGGCGGTGGCAGGGGATCGGCCTCGGTCTTGCCGCCGGTATCAAGCTCACCCCGCTGATTTTTCTGCCCTACCTGCTGCTCACCCGGCAATGGCGCGCCTCCGTGACCGCGACGGCCACCTTCGCCGCCACCGTGGCGCTGACCTGGCCACTGTTGCCGCGCGACAGCGCATGGTTTTGGAGTCATGTAGGCGATACCGCGCACATCAGCCGGATTGACCACCTGGCGAACCAGTCGATCAACGGATTCCTGGCCCGGTACTTCTTCCCGCACGCGCGCCCGGAGTGGTTGTGGATTGTGTTGAGCCTCTTGGTACTTGCTGCCGGTATGGCCGTCGCGGTGTGGGCGCACCGCAGGGGAGAACGGCTCTTGGCGGTGGTGTTGGTGGGACTTACCGGTTGCGCGGTGTCACCGTTCAGCTGGGCCGCGCACTGGGTGTGGTTCGCCCCCGCGATCATTTGGCTCGTCGCGAAGGCATGCACCACCGGGCGGCCCTGGTCCAGCGGCTGGGCCTGGCGTGCGGCGGGTCTGTTCGCCATGGTCTTCATGTGGACCCTGCACCGGTCAGGTCGCGGGCACACCACGATCTACTTCAGCGGGGTGTATTGGAACTTCCTTGACCTGCGACCGTTCTGGATAGGCCAGCTGATGAGCGGCTGGTATCCATTGGCGTTCTTGTGCTTCATGATCGGCGCCGTCAGCTGGCTGCGGCTGAGCGCGCCGACAGAGTTTGACGAACTGGACGAGCTGGCCATGCTGTCGGCGGAGATTGAGGACTATCCGCCAGATAATCGTGATGAGGAGCTGGCGATACGCGCCTAGAGTCCTGGACATGGACCCCGTCGCAGCCCTGCGTGAGATCGCCTACTACAAGGAACTCGCTCGCGAGGAGTCGCGCCGCGTCATGGCCTACCGGAAGGCCGCCGACGTTATCGCCGCGCTCAGTCCCGAAGAGCGGGAGAGCCATGGCGCCAGCAAGACCTGGAAGAGCCTGACGGGCCTGGGGCCCAAGACGGCGACCGTCGCCGCCGAGGCCTGGGCCGGCAAGGTGCCCGGCACTCTCGAACAGCTGCGCGCCAACGCTAAGAGCACCGGCGGTGGCAGTATGCGCGCCGCACTCAAGGGGGACCTGCATCTGCATTCGAACTGGTCGGACGGCTCGGTGCCCATCGAAGAAATGATGAGCGCCGCCAAGGCGCTTGGCCACGAATACTGCGCGCTCACTGACCATTCGCCCCGCTTGCGCGTTGCCAATGGTTTGTCAGCTGAGCGGTTGCGCGCCCAGCTGAAGGTCATCGATGGACTGCGGGAGCAGGTGGCGCCCATGCGAATCCTCACCGGTATTGAGGTCGACATCCTGGACGACGGCGCGCTGGATCAGGACCCCGAGCTTCTCGACCAACTCGACATCGTTGTGGCGAGTGTGCATTCCAAGCTTGCGATGGACTCTGCCGCGATGACCCGGCGCATGATCGCCGCCGTCACCAATCCGCGTGTCGACGTGCTGGGCCACTGTACGGGTCGGCTGGTGGAGGGTGAGCGGGGTACCCGAGGCGAATCGAGATTTGATGCGGCAGAGGTCTTCCGGGCGTGCCGCGACTCGGACACCGCCGTCGAGATCAACTCTCGCCCGGAGCGCCGCGATCCGCCGCGACGCCTGCTCGACCTCGCGCTGAACATCGGGTGCGACTTCTCCATCGACACCGACGCGCACGCACCGGGGCAGCTGGAATTCTCCGGATACGGCTGCGAGCGCGCGCTGGAGGCAGGCGTTCCGGAGGAACGAGTGATCAACACGTGGCCCGCTGAGCAGCTGTTGGCCAGGACCACAAAGGGCGGCTGACCGCCTATTGACACTTTGAACACATTCGCGCAAAGTGTTCAAACGTGAAGCTTGTGAAGACAGCGGGCCCGCGCGGTGAGGTACCCGAGCCGATCGTCGCTGCCGTTGCGCAGACCCTGGTCCGCTCCGGAATTCAACGTTTCAGCCTGTCGGCCGCGGCCGACGAGGCTGGCGTCTCCCGCGGAACCATCTACAACTGGTTCGGTGGCAAGAAAGAGGCCATCGACGTCGCCGTCGGCTTCATCGCCGGTGCCTTCATCGAGCTGTTCGCGGGGGCGGTGAGCGCCAAGACCACCCTGACCGACCAGGTTGGGGAGGCGGCGGTACGCATCAGCGACCATCGAGCGTGGTCCGATCGCCTGGACCCGACGCTGCACGTGTCCAACGTGTTGGAGTTGGTGCTCGACGAATGTGGTGATGACCTGATGCGCCGGTCGGTCGAGTTCTGGGCGCCGCAGGTCGAGGCTGCCAAGGAACGCGGCGAGATCGGTGAGGATGTCGACGCCACCGAAGGCGCCGAATGGATCATGCGAACGCTGATGAGCATCGAAGTGCTGCCTGCCATCTCCGTGAATCTGAAGGACCCGGCCGTGGTGCGCGACTACTTCTCTCGATTCGTCCTGCGTGGACTGGCATGAGCGACATCGACTGTCAGGTGGCGATTGTCGGCGCCGGTCCGGGCGGTATCGCCGCCGCGCACTACCTGCGCGAACAGGGTATCGACGACTTCGTGATCCTGGACCGTGCCGAGGATTTCGGTGGCACCTGGCGTGACAACACCTATCCGGGCCTGGGCGTAGACATTCCGGTGCTGTTCTACCAGTTGAGCTTTGCGCGAACCGGTCGGTGGAAAAAGCTATTCGCCGACGGCGCCGAAATCCAGCGTTATCACCTGTCGGTGGCAGAAGAACTCGGGTTGCGCACGCACTTTCGGGGAAGCAGCGCCGTCACCGCGGAACGCTGGAACGAGGACGGCGGACACTGGGAGCTCACCGTAGCCGGGAAGCCGGGCATTCGGGCTCGGTACGTCATCAGTGCGGTAGGCGGATACATCGACACCAAACCCGGGCCCGATATCCCCGGCCTCAGCGACTTCCGCGGCAGAACCATGCGACCCAATGCGTGGGACCATACCTACGATTACACCGGTAAGCGTGTCGCGGTGGTCGGCACCGGTTCCAGCGGCATCCAGATTGCCCCCGCTGTTGCCGGCGCAGCGGCGGCGGTCACGACATTCCAGCGCACCCCCGCATGGATTATTCCTAAACCCAACCCCGACCTCTCGGCCCGCACCCAGCAGATGCTGAGTGCGCCGTTCGTGCTGACAGTCCTCAACGCGCTGATCGTCGGAGCCATGGACGCCGCACAGGCGGTGCTGTTCCATCTGCTGCCGCTGTTGCCGGAACCCTTGTTGCGCCGGATGATTCCCCGCTACGACGATATGGCGCGGCGGTGGTACCGCAAGCTGCTGGCAGGCACCGTCAGAGACCCCGCGTTGCGTGACGCCCTGATGCCCGGCTATGGGATCCTGGCGCGACGCACCGTCTTATCCAGCGACTTCCTGCAGGCCGTCGATGCCGGAAAGGTGCGGCTGGTGACCAACCCCATTGTGCGCGTCACCGCAACCGGCATCGAGACAAGGGACGGCACACATCATGATGTCGACCTCTTGGTGTTGGCGACCGGCTACGAGATCTACACCGACCCGGAGCACTACAAGCCCGGAACTGTTCGGGGCCGTAACGGGTTTGACCTGGGCGAGTATTACCGCGACCACGAGATGCGGACCTATGGCGGCTCGGCGCTACCGGGCTTGCCTAACCGGTGGGTGTTGGTGGGCCCCGAGGGCAATCAAGGTCAGGGATGGCACGCCATGGTGGAGGCCAATGCGCGCCACGCCGCCCGTGTCATCGCGGCGTCCAGTCGCAGCCGCCGCGAGGTCGCGGAAGTGAGGCAACAGGCATTCGACAAGTGGGTGCGCCGGATGGCCCGTCAGGGTAAGGCGATTCGCCTGTACGCCACCGACTGCCAGCCACCGCTGAGCACCTACTTCGTCAACTCCAAGGGCGAGGCCCGCTACTACCGGCCCCAGACGGTGAGTGAAATGAACTGGTTCTCAAAGCATTCACCACTCTCCGACTATTCGTTTCGTCCCGTCCCCCTGAAAGCAAAGGTGCTTCATGAGCAATCAGCCTGACAAGCCGCTCGCCGGGCGCGTCGCCTACATCACCGGGGCGGGCCGCGGCCAGGGCCGCGCGCACGCCATTCGGCTCGCCGCCGACGGAGCGGACATTGTGGCCATCGACACCTGCGACAAGCCTTCGCCCTACAACGAATACCCGGCTACCACTGCCGACGATTTTGACGAGACCGTGACGGCGGTTCGGGAGCTGGGTCGCGAAATCATCGCCGAGCGCGTCGACGTGCGCGACCTCACGGGGCAGCAGAAAGTGATCAATGAGGCGATCACACGATTCGGCCGCCTCGACATCGTGGTCGCCAATGCGGGAATCGCGAGCTGGGCGCGGCTGTGGGAGATCGAGGCCGATCAGTGGCGCGACGTCATCGACGTCAATCTGACCGGTGTGTGGAACACCATCAAGGCGGCGGTCCCCGCGATGATCGAAGCCGGCAACGGCGGGTCCATCATCACGGTGAGCTCCTCTGCGGGGATCAAGGCCATGCCGGGCTGCGGCCATTACGTGGCCGCCAAGTTCGGTGTGGTGGGGCTGACGAATTCGCTGGCGGTCGAGCTGGGGGAGTACGGGATTCGGGTCAACTCCATCCACCCCTACGGAACCAACACGCCGTTGGCGGCCGATGAGTCGGTGCTGCGGATGTTCGAGAAGCACCCGGCATACCTGCAGAGCTTCAGCCAGACGCTGGTGGACAACGACAGGCTTGTCGAACCCGCCGAAATCGCCGAAGTGGTGGCCTGGCTCGCCGGCGATGCGTCCGGCGTCATGACCGGAGCTCAGATTCCCGTCGACAAGGGGTATCTGAAGCGATGACCACATGCCCGTTCGTGCCCGGGTTCGATTTCACCGACCCGGACCTCATCCAGCAGCGCATCCCCGTCGAGGAGTTCGCATACCTGCGTAAGACCCAACCCGTCTGGTGGAACGCCCAGCCCAGGGGAGTGGCCGGATTCGACGACGACGGCTACTGGGTGGTATCCAAACACGTTGACGTCAAGGAGGTATCGCGGCTCAATGACGTGTTCTCCAACAGCGTGAATACGACGGTGGTGCGCTACAACGAGGACATCACCGCCGAGCAGCTCGACATCCAGCGCGAGAACCTGCTCATCGACATGGATGAGCCTAAACATCGAGTCCTGCGGCGCATCGTGTCGCCACTGTTTACGCCCAAAGCCGTCAACGGACTGCACGAACGATTGGTCACGCGCGCCAGGGACATCGTGGAGGCCGCCGCCGAAAAGTCCAGCGGTAATTTCGTGTCCGATATCGCCTCGGTGCTGCCCATGCATGCCATCGCGGACCTGGTGGGCATCCCCGAATCGGATCGTCAGCAGGTGCTGGACTGGACCAACCAGATGTTCGCCTACGACGACCCGGCCATCGGGAAAGATACCGCCACCACCGCCACTGTCTCCATGTTGGGCTACGCCTACGCGATGGCCGAAGAGCGGCAACTGAATCCGCGCGATGACATCCTCACCGGCCTCGTTCAGGGCGCGTACGACGATCGCCCGCTCACCCCACTGGAGTTCGCCTACTTCGTCATCCAGCTCATGGTCGCGGGCAACGAGACCTCACGCAACGCCATCACACACGGCGTGTTGGCCTTCGCCGACAACCCCGCGCAATGGGAGCTGTACCGGGAACGGCGCCCGCAGACCACCGCCGACGAGATCATCCGCTGGGCCAGCCCCATCATCGCCTTCCAGCGCACTGCGCTGCAGGATGTCGATCTCGGAGGTGTGCGGATCCGGAAGAGTCAGCGCGTGGGAATGTTCTACGCGTCGGCCAACTTCGACGAGGAGGTGTTCGACGACCCGTTCACCTTCAACATCGAGCGTGACCCCAACCCGCACCTCGCCTTCGGTGGTCACGGAATTCACTACTGCCTCGGCGCCAACCTCGCCCGGCTGGAGATCGGCATTATGTTCGACGCCGTGGCGGACAGGCTGCCGGATCTGATGCCGACCGGTGAGCCCATCCGGTTCAGGTCGGGGTGGATCAACGGTGTCGTTTCCCTGCCTGCGAGTTACCTCGGGTAGACATCGTGCGCAACCGCTACGCTGGGCAACCCTTTTCCACCTCTAGGCGGGAGATCGCCGCTGCCCTGGAGGATGTGAGCATCCCGACGCTGCTGCTGTCACTGGTGCATATCACCGGCGATCCGCGGTACATCCGGGAGTTCAAGCAGGCGGCCACCTTCCTCAACGAAGTCCAGGGCTTCATGTCCGAGGAGGACAAGGCGAGGGCCCGGCAGGTGGCGCTCGCGGTGCTCGTGGACTATCGCGATCGGGGATGCCCGGAGCCGGAGCCATTGGATGCCGGCATCGTGCGGGAGATGATGAATTGGACGGCCTGTGAAGAGGTTCCCGAACACTACCGGTCGTTGGTTCTGGAGGAGCTCGATCTGGAGGGCGTCGATCCGCGACGCGCCACGCCGCTGGATTCGGAGCAGACGGACAGCTTGCCCGTCGTCGTGATCGGTTGCGGTGAGTCGGGGATCTTGGCCGGAATCAGGCTCGCGCAGGCCAACATCCCATTCACCATTGTCGAAAAGAACGCAGGCCCCGGCGGAACCTGGTGGGAGAACACATACCCGGGTGCTCGTGTGGACGTCGCGAATCACTTCTACTGCTACAGCTTCGAGCCGAGTGACTGTTGGAGTCACTACTTCGCCCAACAGCCCGAGCTGCGCGACTACTTTCAGGAGGTTGTCGACAGGCGCGGTCTCGGTGAGCATGTGCGATGGGAGTCCGAGGTCGAGTCGGCGAGCTGGGATGAGCAACACGGGCACTGGAACATCCGCGTACGTACGAAAGAGGGTGCGATACAGGAGCTTGCGGCTCGAGCGGTCATCAGCGCGGTGGGTCAGCTCAACCGTCCCAGCATCCCGCACTTCGACGGTGCCGGGACCTTCGCGGGCTCTGCCTTTCACTCCGCGCGGTGGGACGGCTCCGTAGATCTGGCCGGGAAGCGTGTGGCTCTCATCGGAGCTGGCGCCAGCGGATTCCAGATCGCGCCCGCCATCGCCGAGACCGTAGAGCACCTGACCGTCTTCCAGCGCACCCCGCAATGGATGTTCCCCAATGCCATGTACCACGACCACGTTGAGGACGGAGTGCGGTGGGCCATGAAGCATCTGCCGTTCTACGGGCGCTGGTACCGGTTCTTGCTCATGTGGCCCGGTGCGGACAAGGGGCTGGATGCTGCCGAGATCGATCCCGACTACCCCGACCAGGATTACGCGGTGAGCGGGATCAACGCCGCCGCACGAATGATGTTCACCGACTGGATAACCCGCCAGGTCGAGGGTGACGAGCAACTGCTTGCTCAGGTGTTGCCCGACTACCCGGCTACGGGTAAGCGCACGCTCCAGGACAACGGCAGCTGGTTACGAACCCTCCGGCGCGGCAATGTCGCGCTGGTACGCACACCGATTGACCGAATCGAGCCGGACGGCGTCGTCACCGGGGACGGTGCGGTCTACCCCGCCGATGTGATCGTGTACGCCACGGGATTTCGGGCCACCGAGGTGTTGTGGCCGATGCGGATCACGGGACGCGGCGGCGTCGAGCTGCGCAGCATGTGGGGGGAACGGCCGTACGCGCATCGCGGCATCACCGTTCCGGGGTTCCCCAATTTTTTCATCCTCTACGGCCCGGGAACGCACCTGGCCCACGGGTGGGAGCCTGATCTTCCAGTCCGAACTGCAGATGCGATACGTCACGCAATGCCTGGAACACCTGGCGACCGACAGCACCCTGGCGATGGAGCCGAAGCCACGGGCGGCGGCCGAGTGGCATCAGCGCACGCAGGACCAGATCAAGAAGATGGTGTGGTCACACCCTGCCGTCGAGCACTCCTACTTCAAGAACGCGGACGGCGAGATACACACTGTCAGCCCCTGGCGATTGCCCGAGTACTGGCACGCCGTCCGGCGTCCGGACTGGTCCGAGTACGTCTTCACCAGTGCCGGAGGGCCCTGACCTGCGGCGTCCTCGGCACAGTGTGAGTGCGACCGCAAGGGTCTAACTTTACTTTTCTCCCCGATCCGTAAGCGGTAGCATCGCGGCATGTCCGAACATTTTGACGTGCTCATCGTCGGCGCCGGTATCTCCGGCATCAGCGCGGCCTGGCACATTCAGAACCGCTGCCCGTCCAAGACCTATGCGGTGCTTGAGGCCCGCGACGATATGGGCGGCACCTGGAATCTCTTCAAGTACCCAGGTATCCGGTCCGATTCGGACATGTACACGCTGGGCTTCCGCTTCTCACCGTGGAACGATAGCCGCACCCTGGCGGATGGTCCCTCCATCCTCGACTACGTGCACAAGACCGCGGCCAATTCCGGCATTGACGGACACGTCCGGTATCGGCACAAGGTCGTCGGGGCGGCGTGGTCCACCGAGACTCAGCAGTGGACCGTTCAGGTGGATCTTGATGGTAAGACCGCCGAGTACACCTGCTCCTTCCTGTTCTGCTGCAGCGGCTACTACGACTACGACCAGGGTTACTCGCCGGAGTTCCCGGGCGTCGCCGACTTCAAGGGCACCGTGATCCACCCGCAGCACTGGCCCGAGGACCTCGACTACAAGGGCAAGAAGGTCGTGGTGATCGGCTCCGGCGCCACCGCGGTGACCCTGGTTCCGGCGATGGCGCCCGATGTCGGACACATCACGATGCTGCAGCGTTCACCCACTTACATCCTGTCGCTGCCGAACGAGAACCCGATCATCAACGGCCTGCGGAAGATATTGCCGCCCAAGGTCGCCTACCCGATCGCGCGGTGGATCAACATCGGCCAGCTGATCTTCAGCTACCAGGCCAGCCGCAAGTTCCCGAAGGCTGCGCGGCGGATCATCATGCAGCAGGCCAAACTTCAGCTGCCCAAGGGCTATGACTACAAGACCCACTTCGGCCCCAAATACAACCCGTGGGACGAGCGTCTCTGCGTGGTGCCCAACGGCGACCTGTACAAGACGATCCGCAAGGGCAAGGCCGACATCGTCACCGATCACATCGAGACGTTCGACGAGACGGGCATCAAGCTCAAGTCGGGCAAGCATCTCGACGCCGACATCATCATCACCGCGACGGGTTTGAACCTGAAGTTCTTCAGCGGCGTCATCCCGACGGTAGATGGTGTGCCCGTGGATCTGCCCGCGCAGACCGTGTACAAGGGTGCGATGCTCACTGGCATCCCGAACATGGCGTTCACCATCGGGTACACCAACGCCTCGTGGACGCTCAAGGCGGATCTCGTGTCCGAGTATGTCGGCCGGCTGCTGAACTACATGGACGAGAACGGTTATGTCACGGCGGTTCCCGAGCTCGCCGACGAGACGCTCGAGAAGCAGCCGTTCATGGACTTCACCCCAGGGTATGTGCTGCGCGCGCTGGAAGAACTGCCCAAGCAGGGCAACAAGCACCCGTGGCGTTTGAAGCAGAACTACGCCTATGACGTCGGGATGATGCGGCGTAGCCGGATCGCCGAGGGCATGCGCTTCGGCAGGAAGAAGGCCGCGGCCGAGACCGCACCGGTGGCCGTTAACGGCTAGACCATTGCTGCGGAACGGCCGGGTGTTGCTTGTCGACGCCCGGCCGTTCCGCGTCGTGGCCGAAGCATCGCGGACACTATTCCTGTTCGGGTGCAGCCTGATTCGCACTCGCGGCGATCAGCATGGGAAGCATCGGCCGCATGGGCAGCAGCCGTTGCACGGCGGCCAGGAGTCGTTCGGTCCAGTCGGTAGTCGACGTGGGGTCTTTGATGCTGTCGATGGCCACTCCCTGCCCGACCGCGACGCACAGGCGGGCGAGGTCCTGCACGCTCGCCTCGGAAAGTTGGAGATCGCCGTCGAGCTGCGCTATTGCGCCGGCAACGTGGTCCAGCATGGTCTTGTCGCGGGCCGCGAGTTCCTCGTTCAGCGTCGAATTATGGCGGGCTACCAGGGCGAGCTCGATCTTCAGCAGTGCCCAGCCGGTGTCACTGAGTGATTGCTCAATCCAGTCCTGAAATTTCTCGAGGCGATTCTCTGAAGAAGCTTCACCAAGCGCTTGCCGGTAGTTTTCCAGAACTTGTTCGGAGTGGCGGTCGATGACCTCCAGCGCCAAGGCTTCTTTACTCGGGAAGTTTGAGTACACGGCGCCACGGCTGTAGCCGGCATCTTCGGCCACCTGTTCGTTCGACGTCACCGCAAAACCCTGCTGCAAGTAAAGCTGAGTCGCGGACTCCACGAGGCGGGCCTTTGTCTGAGCCTGAGCCTCAGAGCGAGTCAATCGTTTGGCCACGACCGTTGAGTCTATGCGCTCGGCTCCGCGCACCAGGAGAATCCGGTCTCGCGACGCCGAGGTACGGTCGGGCCATGACCTGCTGCGGGGTGATGACCTGACCGAGCTCTTGACCGACATCGCCGATGGGGTGGCGACGCTGACCCTGCACGGCCCGGCGACGCGCAACGCATTCACGGCCGAAGTGGGTCGTGCGCTGGGCGCGGCCTATCGGCGGCTCGATGACGACCAGGCCGTGCGTGTCATCGTACTGACGGGCACGGCGCCGGCATTCTGCAGTGGGGCTCAGATCTCGGTGGGTGCGGAGACTTTCGCCGCCCCGGACAATGCTGACTTTTCGGCGTCACCGGTGCGGCCGGCCGCCTTCGAGCTGAGCACTCCCGTGATCGCCGCGGTGAACGGGCATGCCGTCGGTATCGGGATGACACTGGCACTACACGCCGACATCCGCATCCTCGCCGAGGAAGGTCGCTATGCGATACCTCAGGTAAGGTTCGGAGTAGCGCCGGATGCCATGGCGCACTGGACGTTACCGCGGTTGGTGGGTACGGCGGTGGCGGCCGAACTGCTGCTCACCGGTGCGACATTCTCGGCCCGCAGGGCCGTCGAGACGGGTCTGGCCAACAGAAGTCTGCCCGCCGAACGGGTGCTCGCCGCCGCGCTGGAGATGGCTCGCGATATCGCGGCCAATGTCGCGCCGCAGTCCGCGGCGCGGACCAAACGGCTGTTATGGGACGCACAGATGACGGGGATGTCGCCCGCCGAGGTTGCGGCGCGGGAGACGAGCGATCACCTGCGGCTGATGGGCTCGCCGGATGCGGCCGAGGGCCCGCGTGCGTTTACCGAACGTCGAGCCCCACGCTGGAGTGGCCACGGGTAGCACCGCAGCGTGCCAGGGCTTGAATCGCGGGCCTCGCGCGCCTCACCCATATTTGGGTACATTACGTAACCAGATGATCACGGTGGTCATGGGATGGAGTGCATCGTGGGACGACACAACCGGCCCTCCGCCGTTGGGGATGCGCCTGCTCCGGACGAACGGCAGTCCGATGCTGACTGGACCGCCGATTTCGTCTGGGACAGCGACACCCCCGGGACATCTCGCGCGGTAGGTGAGTCTGACGGTGCTCTCGCCCCGACACCGCCGCCCTGGTTCAGGGGCTGACCGGGCCGAGGAGCCTATCCAGGTATTCACCGCTGAACACGCCCTCGGGGTCGAACCGGGCGCGGACCTCTTGGAATGTCTGCCATTCCGGGTAGCGCTCGCTCAGCTGCGCGGCGGTGAGGGTGTGCCGCTTACCCCAGTGTGGGCGGCCACCCAGCCCGATCAGGATGGGTTCGAGATCGTGGAAGTACGACTCCCACGGACCGTGAATCGTCTGATGCACTGCGAGGTAGACGCTTTCGCGGCCATGGGCCGGTGCCAGTAGTGCGTCATCAGCCTGGGTGAAGCGGACCTCCAACGGAAAGGCCACCCGATGACGGTTCTGCTCAATGGTGGACAGGGCAGTCTGGATGGCATCGCGGGCATTCTCCAGGGGAAGCGAGTACTCCATCTCGGTGAACTTCACCTTGCGGGGGCTCGCGAACACCGCAGCACTCTCATCCTGTGACTCATTGGAACCAGCAAGATTGGCAACGAATTTCGATATGTACGGGGCGGCAGCCGGCACACGCCCGGCCATCCACATCAGCGCGCCGAGCGCGCCGTTCTCCACCAGATCGCGCTCCACCCAATGCCGCACTGGATGGCGAGGCCAGGGGTTCTCCTCGGTGCGTGCCGACTGTAGCAACAAGACCTTTCGCGTGTGCGGAAAGAGGTACAGCTCAAGGTGATCGGTATCGGCGAGCAACGTGGGCAGATCGGCCAGCACGGTGTCCAGATCGTGCACGGACTGGCGGCGGTGCAGTCGGAAGGCCGGAACGCATTGCAGGGTGAACTCGGTGACCACGCCCAGCGCACCCAATGAGATCCGTGCGGCGCGCAACTCATCGCCAGCGGCGATCTCGTGAGTAGTGCCGTCGGCAGTCATGATTCGCATCGAAACGATGGTCTGCGAGATGTTGCCGTACCGCAGGCCCGTCCCGTGTGTTCCGGTAGCAGCGGCCCCGGCGAGTGTCTGGGCGTCGATATCGCCGAGGTTCGGCAGGGCCAATCCGTGCCGCAATAACCTGCGATTCAGATCATGCAGGGTGATACCGGCCTGCACCCGCACCCGGTCTTGCTCGTCCACTGATATCAGTTGCCGCAGTTCCGAGATGTCCACCTGCACGCCGTCGGTGACACACAGCTCGGTGAAGGAATGCGACGAGCCGACCGGCCGTACCGTCCGCCCGGCAGAGCGCCTGAGGGCGAACGCCAGCTCCTCCTCGGACCGTGGGCGAACCACTAGTCCTGGTGCACAAGATGTTTGACCACTCCAGTTGTGCCACTCGCTCACAGGAACATCATTCCCTCGCCGCGATAGGTGGACACCGATCCCGCATGCTGAGCGTCCTCGATGAGCTGCAGTTCGGTGAAGTGTTCACAGAGCTCGCCGGCCTTGGCGTGCCGGAACCACACCACATCGCCGATCTTCAGCTCCCGCGCGCCGCGCAACGGCGTCTGAACCTCCCCGGCGCCTTCGGATGGGTCAAAGGACAAACCCCTGGGCCACGAGGGCGCCGGCACGCGACTTGCCCCGGCGGGGCCACTGGCTATGTACCCGCCGCCCAGTACCGTGGCCAGCTCGGGTGCTGGTTTGCGCACCACGGGCAACGCGAACGCGGCGGCTGGATCTAGCCGCAGACTGCGGTAGTTGTCGAAGAGAGCCGGAGCGAAGAAGCCCGACCCGGCTGCCAATTCGGTGGCGAATCCCAGTCCCGCGATGCGCGCCAGGCTGCCGGTACCTCCGGAGTTCACCAGCTCGAGCGGTGGTGCCCCGGCGGCACGCAGCCGCGCGGTGACCGCGTCCAGCACCCGGGGGAGACGCTGGCCGAGATCGCGCAGCGAGGACGCCTGCATGCCGCGAACCGCCAACTGGTACCACGGGTTTCCCGGGACGATGTCGCCCACGCCGGCGATCTGCCCGTCGTAGGCCATCACAGCCGCCAGCCGCAGTCCGGGGGTGGCGCACACCAGATCGGTGAGAGCGGCCGCCTGCTCGGGGGTGTGCACCGGTGATCGCTTGGGCCCCAGGTGCACCGGACCGTTGAGGGGACGCCACCCGGCATCGATATCCAGGCACACCGGGATCGGCGCGTTGGTCTCTTGCGAGATCGCCGCGAGCAGATCCACGTGATCGGCGGAGTCGATTAAGGGGCGGATGACTGAGCGATGCCGGGCCGCCGTGGCCAGGGCCCCCCGGTCGACACTGGGGTAGGCGATCAGTAGATCGTCCACGCCAGCGTCGGCGAGATGCACGGCCTCTGCGGGGGTGAAGGCGAGCACCCCTCGAAAGCCTGGTATCTCCAAAAACTTTCGAATCAGTGCGGTACTGCGTATCGACTTGCTGGCCACCCTGATGGGTAGACCGGAGGCGGCGGCGACCAGCGACGCGGCGTTGGTCCGCACCGCGTCCATGTCGACCGCGGCCAGCGGTACGGGTGCCCCCCGCAGCGCCTCGGCCAGCCTCCGCACCGACATCAGGCCGGAACCACGACTACGCCGTCGTGGTCGGCGTAACAGATCGCCCCCGGCGTGAAGTCGATGCCGCCGAAGCTGACGACGACATCGCGCTCCCCTGCGCCGGTCTTGCTGCCCTTTCGCGGGTTGGTACCGAGGGCCTTGATGCCGATGTCCATGGTGGCCAGCTCGGCGCTGTCCCGAACCACTCCGTTGATCACCAGACCCGACCACCCGCTGTCGACGGCGATCCCCGCGATGATGTCGCCGACCAGCGCGCAATGCGGCGATCCGCCACCGTCGATCACCAGCACGCCACCCGAACTAGGCTCTGAGAGAATGGATTTCAATAGAGCGTTGTCATGGTGGCAGCGCACCGTGGTGATGACCCCGGCGAATACCGGCCGCGCGCCGAACTGCGCGAGCTGAAGATCGCAACTGGCCATGTCGATGCCGAGCTCATCTCCCAGGTCGGCGGTCGGGCGGGGCGTGATCGGTGCTGTCGTCATACCCCAAGCCTATTCGTCGGGCTCCGCTGCCGGGTCTGGTGCATAGGCAATCACGACATCTCGCAGCCATTGCGCCAGACCCGGCTCGGCGCCGTCGTAGTACGCCCGGAATCGATCGTCAGCGACGTACATTTCGGTGAGGCACAGCTGCATCTGTGGAGTGCAGTCGTAGTGCGCCTCGATACTCCGCCGGTGTGCCTTCGCTAGCGCGTTGGCCTGCTCTGATCCGGGTCGCACGCCCTGGCGTTTCGCGGCTGCGAGGTCGGCGAGCAGTTGATCAGCCTCGGCCTTGATCCGGATCCAGTCCGCCTTGGTGTACTGGGCGGCTCTCGCCCGGCTCTGTTTCCAGGCCGTGGTGTCACCCCAGCGCTGCTGCGCCTCGTCGGCGTATTCGTCTCCGAATCCGGTGGTGCCGAAGATTTCGATCTGCTCCTCGACGGACAGCCGAATACCGCTCTGGCGAGCGTTCATCATGTTCTCCACTGCCGCGACCATGTGGTGCAAGCGGTCGATTCGGTCCAGTAGCAGTACACGCTGGCGCTGCAGGTGTGCGTGCATATCGATGTCCGGATCGTCGAGCAGGGACGCTATCTGCTCGAGGCAAAATCCCACCTCGCGATAGAGCAGCACCATATGGAGCCGCTCGATATCGGTATCGGTGTATCCGCGGTAGCCGGCCTGGGTGCGGGCACTGGGCACCACGAGACCGATCTCGTCATAGTGGTGCAGTGCCCGGACCGAGAGGCCGGTCAGATCGGATACCCGACCCACCGTCACCAGGTTGGGTCCACTTGTGTCTTCGTTCACGTTCGACACTGTGCGGCCTCCCGTGACGTGAGGGTCAAGCCCTTATCTCGTGACGGCGGCACCGGATCCGATCAGTCCAGTTCGACGGAGTCCTCGCGGCGACGCCGGCGCCGAAGCAGCAACACGACGAAAATCGCGAACGCGGCACCGAATGCGATTTTCAGGTTCGGTGATTGCCGGCCCACTTCAGGTGCCGGGCCGGGAATCGGTGGCGGCGCCGAATCGACCGCCGATTTCGCCTGTGCGGCGGCCTCCCGGGCAGCTGCCGCGAGGTCGGGCTGGGCAGGTTCTGGCGTGGGCGCCGGTGCGGGCGCCACTGGTTTGGGGGCCTCGACAACGGGCTCAGGGGTCGGCGCGGGTGCCGCCGCTGGCGCAGGTTTCGGTACCGGTGGGGCGGCGGGCTTGGGGGCCTCGGATGCCGGCGCTGCCGATGCTGGTGCCTCGGCGGGCTTCTCCGGTGTGGCGGGCGGCTTCGGGGCTGGGGCTGCGCCGGACCCGGGTTCGGACTTGGGACCCGACTTCGGGGGTGCCGACGAGCCGGCGGGCCGTTTGGCGGGCGCGCGCTTGGCTGCGGGACGTTTCGCGGCCTTCGCGGGGCGAGCCGGTGTCGCGGGCTTTGATGCCTCGCCGCCAGCGGGCTTCTCCGGTGTCTGGTTGGGCTCGTTAGCCGAATTGTCCTGGTCCGCCATGCGCCTGCTCCTTCGCAAGTTTCGGTCGTCCTGGGTGTTCGTGGCGCGCTCGCGGCCACGATGGGCGGCTTACACCCGAATCTCTGCCGCCCCGCCGTTGTCCATCATGCCGTCACACCGGAAAAAGGCCAGTGGCCCCCTCCCTGGTTAGGACTGACGACGCTGAGTCCAGATGAGTGCCGCACCTACGGAGACCACCACAGCCACCACAAATGGCCACATAGGCAGGTCGCCATCGGTCGGATTCGCCGAAGGTGCCGGAGCGGAAGAATTCGTGCCCGACGGCTGCTGCGACATCGCCGGCGCGCCCGCGGAGGCGGGTGCACCGGAGCCGGTGATGGTGAACTGCCAGGATCCGTCGACCGGATGGCCGTCCTCGGAGATCACCCGAAAGTTCACCGCGTACTTGCCGGCCGGTGCTCCCGGTTTCATCCCGACCGAGATCGTCGCACCGGACACCACCGGATCGCCGACCTGCCACTGGTCGGTCTTGGCGTCTGGCCCGATGATCGTCATCGCGGAAAAACGCTTCTGCAGTGGTTCGTTGAAAGTGGCACTGACCTGGGCGGGAGATCCGGATAGCACGGAATTTTCGGCAGGATCGGAGGACACCTTGACGGCGTGTGCCGCCGCCACGCCCGGCACCGCCAGGCCCAGCGCCAACACGATGAAGGCCGACAAGAACACCGACACCGACTTGCGTAGAACCGTCATCACTGTTGCCTCCGCCGATTTGCCACCGCAAGCACGAGCGCGACGGCACCGAGGATCAGACCGATGCCGCCGAACCAGCGGGCCGTCTTGTCCGGATGTGCCGCGCTCTGCGCGGAATCATGAGTTGCCGACACCTGCGGGGCGTGCGCCGAGTGTCCGTCGTGGTCGGCCTTGCTTTGCGTCAGGTCGAGTATGGGTGCGGGGTGCTCCGGCTCGGCGCCGCCGGGCTGGGCCTGCTGATCCCATGTGACGACCTGACCGTCGGCATAGGTCTGTGTCGCGGGGAAGGCCACCGACTCGGTATCGGGGAGCTTGACGCGCACCCGGAACAACGCGAACTGGTCGGGCCCAATCCCGTTGCCCGGGACGGCCTTCCATGTCACCGATCTGACCGTGCCCTTAGCGGCGTCTCGATCCACGGTGCTGGTCCAGCCCGGCAGCAGCTCGGTGCTTGCCGAACCGACATCCGGCAGCTGGACGGTCAATGCCGTGGTCAGCGCCTTGCTCTGGGACTCGTTGGGAACGGAGAACTCCAGCGTCGCGTAGCCACCGCGGGCAGTGTTATCCGTGGTCACGCGCACGTGGGCGGACGCCGGAATAGCGAGCGCCACCAGCGCGGCGGCCGCCGCGGTCGATGCCGCGATCAGTCGGGGGAACATGCGCATGGATTACCTCACTCCGAGTCGGGCAAGCAGATCAGCGTCGATGCCGTCGAGCTCACGGGCGATGGCGGCATGGGCCGCGCGCCTGCGGGTCGGTGGCATGTGCTCGGAGGCCCCTACTGCGGTACCCAACTCTTCCAGCCGCGCACGGACTGCCGAGGTGAACTTCTTGGTCTCCGCATCCTTGGGTGCCCGGTCGAGTACGGCCTGGAGGGATTGCTCAGCGCCGGCGATACGGGCCGACAGCTCCGCTCCGAATCCTGAGTACTGGCCAAGCTCTGCCAGCGGTATGCCAAGGCGATCGGCGCGCCGCTGATCCAGCACCCCGCGGACCGCGATGGCTCCCTTGTACAACACCGGCAAGAGCACCGGAGCTAGCAGCCGCACCACTGTGAGGGTGCGCTTGATCCGGGTCGGCGAGAGCAGCTTGCCCTCGCGTACCGCCTTGAGCTGGTCCTGGGCGATCTGCCGCTGAGCCTTCAACGTCGCGAGCTCCGTCTTGCGCGAATCGCGCCGGGCGGCGGACTCCGAGCGCGCCTGCATGAGCATCCGTCGCCGGTCGTTACGCGCCGCCAATCTGGCTTCGAGCTTGGCCTTCGCCTTCAGAGCCCGAGCCTCGGCGCGTTTCGTCGAGCGGCTCTTGCGGCTGGTGAGAAAACCCATCCCAGCGGCCTCCGTTCATCGCGTTGCGAGTGTGGCGCTAACCCTAGCGCGCCGACCCGCGCTGGCCCCGTGCGGATGGGGCCCCGTATTTACGTGGTCGCGCCGCACGCTGCAAAGGTTCCCGGCAATCCCCAGCGAAGTCCTGTAAGCCGCCATTCCGGCGGTGCAGGGGGAACATGAGGTGAAAGGGCCCACAATTCGCGATAGATATTTGACCTCCGAGCAAATTCCCGGCATTCTGTTCGCCGTGGGGCGACATCGTGCAAAGCAGAGTAGGCGGAGCCAGCAGCTGAAGCGTGCCTCGGCGCGTGCCGCTGTGGTGACGGTGCTCAGCTCGGGGACGCTCATGGGGGGATTCGGAGTTTTTGCCGTATCGACCCCGGCCGCGGACGCCAAGCCCGGCGGCGGTTCGGGTGGCGACAGCGACCACGACCACGGCTTGGGTGGCGCGATCCACAAGATCACCGGTGGCCTGCTCGGTGGCGGCGTCGGCGGAGGCGGTGGACCCGGCAGCGGGGGCACGCGCAACGCGCCCTCGTCCCCGAGCTTCGGTAAGAGCCTGCACGGCGGCGCTGGATCGGAAGGCGCTGCGGGTGGTAGTAGCAGCGATTCCTCCGCCGGCGACAAGGACAAAGGCAAAGACAAGGGCCCCGGGGCGAACGTTCCCAAGCCCGGGTCCGCCGGCGCCAATGGCAAATCGTCCGACAATGCGGCGGGCAGCCATGATTCGAGCACGAACGGTCCTGGTTCGAGCACTAGCACCCCCGGCTCCACGGGCGGTACGTCCAGTGTGGGGATCGGTGGCGGCCCCGAGATAACCCTTCCGCATTCGGGTGGTGCGGCGGGTGTCCATACCCCGAACGCCACGGCACCCACTGCTGAAAGCACTAGCGGCACAACAGCTCACACCGAAACGTCACCGACGTTGAAGGGTGCTTTGGGTTCTGTCGCCGGTGCGATGGCCCCGAAGACGCAGACCGCCACGACGCCTAAGGCCGACACCGCGACCTCGCCGCACACCGCGACCGCACCGGGCGCGACGACCACGGCGGACACCCCCGCCTCGGGCTCTACACCAACAGGACACGAGACGTCGTCCGAGGAAGCCACAGTTCCGGGCGTCACCATCAACGTGGGTGGGCGCACGATTGTCATTTGGAAGAAAAAGCCTGGTACGTCGACGCACACACCAGGTACCGGCGGTGGATCGACGCACGAGGCGGGCGCCGGGGGCGGATCGACGCACGAGCACGAATCCGACGACCACGATCACGTGATCACCCTGCCCGGCCTTCCGGGGATCGGTGGCGTCCCGAATCCGGCCACGCCGTCGTTCGGTGGCGCGGCCGGCACCCGGAACCCGGGAGGAAACCCCGGTATTCACACCGGGCCCATAGCGCCGCCGACGGTGCCCACGCCTAAGGCTCCCGCGGTGGCGATCGCGGCACCACCCGCGCCGCCGGCCATCACGCCGCTAGCGCCGGTCGTGGCGCCGGCACCGCCCGTTGTGACCATCAAGCAGGCCGAGGGTGGCCGGGGTGGCGACGCCGTCGTGACTGCTGGCGGGTCCAAGCAACCCGAGGCCGTCACGAAGCCGATCGAGCAGTTCGTCGCGGCCGAGACCATCGCGCCGCGTACCGGCTACGGCGACTACCTCCGGCTCACGAAGACGTCCGAGATCGCCGCGGTGGCCATTCCGGGTGCCGTGGGTATCGCGATGATGACCTTCGTGGGAGGCGCCATCGGATACCGGCAAGCCAAGGCCGGGCATACCGTGCGTGCCTCCGCTGCCGCCCGCTTCCTGGAGTAGGGGAGAATCGATACAGCACCCCGTCAGGGGTCTGTCCGGGAAGGCACG
This sequence comes from Mycobacterium sp. D16Q16, assembly GCF_002013745.1. Lineage (NCBI taxonomy): Bacteria > Bacillati > Actinomycetota > Actinomycetes > Mycobacteriales > Mycobacteriaceae > Mycobacterium > Mycobacterium sp. D16Q16. Next base: position 72,863 of record NZ_MAEY01000013.1, read on the forward strand.
TGTTGAGGGGAGAGGCACATGGGCGCAGGCCGTCGTGTGACCGATGCCGTCAACGCTGTGCTGGATCTGGCCCCGCGCAAGGGTGAGGTGACGCTGTCCGCACTCGTCGAGGCCGTTGGTCGCGATCGGGACCGGTCCATCGAGATCATCTCGGCTGATTTGCCGCCCGGGGTGTGCGGTCAGTGGCGGCAATACGAGAACGAAGACATCTTCATCATCCAGCGTGGCCTGCCCACCTGGGATCGCACGCTCGCCCATGAACTTGGGCATGTGGTGCTGCGTCACGAGGGCATCTCGGTAGTTGAAATGGCTAGGGATGAAGCGGAATTCGCCAGCGACGACCTCATCGCATACATGCTGTCCCAGCGCTCCGGATGCATGGGTGCGGCCGGGATGGAGGCTGAACAAGAGGCAGAGGACTTCGCGGCTCTGTTGCTCTATCGGCTTGGCCGACTGCCCTCAGACCGCGCTTCGATTGTTCAGGTGAGGCTCGGGGAGGCCTTTGGGTGATCGCCTGGGTGATTGCCGGGCTGCTGGGTATGGCGACGGGTTTGCGCATCGGGTGGGTGCTCGTCCACAAACAATCCCCGGTGAGCACCGGAATGATCGTTGCGCTGGGAAGCCTGGCGCTGGTGTCGGCGCTGAACTGGGAGCCGCTGACAATTCTTGTGGACAGCTCGCTGGGCTGGCCCAATGTTTCGGTGGCGGTAAGCCAGGCCGCGCTGACGGCGTGCGCGGCGGGCAGCTGCGTGATGATCACCAGCATGTCCGCCAGCCGCACCGCGGCAGCCAACAGGCGATGGGCGCGCTGGCAGTACCTGGCCGCGGCCCTGATCGCCGGCGCCAGCCTAGCCGTGTTCTTTTCTCGTGGTCCGCAGCCCGAGATGACGCCCCGCGAGTTTCTCAAGCACGATCTGGGTGGATTCGCCTCTGGCACAGCCTGGCTCATCCCGATGCTGTACATCGCCGTCGCCCTGTCGGTCGTGCTGTGGGCGGGGATGGCCTATTCGAATCGCAGCCGTCGGGGTCGCGCCTTGTTCCTTTTCACCGTCGGGATCAGCCTGCTGGTACTGGCAGTCTTGGTGGTCGCCGGTGTGGCCGTGGCCAATTCGGAGTACGTGACGATCGGGACCGCGGCGACGTTGATCGGTTGTGCGATGGCGATGGTGGCGGTGGGATCGCTATTGCCGACCTTCGAGACTTGGCTGGTGGCTCGACGCGAGATGTTCGTATTGGCTCCGTTGTACACCGACCTCAAGAAGCGTCAGCCGGACGCAGCCATCGGAGTGCGTCCGCGTGGGCCGCTGGCCTTCCAGGTGGCAGACCGTATGGCCTACATCTCCGATGCGCTCTTCCTGGAGGCGATGCACGCCCAGGGGCTAGACCCTGAATCGGAGGGTGAGGGCGATATCGAGCTCGGAGCGGAACCGGTGAGGCTCGACGTACCACCGGACGCGCAGGCCCACGCGGTGGTGAAATGGGTTCTTACCGAGGGTGATCCGAAGGAAAACTTCCCGGGCCCGGAATGGCTACACCAGCCTGACGGATACTCCGATCGCGAATGGATTCTCGCGATCGCCACTGAGTACCGCAGGCTGGTGCGTGCCGAACGTCGTTCTTAAGTTGTACTTCGCCGTCCCTCCGTGCGTACGCCGCCGGCTCGATGAGCGGTGAACGCCAAACTGACCGGTCCTTCCCCGAGTGGACCGGCCAGGCGAGAAGCGGACTAGCTGTCGAGACCCTCTTGGCGACGGTATTCGTCGACGGCCTGCGTGATGCGGTCCTGTGCCTCGACGGACAGCCCCACGGTGCGGGCCGCGATTCGACGGACACCCTCATCACGCATGTTGGCGAGCCAGGTCAGTTCCTGGTCGAGCTTCTCGTAGTACTCATCGTCGGTGAAGTACGCCGGCTTGATCCGGAAGAAGTTCGCGAGCGCCTTCATGGTCGCCGACGAAGGGTTGGTGCGGTTACCTGATCGCAGCTGCGACAGGTACGGCGCGGACATCGTGATGCCCTCGGAACGCAGGGCCGCGATCACCTCGGCGGAGGTGTGGGGGCCGCGCCCGGGTGGGTACACGGTGTCGAACAACCGATTCAAACGTGCGGTGAACGTGGTGCTCATCGAGCCTTACCTCCACAAACAGATAAAGTTGCTAATTCGGGGGACGTATTTGCTGCCCATCGTAACCTTAGTTTTGCCTGCAGCCAAGCGCAACCGTCAAGTTCGCCTCGGGTGGACATGGTGTTCGGTTATCCAAACCTGCTAGCTCAGGCACATTCGTGCAGCGTCCAATATTCGGGACGATCTGGGAATCTTCGTTCTCAGGCAAATGATTGATGAATCCCCAGGGCGATGACACGGAGGCTCCGTTGTGGGCCGTGCGCAGAGGTCGCATTCGTTTCCTAAGTCGGCCGGACGCGGTGCCCGGCGGTATAACCTGCTGAGTTGCTACTCGCACCGGCACCGCGCCTTCTTCGCGCATGCCTCGCTGACCTGGCACGATGTCATGCCCGTGACGATAACGGCAGCTAGTGATTATGGCGGGAATCGCCGCGCATAGGTAACGTTTAAATAGTGGAACGTTGACGGCAAGTGTGCCCCGTCAGCAGGGCATCCCCTCTGACCAGCGGTAAATCCACGGCGGTGGACTGTGAGCAAGATCACAGCAACTACCGGGGGCGTGTGGTCGGTCACTGCCGTCCAATGCCCCCTGCGAGAGCCGCCGAAGACCCTCCGGAACTGAGATCACGACGAGGGTCGCGGTCACGTCCTGGAGTAGATGTGACGGAAGTGACCGATGCGGCCGGGTGCCCGCGGGGGACTCGCCCGGTACAGCGCACACCGTGACCGTCGGCGCGCCCATCAGCGCGTGGTTTCACCGATGGTCGCTGGCGGCGCGGCGGCGGTTGGCATTGTCGTGTCATCGAGCCCGGCGTGAATTTTGAGGAAATGATCGCCAGGGAGATGAAACGAGTCGCGCGGGCGGTCGCTGGTTTAGGGCGGTGGTTTGCGTTGTTCCTGCGCCGAATCCAACTCCCGGAGCCGGGAACGCTAAACCTGCGCGGACGGTGATGCGCCGTTTGGGGAGAATGGCCCCGGAGACGCTTCCGATGGCGACGGAGGGGCCGTGAACTGGGGCAGACATTGGGCGGCGGCCCGCACGCGCGATCGATCAACGGCAGCGCAGCTCAGGCCTCATTGTCATCAGTGTGGGAATGGTTGCCGAGCTTGCCCAGGAATGCCGTGTTGTCACTGGCGGCGGCTGACGGATAGTGCTCGGGGCGGTCGTCGAGGCCGAGCGCACCGAACGTAACCGGTTCGCCGAATGGCTGTTTGGCGCGAGTAGTGGTGACGACGACACGGGTGATGCGACTCTCGGCCAGCATCGCGGGCACGACGATGCCGGATCGAAAACCTAAGCAGAAGAACAGGTATGCGGCGACATGGCCGATAGTGGTGGGAAGTCTAGCCGACGAATTCCTTTACGCGGCAAGCAACATGGCCAATACGGCCGTGTCGGGATCGCTGATGGGATCGATACCCACCCGACTCACCACCGAAGTCACCGTGCCATCTGATTCGGCCTCAACCCATGCTGCCCGATGCTCTAGGCCCAGATGTGGCAATCCGGGAAGGAGTAGGCAACCTGAGGCCGCACCAAGGCATTCCGGCAGTGTGGGGTTGGTCTCGGATGGCGGATGGAGCATAAGCAGCGCCGGTGGTTGATGTTCTGCAAAATGCCCGGGTGCGACCGCCGACTCCCCGAGTACCGTGCCTTCGGCGACGACCAAACCCACCATGCCAGGCGCGGGATCGTCGGGCAGGTCTTCGCGGGCGCCAAAAATCGTTGTGGTGGAAAGTAATCCGGGCAGTGTGGCGATGCGCACTGTCACAATCAACAGCTGCATCCATTCCTTGGTGGAATCGGGCCAGCGGCCGCACACCACGAACCCCCTGAGCGATCCGCCCGCGTGGAAGGGTGCGATCTCGATCGGCTGATCGGAACTAGTTGCCATATCTGCCACGCTCGCAATCACTCTGACACCACATCCACGCTGCGCGACGCTGCTTATTCCAGAATTACCATGCGCGGAGTCGCCCCGCAATTGCTAGCGGACACGCCGGTAACACACTTGGGCCCCGGATTCGTAACAAACCCGGGGCCCAAGCGAAACAGCGAGATCAGCCGAAGATGAGGCCCGACGTCTTCGTGGTGGCCGCGGTGTAGCGGTCCTGCACGTCGGCCCAGTTGACCACATTCCAGAATGCCTTGACGTAGTCCGCCTTGACGTTCTTGTACTGCAGGTAGAAGGCGTGCTCCCACATATCGACCTGGAGCAGCGGGATGATGCCCAGCGGGACGTTGGCCTGCTGGTCGTACAGCTGGAAGGTCAGCAGCTTCTGCCCCAGGCTGTCGTAGCCGAGCACTGCCCAACCCGAACCCTGCAGACCGTTGGCTGCCGCGGTGAACTGCGCCTGGAACTTGTCGAACGAGCCGAACTGGTCGTCGATAGCCGCGGCCAGATCGCCGGTGGGCTTGTCGCCACCGTTGGGCGACAGGTTCTTCCACCAGATCGAGTGGTTCACGTGACCACCGAGGTGGAAGGCCAGGTTCTTCTCATTGAGGAAGATCGCGGCGTGGTCCCCCTTCTCGCGGGCCTCCTCCAACTTGGCGACAGCGGAATTGACGCCCGCCACGTAGGCCGCGTGGTGCTTACTGTGGTGCAGCTCGTTGATCTGTCCTGAGATGTGGGGCTCCAGAGCTCCGTAGTCGTAGTCCAAATCGGGCAGTGTGTACTCAGCCACGAGATTCCTTTCGGCTTGCTTCGTATCCGCGTGTGTGCAGATCCATTCCATGAGAAGACACGGCCAAACCGGATGCACCGGATGCGCCGGCCTACCGATTCAACCCTGCTCTATTGCGCAACGCGTCGCAAGGACGCACGCATCCTCAATTGGTCACCCAATGTTGGCCGGTGGAAACGGATCGCCGAGACTCCCGGCTAGATCAGGATGAGAAACGCGAGGCCGGCGGCGAGAATGAGGGCGATGACAAGCGCTCGGAAGGCTGCGACGCGGTAGGAGGTGTTGTAGCAGCGTGGGGTCAACTGCCAGCCGGAAGTGGACATCGACTCGTGCCCTGCCGACTGTGCCGTCATCGCCGCCCTCCTGTCACGCTGTGCAACTACCGTCACGGTGAGATGAGTCACAGCATCTCGCGTGTGACGGTCATCATAGCTCCAAATCGCGATGCGCGAAAATTCACCCTGCGTGTACCTGGAAACCCCAGCTAGACCAGCAAATTGGCGGGGTGCCGCGGCGTACCATCAGGGGCATGGCTTCTTGGGTAAATAACGTTCGCGATCAGATCTTGGGGCGACTCGAAGGCGGGCTCGCACCGGGAAAGTCGGCAATCGTGGAGGAGGGTGCGGCCCTGCCCGGGCGTGCCACCCCGATTCGGATATCCGGCACTCATTTCGTCAACGGTCATGCCACCGTGCCGCCCTTCCCGGAGGGGCTGGAAACCGCGGTGTTTGGCGAGGGGTGCTTCTGGGGTGCCGAACGGGGCTTCTGGACGGTTCCCGGCGTCTATTCCACCGCGGTTGGATACGCCGGGGGCTACACGCCCAATCCGACCTATGACGAGGTGTGCTCTGGGCAGACCGGGCACGCGGAGGTCGTGCTGGTGGTGTTCGATCCCCGTGAGGTGACCTACGAGCAGCTTCTGGTGCAGTTCTGGGAGAGTCACGATCCCACTCAGGGCATGCGGCAGGGCAACGATCGCGGCAGCCAATACCGCTCGGCCATCTATGGGACGAGTGAGAGCCAGGTGTCGCAGGCCGCCGAGAGTGCTACGCGGTACGGGTTCGCACTTGCTGACGCCGGATATGGAGCGGTCACCACCGAGATAGCTCCGTTGGACGGGCCGATCGGACATGCGTCGCGGCGCTTCTACTACGCCGAGGAGTATCACCAGCAGTACCTGGCCAAGAACCCAAACGGGTACTGCGGACTCGGCGGGACGTCGGTTTCCTGCCCTGTCGGACTGGATGTGCCACCCGGCGATCCAGCACAGCCGTGAGCTATCCCACGGCGGTGACTATGAATTCGCTAACTATGCACAGGCAGTGCTACGGTTCCCCGTCGCCAGCCCAGCTGAGCGCCTCCACGAAGTCCTGGCCAGCGCAAATACAAATGAGCAGCCTGTGGTTTGTGGATCAACCTGTGGATACTGTGGATAAGCCGACATTGCTGTGGCGTACGTCACACCGCGAAAAGTTGCAGGCACAGCAGCCGTCACCCCAATTGAGCGACAGGAATGGACGATGACTTTCCCCTCGGGCGATGAGGTCCCTCAGGTCGGCATCGATGAGATCTCGGCCGCGTTTGATCTTGGTGTCAAGTTGCTTGACGTCCGTGAGGACGACGAGTGGGCGGCCGGGCATATCGATGGCGCGCAACATATACCGCTCGGTGATGTGCCCTCCCGGATGGACGAGCTCGATCCGGACGTTCCGCTGTGGGTCATCTGCCATGCGGGCGGACGATCTCAGCGCGCCGCCGCTTACCTGAACCGCAATGGATTCGATGTCAGCAACGTCTCAGGTGGCATGCTGGCCTGGGTACAGGCAGGTAAACCGACGATCAGCTGAGTTTCCGGCGACCTCCCTCCCGGGTTGGCACCAGTGCGCTACTCGCTGCAGGTTGCGCCCTCAGGCCGTTACGCTGGACGAATGATCCAGGTGTGCTCCCGCTGCGGTACCCAGTGGAACGTGCGTGAGCAGCGTCGATACTGGTGCCCGCGGTGTCGGGGCACGCTGCTTGAGCCGGGGATGACTGCCTCGCCGCGTCCTTCCGCGCCGATACCACGTCCGCCCGCCGGGGCGCAGCCGCCGACTGGCAAGTACTGGGTTCCACCCACTGCGCAGGGTCCCGTGGCAACGCCCGCCGGGCGTCCTCCGGCCCGTCCCACGCGGCTTCCCGCGGGATATCGATGGATTGCCGTGCGTCCCGGCTCGCCCCCGGCGCCGGCCCGCCGTCGGCGTCCGCTGGGGCCGACACCGCGGTACGGATACATCCCGCGCTGGGGTCTGGTCGATCACATCGAACCGGCCGGGTCCTCACGCCAAGGGATAGCCGGGGGTCATATCCCCAGCCGGGTGCTCGAGAGGCTCCTGCTGGCCACAATCATCACCCTGGCAATCGTTTCGTGTGCGCATTTTCTTCGATATGCGCTGATGGTTTACAACCGCGGAGCGCTGATTCCGCGGTTCGTCGCCAGCACCTCGAACGGGCTAGTGCTCTTCAGCGTGGCGGTTGCCTTCGCGGTGATGGCCGCCACCGCGTGGTTCCTCACCGACTGGATGATCGGGCGGCGTGCTGAAACATACCGCGACCTGGGATTTGACGATCCGCGGGCGCGGTGGGAGATCCGCGTGGGCTGTCTGGTGCCGATCGTGAACATTGTTGGCATACCCCTGCTGCTTCTCGAGCTCGCCAAGGTCGAAAACCGGTGGTACCGGCAGTACCGAAACATCGTGTGGTGGTCGATTTTGTGGGGCGTGACGTGGCTGCTGGTGCTCGTGACGTGGGTCGTCCGCGATCCGCTCACCGTGCAGGGCGTCGCCGACAACGCGCTGTTCACCACCCTCGATTACGCCGTCGCTGCGGTTGCGGCCTGGTCACTCCGGCGCGTGTACAACGGCTTCACCGCGCCGGAGGGGCAGCACCGCTCGGTGCGCTGGCTAGCGGTGGAATCCCCGCAGGGGCCGGTGCCCATTGATGCTGATCGTCCGGATGTGCCGACGACACGCGGGGACAATTCCGGCGCTGCGGTTGAACCGATGGGGCAAGAACCGGCAGCATTGGAGCGTGACCGAGTCGCCGGAGCCTGGTGATGGGGCGGAGCCCCAGCTTGTGCAAGGAGCCGACGAGATAGACGGCAGGGCTAAACGACATCCGTTCGTCGTCGCGCATCGGGGTGCGTCGGCGGACCGGCCCGAGCACACCCTTGCCGCCTACGAGCTCGCTCTCGAAGAAGGAGCGGACGGGGTGGAATGCGATGTCCGCCTTACTCGGGACGGACAGCTCGTCTGCGTGCACGATCGCAGGGTGGATCGCACGTCGAACGGGACCGGGTTGGTCAGCGAGATGACACTGAGTCAGTTGCGCGCGTTGGACTTCGGCGGTTGGCATTCGGGCGGCGCAGAGGCCGGATCAGGGACCGGCCTGCTCACGTTGGAGGAGCTGGTCTCGCTCGTGCTCGACTGGAACCGCCCGGTGAAGCTGTTCATCGAAACCAAGCACCCGGTCCGCTACGGGTCGCTGGTGGAAAACAAGGTGCTGGCTCTGCTGCACCGGTTCGGGATCGCCGCACCGGCATCGGCGGACATGTCGCGGGCGGTCGTCATGTCCTTCTCGGCTGCGGCGGTGTGGCGCATTCGTCGCGCGGCCCCCATGTTGCCGACAGTGCTGCTGGGCGAGACGTCCCGGTATCTAGGGGGCAGCGCGGCGACCACGGTGGGAGCCACCGCGGTGGGACCGTCCATCGCGACCCTGCGTGAGCATCCGGAGTTGGTCGACAGGGCAGCGGCTCAAGGACGGGCGACGTACTGCTGGACGGTCGACCACTACGAGGACGTCGAATTCTGCCGAAGCATTGGCGTCGCCTGGATCGCGACCAACCATCCCGGCCGCACCAAATCATGGTTACAGCGGGGCCTCACCGGTACTGCGCTGTAGCCGAAACCACGCGTGCGCCGCGGAATCCCACCATGGGGCCGAGTTCTCCGCTTATGACAAATACGTCGCCGGTAGCGTCGCGGTAAGGAACCGGCGTTCCGCGAATTCCTGGGGGTATGGCGCCGGCTCGCCGTCCAACGGACGGTCATAGCGTTCCGCGAGTTCGTGACCGGTGGTTGTTCGTATCAGCCAGCCATGTCCCGACAGCCACTCCCCGGACAGGGTGCGTCCGTCGTTCACCGGGGAGAGCCCGTCTGCATGCAATGCGTTCGGGCCCAACGCATCACGGACGTCAGCCCACGGTTGACCAGAGGGCGCGATGCCATCGGTGTCGGTGGCGATGCTGCTGCCGAGCGCCGACATCTCGATGACTCGCTCAAAGAGCGCGTCATGGCTCGGGCCGGGTAGGTGTGAGACAAGTGCCTCTGCGAGCCACGCGGTGGGCAGGTCTGGATCGAAGTCCGCGGCGGTGAGGTCTGACTGCCATGGGCCGCTGAGGAATGTTCCGACCTGTCGGCGCTCGGCACGTGACTCCACGCCGCTATCGGCGAGTACCTCTTGTTTGAAGCTGAGCAGTTCGGGGTAGTCGACTTCGAAGACCGTGGTGTCCTCGGGCCAGTCCAGCCGATAGGCGCGAGTATCTAGTCCGCCTGCCAACAGCACCACCTGGCGGGCGCCGGAACGCGTCGCCGCGAGGAGGGAATCGTCGTAATGCTTCGTCATGAGCGACCGACAATGCGCGATGAAGGATTTGTGGTCGCTAGTCGAGTCCGCAGCAACGGGCGAATCCACTGGTTGATGGTTCAGCAGCGCCAGCGCGTAGGGCTCACCCGATGCCTGTACCAGATGTTCGGCCAATGCATCGACAAACAAAGGATTAGCGCGAAGTGACTCGATGGCACGAGAAGCGGTGAGCGTCAACTGAATGTGTCGGCCGCGGAACATCCGGTCCACCGCCCCCTTCCCGGCGCGTCGTCGTCAGAGATGGCAAATCAGTATCTGCCATTCAAGATTAGCCGACGGGGGTTACCCGAATGGGTGTGATGGGGCCGAAAACAAACTCTCCCCCGTCCTCGATCACGGTCGAGAGCAGGGGAGAGCAGTCAGCGAGACGTCAGGACGACTACAGCGAGCCGCCCGCTGCCGGGGGCGCGGTGGGATCGCTTGATTCGACCGAGATCTCGCGCGCCACGAACTCCTCGAGGTCGAAGTAGTTGTCTCCGGCACGCTCGGCGACCGTGAGCAGCGTGTCCATGAGGGCAACCTCTTCCACTTGCTCCTTGAGGAACCACTGCATGAACTGCTCACCGATGTAGTCGCCCTCATCCCGGGCCGTGCGGGCCAGCTCGGTGACCTGCTCGGTGACGGTCTGCTCCTGAGCCAGCGCCAAGGCCAGCGGCTCGCGCGGTGCGGTGAAGCCGTTGGTCACCGCACCCACGGCGGGGATCTCCACGTGGACGCGTCGATCGATGAGGTAACGCACGATCATCATGGCGTGATTACGTTCTTCGACCGCCTGCTTGTAGAAATGCGCGGCGAGCTGTGGAAGGTCGGCATCATCGAAATACGCGGCAATTGCAATGTATTGCTGCGACGCGGTGAACTCGTGGCCGATCTGGTCATGGAGGAGCGCGTTGAATTTAGTCTTGGGGGTGTCGGTCGCGGACATGAATTCGACAATAGACCAGGTCAGGGGCATTGTCAGCCAAGGTCAACCTTAATGAGGTTATCGTCACCTAAGTAATGGTTGAATATTGCGCAAGCTAATTGGCTTATTCTTAACTTAGCCAAGGTTAATGCACGCGCACCTTCAATTGGGAATCGCTGTGCGCAAAATTGTTTTAGAGCGCGCCGCCGGCTGCGGGGGGTGCCGTCGCATCCTGGCCGACGGGGCGGCTGAGTTCGCGCTCCACAAAGTTCTCCAGATCGAACAGGTCGTGATCAGCCCGGTCGACGACCGTCAGCAGCGTGTCCATGAGGGCGACCTCCTCGACTTGCTCCTTGAGGAACCACTGCATGAACTGCTCGCCGTAGTAATCGCCCGAAGACCGGGCTGAGCGGGCGAGTTCGGTGACCTGATCGGTCACGCGCTTTTCCTGCTCGAGGGCCAGGGCGATGGGTGCGCGCGCGTCCGCGAATTCGTTGATGACGGGGTCGACGCCGGGGATGGAGATGGCGACGTTCTTATCGATCAGGTAGCGGATGATCATCATCGCGTGGTTGCGCTCCTCGACCGCCTGCGCATAGAAGCGCTTGGCCAGCTGCGGCAGATCGGCGTCGTCGTAGTAGACAGCGATGGCGACGTACTGCTGCGAGGCCGTGAACTCATTGCGGATCTGATCACGCAACAGTTCGAGGAATGGCGAGGGTGCGCGCGCATGGAGATCAGTGGTAGCCACACCGAAAAGCCTAGTGCGTCAAGGGGTCGCTGTGGCCGGGTCGGGCAAGAGGTCTGCGGGAACTTGTTGACCGGTGCGCAGTGCCTCGAAGAGCCGTGCCGAGGCGTCCTCGTCCCAGGTGACGATGTCTCCCGCCCAGTTCGAGGAGAACGAGCCGATAGGCATGGTGAGGGTCTGTACGGAACCCGCGAGGGCCAGACCCAATTGGGCCAGATTCCAGCTGTGATCGCCGTGCGCGATGGTGATGGCATCGGCCGTGGATGTGGCGAGGGGATACCAGCGGAACGGGTTGGCCCACACCGCCGGGCTGCTCACGCGGTGAAGCAGTGCGGACATGAATGCCCGCTGGTGTGTCATGCGGTCCAGGTCGGCGCGAGGCGTAGCCCGGCTGCGCACGTATCCCAGTGCATTGGGTCCGTTGAGTGTCTGGCACTCGGGCGCCAGGCTGATTCCGGCCAAGGGATCGTCGATCGGCTCGTCGAGACAGATCGCGACGCCGCCAATGGCATCGACCACCGAGGCGAATCCACCGAATCCGATTTCCGCGTAGTGGTCGATGCGCAGCCCGGTGGCCTGTTCGACGGTTTGGGTGAGCAACGATGGCCCGCCGAGCGTGAACGCGGCGTTGATCTTGTCACTTCCGTAGCCGGGGATGGGGACATACGAATCACGCGGAAGGGACACCATGGTGGCGGGCCCGCCGTCGTAGAACGCGGGTATGTGCACCAGCAGGATTGTGTCGGTGCGGCCGTCTCCGGTGTCTCCGCCGGTGGCGAGCTCTGCTTCCTGTTCCGGGCTGAGGGCCTGACGGCTATCTGAGCCGACCAGAAGCCAATTGGTGCCACTACCGGGCGAGGGGCGTTCCGGATAGTCGGTGAGCGCGTCCACGCGATGTAGCCGTCCGTCGATCCAGAATGCCGTCCCGACGATAGTGCAGAACCCAAGGAGCACAAGGGTCGTCGCGAGAACGAAGGTGCGCCGTATCCAGGCGCCCCATCGTCGTGTGCGTCGTGGACGCGAGGGTGGCGGCGGCGGTGGCGGTTTGGCTGGTGGTGCCGGACGACGCGGTCGTGGATCACGGGAAGACGGCCTCGGTGGCGGCGGGAGATTCGGGCGACGCGGCGGGTTGTCGCGCATCGCAGGAGGTGGCTGGTGCGGATGCCGACGGATGACCTCGCTGTCCTCCCGGCTCTCCCGCCGGCGGGGAGGCCGTCCGCGGAAGGGGATGGTGGGCTCGGTCATCCTGCGCGTCCCATGAGATCAGGCTAATGGAGCCAGACCAGGTGATCACGGAGCAACGCGTACCCGGCGAAGGCGACGGTGTCGATCACGCCATGGGCGACGACCAGGGGCCATAGCCGTCCGGTGCGGTGCCAGACGTATCCGAAGACCAGACCCATCGCCAGGTTTCCGATACCGGCCGAGACACCTTGATAGAGGTGGTAGCAACCGCGTAGCAGCGCCGAGGACGCAATGGCGGTGGTCGTTCCGTAGCCCAGTTGCCGCAGTCGTGTCTGTAGGTAGGCGACGACAACGACTTCCTCGGCCCAGCCATTCGCGAATGCGGACAGCACCAGCACCGGCAGCCGCCACCAGGTGTCGTCGAGGGAAGCGGGGATGACTTGGACGCTCAAGCCCATCCAGCGCGCGCCGACGTACAGCGCCAGGCCCGGCAGCCCGATGAGTGCCGCCAATCCGAGTGCACCCAAGCCGTCAGGCCGCCAGCGCCAGCGGCCGAGCCCGATCGAGGACAGACTGAAACCACTGCGCCACAACAGATATACCGCGAGTGCGCCCCAGGCCACCAGCCGGGTGATCGATACCAGGTTCAATCCCAGGTCAATCAGGCTGAACTCGGCGCGGCGGGGATTGAGCGCTACGGTCTGGCCGGCAAGCCCGGCCAGGACGGCAGACGTGAACTGCAGGATGGCGCTGATCGCGCTCATCCCGAAGCTGATGGCGAGCACGATCCAGATCTCAATGCGGATGGTGCGCGGTGTCATGTCCGATGAGCCGCATACGCGAAGAGGTGAAGACTCCGATTCGGCCACGGCGCCCATTGTGGCTGGTATTGGTGGAAGAGTGTCCGATGTGGTGAGCACTCTGCGCTATGTGGCGTCGCCCGATGGGGTTCGGTTGAGCCTGACCGTGTCCGGTGAGGGGCGGCCGCTCGTGATGGTGCACGGCGCGATGGATTCGGGGGCGGCCTGGTCAGATGTCGCTACAGAGCTGCGACGGGACTTCACGTGCTTTCTTGTCGACCGGCGTGGTCATGGTGCGAGTACGGACGCCGAGGAACACAGCCTGGCGCGTGAGGCGGACGATGTCATCGCGGTGGCCGCGGAAGCGGGACCCGATGCGGTGATACTCGGCCATTCGTTCGGCGCGGTTGTCGTGCTGGAGGCCTTGCGTCGCGGACTCGATGTGGCTGCCGTCGTCTTATACGAGCCACCGCTTCCGGTGTCGGACGGTGTGGCTACGGCGAATAGGGAAGGAAGCGCGGCGGTTCGGGCGCGCTCGGCGACCGTGTCACGGGAGTTCCAGGCGCTGGATCATTGCGTGGAGGTGCTCGGTGAGTACACCCGTGTGGTCATCCCGATGCTGCTACTCGAAGGGGCGAACTCGCCGCTGCAGTTCCGCGAGCCGGTGGGATATTTGGCACGGCGGGTAGCCGGCGTGCGAGTCAAAGAGCTTGTTGGGCAAGGTCATTTCGCGCATCGTGAGGCACCGGCGATGTTCGCCGGGGTATTGCGCGAACTGTTGCTGGGCTAGATCTTTCGGGCACGCAGTCCGTTGAGAAACGGGCAGCCGGCCAGAATGCGCAGTGCCTGGCTCAGGCCTGCGGTGTCGTTGACGGGTTCGTTGAACGGCAGTCTCACGTCGTGGTCGCCCGCTGCGCCTTCTACGCGCAGCTGGATGCCGTAGCGGTCGATGCCGAGCAGCCGAACCTCGCCGTGCTGCAGGTTCAGGGGAAGACGCCGCGCCAGTCGTTCGACGAGATCGCGGTGGTCGTGGTCGATATGCGACAGCCAGCCGGCCTCGAGTGCGCAGAACGGATCGGGACGCGCACCGAGCAGTGCGGAGACGTCAACCGATTCGGCTCCCGTCGAGTCGGCGACGACGACGGACTCCACGTTCAGGCACAGCAGTACCGAGCCGGGCTCTGTGCGCAGCCGCATATCGGTGCGGATGTCCAGGAGTGCCGGATTGGGTATCCGGCTGGCGATCACGTCGACGATGCCGCGGGCCTCCCGGTCGGAGGCGGCCACCACGTTGCCGCGCACCCAAACCAGGGAGCGCACCGGCTCGCGCAGGGGAAGCGGTGCTTGGTCGGTCAGCTCAAGGAGGGCGGGCATCCCGGATTGGCCGGCCGCGACGACGGTGGCGGCGATGGCGCTATCCGAGGGGACCGCGACGGCGAAGGTGCCGTCGTCGAACAGATGATGCAGCGAGGTCCCGACCACATCGGCTCCGGCGATGGCGAGAGTTGAGCTCGCGGCCCGTGCGCAAGCCGAACGAACACGCTCGGCGGTGGTGGGCGGTGCTGCGGTCATGGTGACCCTTCCTGTTCAAACCCTGGAGAACCCGACGAACTGAGGTAAGCCTAAGTTAACAACGGACGGTGGAGAGTGCAAGGGACACCTGTGCTGTCGCCTGTGTCGAGGGTTCGCCGGGCGGTGGAACGCCTAAGGTTTGAAGTGTGCAGCGCATCACGTATTTGGGGCCGGAAGGCACGTTCTCCGAGGCCGCGCTGACCACGCTGCGCACGACGGGGCGGATTCCCGGCTCTCCCGAGGTGGAGCCGGTCTCGGTTGCCAGTGCGCGCGAGGCGTTGGTGCAGGTACAGAAGGGTGACGCGGCCTACGCCTGCGTTCCAATAGAAAGCTCGCTCGAGGGCCCGGTGGTGCCGACGCTCGATACCTTGGCGGTAGGCACTCCGTTGCAGATCTTCGCGGAGACGGTGTTGCCGGTGTCCTTCACCATCGCGGTGCGACCGGGGACGTCCGCGGAGGATGTGAAGACTGTCGCCGGTTTCCCGATCGCCGCCGCGCAGGTGCGTGAGTGGCTGGCGGCCAACCTGCCGAACGCTGAGCTGATCGCTGCCAACTCAAATGCTGCGGCGGCCGAGGATGTGAAGGCGCTGCGGGCCGACGCGGGCGTATGCACGGAATGGGCCGCGCAACGACTGGGGCTGGATGCCCTGGCGAGCGGCGTCGTCGATGAGGCTCATGCGCACACGCGCTTCGTGCTGGTGGGGCAACCGGGGCCGCCGCCGTCGGCCACCGGCTCGGATCGCACCTCCGTGGTTCTCGGATTGGGGAACGTACCCGGCGCTCTCGCCGCCGCCATGAACGAGTTCGCGATCCGGGATATCGATCTCACCCGCATCGAGTCCCGGCCTACTCGTACCGGCCTGGGTACTTATCGGTTCTTCCTGGATTGCGCCGGACATATCGACGACGTCGCCGTCGGCGAGGCACTCAAGGGCCTGCATCGTCGTTGTGCGGATGTGCGGTATTTGGGATCGTGGCCGAGAGGAATCGCAGCGCCCGCCGGCGCCAACCCGCCGGTATTGGACGAAGCGTCCGGATGGCTCGCCGAGACGCGGGAAGGGAAGCTGCGATGAGCGGGCGCCTTGTCCTGGTCCGGCACGGGCAGTCGTATGGAAACGTTGAACGCAGGCTGGACACCAAACCACCGGGTGCGGCGCTGACCGAGCTCGGACTGCAACAGGCCCGGCTGTTCGCCAAACAGTACGAGGAGCACGCGCCTGCCGTGCTGGTGCATTCGGTGGCGTTGCGCGCCGTCCAGACCGCCACGGAGATCGCGGGACATCTTGGCGTGGAGGCGCTTCAGCTCGACGGTTTGCATGAGGTGCAGGCAGGGGAGTTGGAGGACCACACCGGCCTGGAGTCCTTCGAGATTTTCGACCGCACATATGAGCGTTGGCATTTCGGTGAATTTGGAACCCGTTTACCTGGTGGTGAATCCGCGCAAGACGTGTTCGACAGGTACCTGCCCGTGGTTGCCGAGCTCCGGTTGCGACACCTGGAAAACGACGCGTCGACCGGTGATGTGGTGGTAGTGAGCCACGGGGCGGCGATCCGCTTGGTGGCGGCCACGCTCGCCGGAGTGGACCCTGGCTTTGCGGTGAACCATCACCTGCGCAATGCGGAAGCGGTTGTGCTGGCGCCGATTACCGACGGACGGTGGAGCTGTGTGCACTGGGGAGATGCGGCCGCGCCCTTCCCGCATCAGGAGGCCGCCAGCGCCGAGGAACTGGCGCAGTCGGCCGACCCGATGGGCTAGACCGCCAGCGGGATCTCGCCCTCGCAATCGCATTGTGCGGCAATGCAATCAATGACCAGGCTGTGCCGTAGCAGATACTGCCCATCGCAGTCACGTTCCGTGCACTCGGCATGCCGAGAGGAGTGCACGATCAATGTTCCGTGGCAGTGGTCGATATCTCGGATGCAATCACGGCAGGCCACACCGCAGCTGATGGCGTGCCGCCACTCCGGTGATTTCTTCATACCCGTGTTCTAGCACCGTATACCGACGAGTCGCCGTAACCGAGCGGCGAGGGAGCCTTCTTTTACATTGATATTGCAATACAATCTGAATATCAATACAATCTGTATGGCTTGGATATGCACGTCATAACGCGATTCAGAGGAGTTCGACCATGGGCAGCCTGCGCGACGACCCGAGATATGCCGGAACGGTTGAACAACGCCGCAGGCGTGACCGACGGTATGACTTCCTGCTCAAGCTGCATGGCAAGAACGGCAAGAGGGCACTGCAGATCGCGGAGGCCCCGCGTAAGAACGACGGCTACTTCGGACTCGACTCGCTCAGTTTCAAGGTCTACGAGAACGTGATGGTCGCCGGGATGGGAGCGCTCTCGGGGCTGTTTATTTCCGTCCTCGACCCGGACGGGGCCTATGGCGTTGGGCAGCACACGACGTACTACTACGACACGGTGGGCCGGGTCCGCCGAAGTCTGCTGTTCTTCGCGGGCGCTGTCGCGGGTGACAGCGAGGCGGCAGTCAAGGTCGGTCGCGACCTGTTCCGTAAGCACGCGCACATCAACGGTGATGTACCGTCCACCGGGGAGTCATTCCGTGCCAATCACGTTGAAACACTGAAGTTCACGTACGTAGTCGGGTGGCCACACCTGTGGCGTGCGTACAAGAAGTTCGGTGATCCGAATGCGACGTATGAGGATGAGTGCCAGTTCTACAAAGAGCAGGTGCGCGTGTGCGAGTTGATGGGCATGCCGGCTGGGGAGCTACCCACCACGCCGGAGGACGTCGAGGCCTGGGTTCGCAATGCGGAGAAGAACCTGATGGCATTCACGCGGCCGGCGCAGGAACTCACTGATTTCCTGACGCATAACCCCTGGACGCCGTTGTACCCCAACGTGATTATGGGCGCGGGAATCAAGCTGGCGATCTGGGCCGCGATCCCCTTGCTCACGCCGTATGTCCGCGAGATCTGTGGACTGACCACCATGCGGATCAGGCCGGCCATCGGCACCGTTGCGATCAAGGGCGCGGTGCGCGCGCTACGCAATCCGGTGGTCGAGAAATTGATCTTGCCCTGGTTCGGATACGAGATGTGGGGATACATGCACAACGCGATTCGGCATGCGCCAGATGCAGGGCCGGTGCCATTCGATCACAACGTGGGCTTGACACTGCAACAGGGCAAGGGCGGAACGCTGGGGGAGAGCGCGTGCCCGATGCATGCTCTGGTCACGGCGCAGCCGGCAGAGGTGTCGGTATGACACGTATCGACATCATGGCGAACGAGCGGCTCCTCGATGATCGCCATCATCTGCATGAGTTTCAGGAGCTGTGGGCCGACGGTCCGGTGGCGTTCGTCTTCCTGCGGCAGTTCGGCAGTGCGTTCGCGGTTCGGCAGGCGCAGTCGCTCAACAGGTACTACGACGAGATCGCCGCTGCCGGAGCAAAAGTCGTCTTCATCGGGTTGGGCACCTCCATTCAGGGCTTCACCTTCCGTAAGCGCACCCAGACACGGTTCCTGGTGCTGACAACCCAGGACCAGACGCTCTATCGGACGATGGGACTCTGGCGCTATCGCGGGGGAACGATCGGACCCTCCAATTTCGGACCGTGGGTGAGGCTCATACGCGAGGGCATATATCCATATCAACGGACCGGGGACCCCTATCAGTTGGGTGGTGTCTTCGTCGTGACGGCTGGAGGCCGCGAAGTCACCTGGGACTTTCGGGCTCACAAGGCCTCCGACATCGCCGCGGCCGGCGACATCGCCAAGGCGCTCGTTCAGGCCCCGCTGCCTAGCTCTGTCGGCACAGCGCCTTAGCGCCGAGGTCCGTTCGTGTCCCGGGTAACGATCGTCGAGTCGGCTGCGGCAGATCGATATACTGCGAACCGACCGGCCGGTGCCGGGAGACGGAAAGCGCGCGACAGGGCGCGGGGACTAGCGATCGGGGTGTCGATGCCGAGGGCGCTGACCCGCGAGGAACTGCAGGCGCAGACGCGGGAAATCGTGCTCGCAGCCGCCGAGAAAGTCTTCCTGCAAAAGGGTTTTCACGCGACGACGGTTGCGCAAATTGCCGCCGAGGCCGGCCGTACCCAGGGCTCGATCTATAGCAACTTCGAGAGTAAAGACGCTTTGTGTCAACAACTTCTGCGCATCC
This sequence comes from Mycobacterium sp. D16Q16, assembly GCF_002013745.1. Classification (NCBI taxonomy): domain Bacteria; kingdom Bacillati; phylum Actinomycetota; class Actinomycetes; order Mycobacteriales; family Mycobacteriaceae; genus Mycobacterium; species Mycobacterium sp. D16Q16. The sequence continues at coordinate 91,695 of NZ_MAEY01000013.1, forward strand.
ATTACGAAGGGTGGCTGACTCAGGTCGCGTTGGCGATGATGGCCAAGGAGAGCGCAGCGGACAAACTTGCCATCGTCGAGACCAAGTGGCGCGTACTCAGTGGTGAGACCGACTGGATCGGTCTGACCGCGGAGTATCTACTCGCGGTCCGCCATGATCCGGAACAGGCTCAGCTGATTCGTGAGAATGTGGCCGGTTTGCAGGCGGGCGCGAAGGCAGTGTTCGCGGGCCAACTTGAAGCCGAGGGCGTGGCAGCCCTGGACCATCCTATTCTTGACGACGCCGTGGCCGCAATTGTTGCCACGGGGATGGGGTTGGTGGTCAACCACACGCTGGGTCTTGTCGAGCCCGATCAGTCAACCAGCGTGTTCATGCAGACCCTCGAGACGTGGCGAGATCGACTGAGTGCTGCCGGCTAGCGCTGGTGAATTGATAGTCAGTGAACGGAAAATACCGGTTCTGCAAGCGCATCTCGGTGTTGGTTGATGGACGATACGCGGCCGCATCGCCTTGGTAGTTGATGTAGTAGGTGTTCGAGCCCGCGCACAGCGGTGTGGGAAGGTGGCTCTTGGCGGCGCGCGAAAGCATTTGCTGCCAGTACTTATCGTGAGGCTCCTGACGCACCTCGCAACGGGTGGCTCCACGTCGGCGAGTTTCCTTGATGGCCCGAACGGCGTGCGTAACCGTCGATTCCAACAGAACCAGGTACGAGCCGGGTGAGTACGCCCAGGGCCCGATCAGCATGTATGCGTTGGGCCAACCGGGGATGGTCACTCCTTGGTAGGCCTGGTAGCGGTTCTCGTCCCACCACGTGTTCAGGTCGACGCCGTCGCGACCCAGGCACGGGAACGGTGGCGTGGCACCCTTTTCCATGACCTTGAATCCTGTGGCGCACACCAGAACATCGATCTCGTGCTCTGCCCCATCGGCGGTGATGACGGAGTTCTCGGTGATGCGTTCGATGGGCTCGGTCACCAGATCGACGTTGGGTTTGGTGAACGTCGTAAACCACGCGTTGTGCATGGATGGCCGCTTGCAGCCGAACGCGTAAGTGGGCGTGAGCTTCTTGCGTAGTTCGGGTTCTCCGGGGAGCTGTGTCCACATCCATCCCCGCAGCGCCAGACCCACACTCTGCAGCACCGCCTTGTACAGGCGTTCCCCCAGCAGCTGCCCGCCCAGCAGCGCACCGCCGAGCCCTAGCTCGACGAGCATCATGCCGGCACCGCGCAACGGCGCACGCAGCACACGATTGCCGAAGATGAATCGGGTGAGGGGGCCGGTCTTGAAGTCGAGCTTGGGTGCGACCCAGATTGCGGTGCGCTGAAACACCGTCAGGTGACCGACCTGATCAGCGATCGCTGGCACCAACTGCAGCGCGGTGGCACCGGTGCCGATCACGGCCATCCGCTTGCCGGTCAGGTCGTAGTCGTGGTCCCACGACGTGGTGTGCTGGAGCTTGCCGGCGAAGGTGTCGATGCCGGGGATGGTGGGCAGATTGGGCACCTCCAGCCCACCGATCCCGACGATTACGTGGCGAGCGGTGATCTCACCTTTATCGGTCTCCATGTGCCAGATATCGGTGGTCTCATCGAATCTTCCGCCGAGCACCGTGGTGCTGAGCCGCAGCTTGTCGCGCAGGCCGTGCCTATCGACCACGTCCTCGGCGTACTGCTGGAGGTCGTCGCCGGGCGCGAAGAGCCGGCTCCAGTTCCCGGTCTGGGCAAAGGAATAGCTGTATATGAATGACGGAATATCAACCGCGACACCGGGATACTTGTTGATGAACCACGTTCCGCCCACGGATGGGTGCTTATCGACGATCACGAAATCGTCGATACCCGCTTTGCGTAACTTGACACCTGCGGCGATGCCGCCGAATCCGGCGCCGACGACAAGAACCTCATGCTGGGGAGTGGGCGTGCTCACGATGTGCCTGCCTTGGAGTTGGTCGGATTGGTGATCTGGCTGATGAAGTACGCGATGTCGGCTACCGCGGCGCGGGCGTCGGGCAGGATATCGGCGGCGATCTGAAAGTCGTGCACGGCGTGATCCCAGATCTGGACCGTGCACGGCACGGTGGCTTCGGCACAGCGGCGGGCCAACTGCTCGACATCGACCAGCAGCACTTCGAGCGATCCCACCTGGATGAAAACCGGTGGCATGCCTGTGAAATCGCGGTTTACCGATGACCAGGACGGGTCCAACTCACCGTCGGGGGCCATGCCCAATTCGCCCGGAACCGAGAGAATGAGGCCAGATAGCATCGCATCACGGGCCTCGTTCGGATGGGCCTTCTTCGCCGAACAATCGAGATCCGCCCACGGGGAGATAGCGGCGATGCCACCGGGCACCGGTAACCCAAGGTCTCGGGCGGCGAGAGCCGCGCTGAAGGCCAGTCCGCCTCCGGCTGAATCGCCGGCGAACACAATTTTGTCGGCGGAGTATCCCTGGTCGAGTAGATATCGGTAGGTGGTCATGGCATCGGCGACGGACTCGGTGATATGCGCCAGCGGGAGCTGGCGATAGTCGACCGCGAGTAGCCGCGTCGCTGCCGTGCGCGCGAGACGTGCGGTCATGCGCCGGTGACTGTGTAGACCGCCCAGGATGAAGGCGCCGCCGTGGAAGTACAGGATCGCACCCTCCTCCGCATTCTCCGGATCGGGAAGGTCCCTATGCCACAACCATTCAGCACGGAAGTGTGGAAACGTCACGATGCGCCGCCGGGTACCGCGACTCGGGCGCAACGGGTAAGCCGCCACCTCGACGAAGTTGGCGGCGCGGAATCCGGGCGTCCGCCATGACGGAAAACGCGCGGCGAGTCTGGCTAGACCCTCCAACGGTGCTCGCAGCAGAACCCGGGCCACCGCGTGGGTAAACCTTTGCAGCGCTGAGCCACTCCCCAGCATCGAGATCTTGACGGTATCGCCCGGTACGGCGATGGGTAGCGGAGCATTCATGTGAGCACCTCTGCGGGCTGCTTCCCGTAGGCGTATTCGTAGTCGTCGAGCGGGAACTTGCGTGTACTGCGCCGCGCCTCGAAGAACCCCGCGGGCCGCAGATACGTACTGTCGCCCTGCGAGTTCCGGTAATACGTGGGGATGTGTCCGTTCAGCTCGGCAAGGTAGTAGCGCATGGCTTCCGATCGCTGGCGGACGATGCGATGGTACGCATCGGCAACCTCCTTGCGTACCTCGCAGGAGCCAGCTCCACGCCTGTTGGCTTCGACGATGGCGCGTACCGCGTGATCGGAGGTCATTTCCATAAACGCGTGCCAGCCCGATCCGGTCCACGAGTACGGTCCGCAGAGTGTCCACCGATTCGGCAGGCCGTGTACAGCGACGCTCTCGTAGGCCTGCAGTCCGTGTTCGGCGTAGTATGCGGCTAGGTCAAACCCGTTGCGGCCCCGAATGGCTCCGGGCCGGTAGGTCTCCGGGTCCGAGAACACCTCATATCCGGTGGCCAGGATCAGCACATCGAACCGGTGCTCGACGCCATCGCGCGTCCGGACGCCATCGGTGGTGATTCTCTCGATCGGCTCGGTGATCAGTGAGACGTTGTCTCGGTTGTATGCCCGCAGATAACCATTGGAAATGGTGGGGCGTTTCGCGAGGGAGCCAAAATCCGGTGTCAGCTTCTCGCCGGTGGACGGGTCGTCGACTATCCAGCGGATATAGCGGCGGTATGCGGCAATGCACGTCGCATCGAACCTGTCCATCACGGGGCGTGAATATCGGAACGGTGCCTTGCTCAGCGTGCGGAGCAATATGTCGGCCAGCACCAGCACGGCGCCGTTGAGCGCGGGTTGCACTCCGGGTGCCGCGTACACACGACGCAGGATCGGGCCCAATGTGAGGTCCGGCTTGGGTAGGGACCAGACCGGTGTGCGCTGGAAGACGGTTAGGCGCGATACCTGCGGTGCGATGGTGGGAATGATCTGCACCGCGCTGGCTCCGGTGCCGATGATGCCGACACTTTTGGCCGTCATGTCGTACGCGTGGTCCCAGTCGGTGGGTCGCTGCACCTTGCCGCTGAAGGAGTCTGCCCCCGCGATGCCGACATCGGCTTTGGGGCGGACGAAGGCACCGACGGCGCTGATCACGAAGCGTGCGGTGATGACCGAACCGTCGCTGGTGACTAAGTTCCAGAATCCGGTGTCGTCCCACTCTTCTCGTTCGACGTTGGTGTCAAAGCGGACCCGTTCGTAGACGCCGAAGCGCTGCGCGACGTCGACGTGATACTGCTTGACCTCGTCCCCTTTGGGAAAGAGCCTGCTCCACTGAGAGTTTCGCGCGAAGGAGTACTGGTAGGCAAAGGACGGAACGTCCACTCCCAGGCCCGGATAGTGGTTTTCGTGCCAGCTTCCCCCGACGTCGTCGGCGCGTTCCAACAGCACGATGTTGTCGATTCCGGCTTGTAACAACTTGACCCCCGCCGCGATACCGCCGGGCCCCGCGCCAATGACAGCGACATCGAATTCCGGTTGCGGTGTGCTCACTGTCCGACTCGATTCAGGAGGGGCTGCAACCGGGACATCAGGCTGTCGGCCAATTCGAATGAGCCGATGCCCGTGAGGACGCGGCTAAGGCTCGGCGACAACCGATAAAGGCCGTAGATGAACCATGATTCGGGATTGACAGGAACGACGGCCCAGTTGTGGTGTACCGATCTCTCGATGGCGCGTGCCACCTTCTCCGGGCCCGCATAGCTGATCGATTGAATCTTGCCGGCCTGTGCGTACCACTGCGTTTGATCGTCGTCGCTGATTCCGGCGCGATGGCCATTGGCGATCAGATTGGTGTTGATAACACCGGGGCATATTGCGGTGACCCCGATTTCGTGTCGGCGCAGCTCGACCCGCAGCGCCTGCGATGCCATCAGAACGGCCGCCTTGGCCGTGCCGTACGCGGGAATCATTTTGTGCGGCAGGAAGGCCGCCCCCGAAGCGATGTTGACGATATGCCCACGAACCCCTGCATCGATCATCTGTTGGCCAAAGATCCGGGATCCGTAAATGACACTCATCAAGTCGACGTCCATGGTGCGCTGCCACTGTTGCGCGGTCGTGTCGACAAACCCGCCCCAGTCCATGATTCCGGCGTTGTTGACGAGCAGGTTGGGCGCGCCGAACTCGGAGCCGACCCACGTGCCGAGCGTCTCCCACTGCTGTTCATCCGCGACGTCCAGCTGATACGCGATCGCCGTGCCGCCGCCGGTGGCGATGTCACCCGCCGCGGCCTCCGCCGCGTCGAGATCAATATCCGCGAGGATCACCCGGTCGCCCCGAGAAGCGAAGAGGCGAGCGGTTTCTCGTCCGATACCGGAGCCGGCACCGGTCACTATTGCGGTCTTCATCGATTTCCTCCGATACCCAGGGTGGTCAGCGCACGCGCGCCCAGATCCACGACACGATCGGCCAAGGACATCCGGGCCAGACCCAGCAGCCCACGCGTCAGGCCAGGAGACAGCCGGTACAGGTACCAGCCGAACCACGCCTCTAGACCGACGGGCACGGTGGACAGGTTCCATCGCATGGAGCGTTCGACGGCCGCGGCGACGTGATCGGGGGATCGGCCGAGGAAGTGTTGCCCGCGGCTCAGCTTGTCGGTCCACGTTGTGCCCGTGGGACTGTCGACGCCGCTGCGCGTGCCGTTCGCGGAGAGGTTCGTATCGATCAGGCCGGGGCAGATCGCGCTGACACCGATACCGCGGCGGCCGAATTCGGCGCGTAATGCCTGCGTTCCGAACCAAGCCCCTTGTTTCGCGACAACGTACGACGGCGCCAAGGGTGTCGGCATGAACGCCCCGACCGAGCAGATGTTGGCAATATGGCCCGTCGCACCCGCGTCGATCATGCGCTGTACGAATAGCCGCGACCCGACGAGCGGACTCATCATGTTGATCGAGATCATTCGTCGCCAGTCCGCACCCGTCTGCTCCAGAAATCCGCCGGCGATGAGGATGCCCGCGTTGTTCACCAGCAGGTCCGGGGGCCCGTATTGCTCACATACCCAGTCGGTGAACTGCTCCCAGTCGGCTAGATCTGCGACATCCAGGCGGAGGAAGACGGCCTTCCCGCCGTCCCCCGCGATGCGATCGACCGTCTCGGCTCCCGTCGTCTCATCGATATCGGAAACTACGACCGTCCAGCCCTTACGGCCGAATCGCTCGGCGGTCGCCCGGCCTATGCCGCTGCCCGCCCCGGTGACAACGGCTACCGGCATAACGAACACCCCCGGGGAGCCGTAAATCGGAACGATGCTTCAACCATGGGCGGACCTCTCCTCGTCGAGAATTTCATTCAGATAATAGAATTATCTGAATGAAGGCGCAATGCCTGCCGGTGCGAGGGTCTGGAAACGTTCCGCGAAAGCAGGATTGCCCGAGTGCTGGCTGGCGGGCTGTCCTGGAAGATTAGCTGGAGGTGTTCGGAAACTGCCGCAGATCGGCGATCCACAGCCGCAGGGTGCGCGTCAACAGATCGACGTACTGGGTGTCGTCGATGGTCCCGAGCGTGCGGCCCAAGGCCAATCCTGCGGCGGTTGCGAGGACCGCGGTTAGCGCGGTGTCACGCTCGTCCTCCGGGGTGGTGTCGGGGAGGGTGTTGGCCAGCACCGCGCCGAGAAGAGTGCGCCCCATCGCGATGTGGCCCTGTGAGACAGCCAGCTGCGCCTGATCCTTGTGGATGGCGAGCGCGTACTCTGCCGCCAGCGCTACCAGGCCCTCATCCCCACTTAACGCCGCGGACCAGTGCGCTAGTTGAGTGATCTGGTCGTCGATGGAGGACGCTGACTGGATGAGCTTTCCGGCAACCTCGGAGAAGGTTCGCATGTAGCAGCGCAGCAGCACCTCTGCGCAAAGGTTCTCCTTGCTGGAGAAGTTCGAGTAGATCGCTCCGACGGTCCGGCCGGCGGCATCGGCGATCTTGGTGACGGTTGTCCCGCCTAGTCCGTTGGCGAGGAACAATTCCTCGGCCGCATTCAGAAGTTCCTCCCGAGTACGTTGCTGAGACTCTGCGCGGCTGATCCGCTGTCGCTGGCCGGACACCGCCACCTCCTCGAGTCTTGCGCCGGAACCGACTGGTCACTCACTCGGATCGGTCTGGTTCATATATTGCCATTATGCCAATCTCGGCGTCCAGCTGCCGGGCCGGAGACGTCCATCCCACGTACGCTGCCGCGTGCGCATGGAACGGATGCTCAACAGACAAGCCCCGTTCCCGATCCGTTCACGCGCCGTAAATGAGGTCATCTTAAAAATCATCCATACCCCAAAGGGGTACCAGGTATCGCCCCCCGGGCTTCCCGGGGATGGACCGTGTTGGACAACTGAGAGGCACCGCCGCCACCATGCTGAAAAGTCTTGCCGTCCTGACCACCGCGTGTGCGCTCGGTGCGATCGCGCCCGTGGCCCTGGCGGATCCGCCGGGCGGCGAGCCACTTCCGGATGCAGCGGCCGCCGATTCGGTACCGGTCCCGCCTGCGGCAGACGGTGCCGTCGCGTCGGGGGAGCCGGGCACCCTACGGACGCGAGAGGGCTGGATTCTGGCTGTCGCGGCCAAGGACGAGGTGCAGCTGCCTGTCGCGCCGTTGACCACGGCCCTGTCCTCGCGCGAGTATCTGGTCGGTGGCACCTTCCTCGGAGCCATCAAGGGGGCCGGTACCACCAAACTGACCGACGGCATCCTGGAGGCCGGATACCAAATCGGTTGTGGCATAAGCGCTGCCGAGGTCGACCTGAGATTTGGTGGCGGCATCACGCCACAGATCAGCCCCGCAGGCGTGCCCAGCGTCGGCGGCAACGTCTTTGCGCAGGTCCGCCCGACCCTCAAGCCGGGGACCGCGACCATCATCCCGGTCACCAAGATGGCATTCGAGGGGGACACCGCCCGCGTCTCTATTACCGCGTTTCGTATCAAGATCGACAGCTGCGTGGGTCAGTCCTTCATCCGCTCCTATGCGATTTTGACCAGTTCCACCGAGGACACGCAGGACGTGATCACCTACATGGGCGTCACCAAGGCCGTCTGACTTCTGGACCAGCCAAACCCATACTTGCTCAACCACATCCAGTTTTGAGAGGCGTCGATGACCATGTACAGAACTCTTGCCACGGTGACTGCCGCGTGCGTACTCACGGGAGCGGCCCCGCTGGCATCGGCCGAACCCATTCCTTCTCCACTTCCCTTGCCCGCCGCAGCCGAGAACCCGCCGCCCCCGGTGGAGGGCGAACCAGGCCCAGCGTTGGACACCGGCGTCGTCGCCTCAGAACCACCGGCGACCGTCACCACACCGGACGGCTGGGTGTTGACGCTTGCGGCCGAGGAAGAGACCCAGCTGCCAATCCCGCCACTCACCACGGCGACCTCATCCCGTGAGTATCTGGCCGGAGGCACATTCATCGCCACCGTGAAGGGAGGCGGTAGCACCAAGTTGAAAGGCGGCACCGTCGAGGCGGGCTATCAGATCGGCTGCGGTATCGCGCTGAGTGGTGTTCGTCTGACCGGAAGCGTCGGCCTCTCCTCGTCGATCGGCCAGTCCGGACTCGGCAATATCAGCATGCCCCTCGTGGGAAACATTGAGGTGAGACCAAAGCCCGGTGAGGTCATCAACGTCTCTGTCACCAAGAAGAAGTTCAAGGGCACGCAATCACGCGTCACGCTCAAGGATGTCCACATCAAGATCGATGGGTGCATCGGGCAGTCGTTCCTGCGGTCCTATGCGGTGCTCACCAGCACGACCTCAGGAACTGAAGACATCATCGGCTACTACGGCGTCACCAAGACGGTGTGAACAGGGCCGTTGCCCTACTCCAGGCCGAGGCTCTTGAGCGCGTGCGTCATCCGCTGCGGTGTCGCTGGAGTGAGCGTGGCCCACAACGCACCGTCGGCGGATGTGCTGGGAGTCGCCATGATTCGGCCAAACGCGGTGTCGTACACCGCAACTCCGCCAGGTGCGCGGTCGGTGATGCCGTCGACTCGGCGAATCGCGGTGATCTCGGTCATCGCGCCGCGGCGAGCCATCGCCTTCGCGACCGTTACGGCGTCGGCCTTGGTGGCACCGAGCGCCATGAGATGGCGGGCCATATCGGCGGGCTCGGCATTGAGGGCCAGGGCCAGCTGCTCGGCGGGCGCGTTGATCGACCCGAACTTCAGCGGGGTGGCATCGCCCAGGTAGCGCCACAGTTCGGCGCCGAGTGAACCGGACACCGATCGCATGGCCACACCCTCGCCATCGTTGACCAGCAGCACATACGCCTCGCCGTGCTCGACCAGGCACAGGCGCAGCATCTGCGATCCCGCCCAACGGCGTACCGCCACCTGACCGGTGGCCTTGCTGGCCGAGGTCAGCATGTCGCGCAGCGTCGGGTGAAGGTCCTCGCCCTTCAGCAGGTTGCGCTCCTTGAGCCTGGCGCGGGCGCTGTCCAGGGCGTCTCGATGTTCGACTTCGTCTTCGTGGCGCGGACCCGCGGCCAACACAACCGGCAAGAGGTCGTTACCGGTGATCTCGCGGGTCAGCTCCAGTTCGTCGAAGTCCAGGCGGACGGTCACAGCTCCGCGCTCGCACCGAGGACCGGCGGCGCCACTGCTCCCTTGGAGCCGCCGCGCTCGAACAGCGTTGAGGCATCTATGTTTTCAAAGTCGGCGACCTTGTCGGTACCCGACTTGGTGGTCAGAATGTCCGGCAGTTCGACGGGCTTGCTCTCGTCGCCCATGAAGACGCCGGTGGCGCCGATGGCGGTGAGCTTCTCGTCGTCTTCGTCCTCATCCTTCTTGCTGTTGACGTTTCCGGCCTTGATGCCCTTGCCTGCGCTCGCGGCCAGCGCGCCGCCGGCCATCATGCCGGCCATCGGCGCACCCATTCCGCCCATGCCCATACCGGAGCCGCCGGCGGCGGCCGCGTTGGCGGTCATCGAGATGGCCGCCGCGCGGGCGCTCTGCACTCCGGGCACCGAGTCGGGGCTCAGCGGGCTCGGGCCCATCTCGGACAGGCCAACGCCCGCAGCGCTGACACCGGTGTTGCCGCTGTTGGCTTCCGACTTCTCTTCGGGGTACTTGATGATCTCCGGAGCCGCCGGGAACTCCACGACCTTGGCCGCGGGCACGCTGGCTGACTCGTAGGTCTCCATGGCCTTAGCGGCCTGCAGGTCGAGACCCTGCTCCATGCCCTCGGTGGTGGCGTGGAGTCCGAATAGCGCTCCGCCAGCCGACAAAGCTTCGGCCTTGGCCTTCTCCAGCTGGGCCAGGTCGTTGATGTGCGGCATGTCAAGAACCGCGGTGCCATAGGACTCGGCGTAGGTGTTGGCGGTGTCGCTGACTTCCTGAGTCAGTCCGGCCATCTTGTCCAGCCACTCGGTGAAAGGGGTCAGCTTGGACAGCGCCTCCTCGGCACGAGGTCCGCGGTACCCCTCCACGAGCTTCTCGCTGACGCCCAGGCTGTTCTCGTGCACCTCGGCGAACGCGGCGCTGATCTCTTGCCAGGCCAGGGCGCTGTCGACAACATGCGTCGGGCCCGCACCGGTGGTCAGGTCCAGGGCCAGCTTCTTCGCCTTACGGGCCACCCAGTTGACGCCAGTGAATCCGGTCATGATCTATTCCCCCACACCATTGATACGGGCGGCGTTGTGCCGTTCGAGATCCACGAACGCCTGCGAGTTGCGTCGGAACGCCTCGGCAATGCGCTTGAGCTGCTCGATGCCGTCCTTGGCGACCTTCTCGAAGTTCTCGTTGGTCTTCGCGGACGCGTTGGCCACCGCGGTGGACACCTCGTCGCGGCCCGCGGAGCCGAACTTCGTGGCCTCGAGCTGCTTGTCGAGAGCCTCCTGCAGTCGCTGCGCCATCGCGTCGTACTCGACAGCGGCATCCTTCATCACATCCGGATCGACCTGTAGAACAGTCCCCGGCTGGTTAGCCAGGTCCCAACGGATCTCCTCACGCTGGGCGGGCGCCGGTACGTCAGCCATCTTCTGTCCCCTTTCCCCCGCTCGTCTCGCGTCGTCCTACGGGCAGATTTGCCCTTTCACTAGAGATGGACGGCGGATCCCTCTGTTCGGTTCCATCATTCTCCGAGATTTTTGGATATTTTTCCCGCAAACCTCAGCCGCCTCTTTAGTCCCAGCCCAGCTGGTGTAGTCGCTCATCGTCGATACCAAAATGGTGAGCGATCTCGTGGATGACGGTGATCGTCACCTCGTCGATCACCTCGTGTTCGCTGGAACACATCTCGAGCAACGGCTCGCGATAGATCGTGATGGTGTCCGGCAGCGCGCCCGCGTAGAAGCTGTCACGCTCGGTCAGCGCGATCCCCTCGTATAGCCCGAGTAGTTCGGGATCCTCCGGATGCTGGTCCTGGACCAGCACCACCACGTTGTCGATGGCGGCGGCAAGCTTGGGCGGCACGGCGTCGAGGGCATCGGCGACGAGTTCTTCGAACCGTTGCTCGCTCATCGGGACGGCCATCAGGGGCCGGAGTCGGGTGCGGGCACCGCTAGGCCGGCCCGGGTGGCGGGGCTCCGGGCGGTGCCTGTCCCGGCACCTGCCCCTCCATCGGCGGTCCCTCCATGGGTGGGCCATCCATCGGCGGGCCCGCGGGAGGCGGTGGTGGACCCGCGCCCGGCGGCAGCGTCGTCACGATCGTGTTACCAGGAGGATTGCTCGGGTTAGGCGCGACCGAAGACGTCGGCGGCGCAGAGGTCCGCGTCGGCTGCTGGGTCGGTTGCTGTGTTGGTTGTTGAGTGCGGGTTGGCTGCTGCGTGTATGTCGGCTGCTGGGTGTAGCTGGGTTGCTGAGTCGGCTGCTGGGTCGGCGCCGGGGTGGTGGACAACGGGATCGGCGGCAGGTTCAGCCGGTCCGCGGGAATGTCCGGCGGCGGTACCGGCGGTTGCCCATTGATCAGTAATTGCCCGCTTTTGGCGCTGTTGACCAAGGTCGACCACGCGCCGTTGCCGAGGGTGGAACCGATGTTGCAGCTGACCTGACGGCTCCCCGCGGTCCAGCTCGGCAAGGTGATCGTGTTGTACGACAGCGTCAGCGTGGTGGCGCGGAACCCGTCGGGATTGCCCATGTACTCGTTGGTCAGGCGGTTGCAGTTGTCCTTGATGAACGCATCCTGGTCGGGTTCGGGTGGTACCGAACCCGGGAACTGCTCCGCGAGGCTCACGGTTCCGGTGATCTCCATGGCGTGAGCCCTGTCGCAGTCCACCGGGAGCTCGGTGGGCAGGTTCGTCGTCGAGTCGATGCCGACACACGTGCCTACCGGCCAGACCTTGGACTGGTCCTGCTCGGCCACCTTGCCGCGGAAGAGCTGTTGCTGGTTATCGGAGCCGGGGAGCTGTAGCCCACACAGCACGCGTCGTTCGCCCGCCTCAGACCAGCCCTTCTTATCCGGGTACAGCATGCCCATGGTGAATCGGCTGTTCGGGTCGTAGCGATCGCCCAGATAGCGATTGATGGCGACCTGGCACTGCTCCTGGCTGATCTCCTGGATGCGCACCATGCTGGGCGGCTGCGAATCCGGCCCGTACTCCGTGCCGGGGAAGGTCCGCAGGTCAATCGACTCGGCGACCTCGAAACGATGGTCGGTCGCACAATCGACGGTCCGGACGTCGGCCATGGACGTGGGCGCGGACCAACTGAGGCAGTCGCCACCCTTTGCCGAATTGAAGGTGCTGTTGCCCGGGGCGCCGGTGCTCGGTACCGGATTGGAATCGATCTTGTTGACCAAACGATCTGCCGAGGTCCAGCCGTCCGGCAGCGCCTGAGTGAGACCCGCGATGAACAACCCGCCAAAAGTGACGAGCAGCAGCGCACGGTGGGTGGAGCGCTCTTTAAGGCCCTCTTTCAGGCCCTCCCACCAGTGGTTCTTTGCCGGCTGAGCGGCCTCGTCGACGCCATCGGCGGAAGCGTCGGGATCCTCGTTTTCGGGGTAGTCCAAGACTTCCGTCTGCGGAGAGTCGGCAGCGGCCGATTCGGTATCAGAGTCCGAGGCGACGGGGGTCTCCGGGGTTTCCTGGGCCTCCGCGGGGGGCACGGCAGCATCCGCGGACTCAGCAGCGGAGTCCGCGGACGTATCGGTGTCCACCTCGTCGTTGGTGGATTGGTCCGGGGAGGACTCGTCCCGCTCGACCTTCGGCGTGGGTTCGGCTTCGTCACTCATACTGCAGTCATTGTTACAGGTGGCGGTGCGGGTTAGCCCAGCGATGCTGTCCGCGAGCGCAGCTAGATTGAACTCTGTGACAACGATGGAACCTGACCGTGATGACGGCGACGAGATCGGCGACTCTTCAGCGGGGGAAGCCGAGCATCAGGCCCGCGTTGCCGAGCAGGTCGCCGCGCTCGCCCACGAGCTTTTCGATATGGCCAGAGAGGGCAACGCGTCCACCCTGGCCGCGTACCTGGACTCCGGTGCACCGGTGGATCTGACGAACGAGGCGGGCGACACCCTTGTCATGCTGGCCGCCTACCACGGGAACGCGTCGACGGTGCGGTCGCTGATAGCGCGCGGCGCCGACGTCAATCGCGCCAACGACAAGGGGCAGACCCCGTTGGCCGGCGCGGTGTTCAAGGGCTCCGATGACATCGTCGAAATCCTGGTCAATGCGGGCGCCGATCCCACCGCCGGGACCCCGTCCGCGCTCGATGCGGCGCGGATGTTCGGCAAGGACGAGTATCTGAGCCTGTTCGGCCGTTAGGCCGCCTGCGGATTCACGGTGAGTGCAACCCTCGCTGCTGTCGCCGCGGTGGGAGAGCGTTGCTGCGTGGCATCTGCCGAGACCAATCCGCAGCTCGCTGAGCTGGCGCCGCGGCTTGACGAGGTCGCGCGCCTACTAGGTGTCCGATCGGTGCTGGTCATGCGTTCGGAGCCTGGTGCGATGGCTGTCGCTGCCACGGCTGGAGAGGCGGCCGAGCACTACACGGTTGGCTCTGTCGGAAAGAAGGCGGGAGACGACCAGGGCAGGGTCCCTCTGTACTGCGAGCGCGTCGTGGACACCGGTGAGGAGGTCTTCGTGAGGGACTCGCGCGTCGACACGCGTTTCGCGGGCAACGAGGATGAAATCGAGTTCGGCCTCACCAACTATCTGGGGCTTCCCGTTCACAACTCGGCCGGTGAGGTCGTCGGCACGGTGTGTGTGCTCGACGAGGTGGCGCGCGAGTACTCGCCGACCGAGCACGAGGAGCTGGCGGCGTTGCGTGCCCAGGTCGAGACGATTGTTCGAGCCGATGGATCAGCACTGGGCTGAATCGCAGGTGCGGAAACTAGCCCCAGTAGTGTTCAGCGAGTGATCGACCTCAAATTTCTGCGTGAAAATCCCGACGCGGTGCGTGCCTCGCAGCGTCTGCGAGGCGAGGACCCGGCACTCGTGGATGTGCTCCTCGACGCCGATACGTCACGGCGTGCGGCGGTGTCGACCGGCGATACTCTGCGCGCGGAGCAGAAGACGGCAAGTAAGAAGGTAGGTCAGGCGACGCCCGAGGAGCGCCCCGCGTTGCTGGCTGCCGCCTCTGAACTCGCGGCGCGAGTCAAGGCGGCCGAAGCCGAGCAGGTGGTGGCGGAAGCCTCGTTCACCGAGGCACACAAGGCGATCAGCAATGTGGTGATCGACGGCGTCCCGGCCGGTGGCGAGCAGGACTTTGTGGTCCGCGAGCTGGTGGGCGAGCCGACTGCCATCGAAAACCCCAAGGACCATGTGGAATTGGGCGAGTCGCTGCGCCTGTTCGACATGGAGCGCGGCGCGAAGGTCTCCGGTGCCCGGTTCTACTTCCTCACCGGATATGGAGCGCTGCTGCAACTCGGTCTGCTGCAGCTGGCCGTGCAGACCGCGGTGGCCAACGGTTTCACCCTGCTGATTCCCCCGGTATTGGTCAAGCCCGAAATCATGGGTGGCACAGGATTTTTGGGTGCCCACGCCGACGAGGTGTACCACCTCGAGGAAGACGACCTGTATCTGGTGGGCACCTCGGAGGTGCCGATCGCCGGGTACCACTCCGGCGAGATCCTCGACTTGAATGAGGGCCCGTTGCGGTACGCCGGATGGTCCAGCTGCTTCCGCCGCGAGGCCGGCAGCTACGGCAAGGACACCCGCGGCATCATCCGGGTGCACCAGTTCGACAAGGTGGAGGCCTTCGTCTACTGCAAGCCCGAGGACGCCGAGGCCGAGCACAACAAGATCCTGGGCTGGGAGCGTCAGATGCTGGCCCACATCGATGTGCCGTACCGCGTGATCGACGTTGCGGCAGGAGATTTGGGATCGTCGGCGGCACGCAAGTTTGACTGCGAGGCGTGGGTGCCGACGCAGCAGGCCTACCGCGAACTCACCTCTACCTCCAATTGCACCACCTTCCAGGCGCGGCGGCTGGCTGTGCGTTACCGCGACGAGAACGGTAAGCCGCAGACGGCCGCGACACTCAATGGCACGCTGGCGACCACAAGGTGGTTGGTGGCGATCCTGGAGAACCACCAGTTACCCGATGGCAGCGTTCGGGTACCCGCGGCCCTGGTGCCCTTCGTCGGAACCGAAGTGCTGGAGCCCAAATGAGCAAGATGCTCGACGTCGAGCTGGACGAACTGCGTAGCTGGTTCGGCCTCGGGGTGGCCGGGAACTTCGCCGGGCATCTCGAACAGGCCGGGGAGTCTGCGGATTTCGTGAACGTGGCGTCTAACGGCATCGCGCCCAAGGGGATCTTCCCCTGGTACGTGCCCGGTGACGATGGATTCCTGGGGCAGTTCCCGCTCTCGCACGATGAGACGGTGCTGCCCGAGAGTGATACCCCGCTGAACCTGCAGATCGAACCCGAGGTGGGGTTGGCATGCCGGGTGCATTGGCGTGGTGACGTCGTCGCATCGCTGGAGCCGTTTGCGCTGGGCGCTTTCAACGACTGCTCGATCCGGCGGCCCAATGCCCCCAAGATCAGTTATAAGAAGAATTGGGGTGCGGCATCCAAAGGCGTTGCGCGACAGTTCTTTGAAGTCAGCGATCTCACCCCCGACGGACCAACCGCCACCCTGCGGCTGAACTGTCATCTGCACACCGCGGACGGACAAGAGCACGAGTACGGCGTGGACAGCCCGCTACTTGGTTACTCCTACTACGGCGAAGTGCTCTTGGACTGGATCACCGAAAGATTGGACAACCAAAAGGGTTCGCCAGACACTCCCTTGGAGGATGTGGGCACGCTGATGGTGGCCGCCGGGCACCCCGCGCATGTGCTGATCGGTATCGGGGCAACCAAGTACACGCCCCTGGGCGAATCCACGTACCTACAGGCAGGTGACGAGGCGGTGGTGCGCGTGTACAGCACCGAGTCCGTCGAGGCGTCCGAGCTGCGGCAGCGGGTGCGTAACGTCCGCTAGGCGGGACGGTGGGGTTCGGACTTCTGAGTTCGCGCTAACGTCGAGATATGACCGAAGGTGTGACATCGGATACGTATCGGGAGCTTTCTGAAAACGGGGTGCAGAAACACAATAGCCGGATGATCAGGCTGCTCCGCGAGAACGGCGGCAAGCTGCCCGGGGTGGCCGACGATGAGATGCCGGTGCTCATCCTGACAATCACCGGCGCCAAGTCAGGAATCGAACGGCTGACCCCGCTGGGGTACTTCGAGCACGACGGGCGCAGGTTCATTGTGGGGTCCAACGGCGGACAGCAGAGGCCCCCATCATGGATCTTCAATGTGCGCGCCCATCCCGAGGTGACCGTTGAGATAGTTCCGGATACCTACAACGCCGTTGTGCGCGAGCTGGATTCGAGCGAGCGTAACGACATGTTCCCGGCGCTGGTGGCCGCGTACGCGTTCTTCGGCGATTACCAGGCGCGGATCGACCGGGTGATTCCGATGTTCGAGTTGGTTCCGGCCTAGCCGAGCTTCTTGGACCGCAGCTCGTGGCCCTTGGAGGTCAGGCAGCGGCCGGTCTCCAGGTTCCAGTCCCATCCGTGCAGATTACAGGTGAGCGTCTTTCCTTCCACCACACCAAATTTCGACAGGTCAGCCTTCAGGTGCGGGCAGCGGCGCTGTATCTCCCAGCCGTCCATGGTGATCGAGGCACTGTCGTCGTGAGCTTCGGCGAACCAGCCATCGGCGTAGGCGATGCGCTCGTTGGTGAGACATTTGAAGAAGGTGTACAGGTACTCGTTGTAGCCGCCCACTCGCCAGGCCTTGAAGCGGGTGGATAGGAAGATGGTGTTCACCCAGTCGGGCTCGTCATCGCGGAGCACGGTACGCGCCAGCTCGGGTGCGATCCCGAAACCGTACCGGAACTTTTCATTGGGAATGGGTTCGCGGACAATGCGTTTAGGGAAGTCGAGCACCACAGTCTCGGCGCCGAGGCGCAGTTCTACCGGGTAGCCGATGCCATCGCAGATCTGATCGGTTTGCGCCATGATCGGCTCGAATTTGGCACGCAGCGGCTCCAGTAGCGGTTCCCCCTCGGCGGGCGCCCACCCCGCCTTCTCGGCGGCCAGTACGGGAGCCATTCGCTGCGCGTATGCCTCGATGTATGCGGCCTTCCCGGCGCCGAAGATATGTTCGGCCTCCTCGTCGGACACCGGATGTGTCAATGAATTGAGTTCGGAGCCAGTGAAATCCGCGACGGTGCCGGGAATCATCAGCAGACCCCTGTCGTGGCCGTGCTGGCGCATCTGGTCCAGGAACACCAGCTGGTCTGGGAAGATGTTCGCAGGATCGCCGTGGTCGTCGTTGAGGTCACGCAGCTCTGCGTCCAGGAAGCACGGTGGCCCGGCGGATGGGATCACCCAGGTGGCGCCCACCTGTGCGATGTACTGGCGGCACCGGTCCATTCCGCGCTGCCGCTTCTGGGTGCCGAAGGACTCCTTGGCGCGGGCGGGCATGTCGTAGACCATTGGGTACCAGATAGCCCCCGAGTACTGCAGCATGTGCACGTCGACATGCCCAAACTCCTGGGCCAGCACATCCAGATCGACGGGGCGGGCGTCGTTCATGTTGAAAGCCGTGGTGGTGCCGTCGTACACCACGAGGCCGGAGTCGCCGATGGGTCCATCGGCAGGGGCCCGCAGCGCGATGATCATGATGTCCAGATCACCCTTGGGGCCACTCACGTGATGCTTCACCGAGTCCTCGGTCTCCACGAACGTGTGGAAACCCAGCCCTTCGAGCTCGCGCCTCAAGTCCGGCACCGGATAGTCGGGCAGCAGCACCACGGCGTCCTTGTTGACGTGCTCGGTCAGATTCTTCGGGTCGTAATGGTCCTTGTGCAGATGCGAGACGTAGAGGTAGTCGCAGTTCCCGAGCCGGTCCCAGTCCAGGGTGCCGTTATCTGGGAATGGGAACCAGGAGGCGAAGTACGCGGGGTTGACCCAGGGGTCGCAGAGGATGCTGCCCGCAGCCGTCTCGATGAAGAATCCGGCGTGGCCGACACTGGTGACTCGCATGGCCCCCAGCCTATCGAGCTGCGATTACGGTGCAAAAAGGTGCGTAAGACGCTGGAAAATGCATCAAAATCCCCTTGCATAGGGATGCTACGTAAAATCGGCCTGTGTCCACCACCGATGGCCTCACCGCCGACGTACTGACCGTGATCGCGCGGCTCAACCGCTGGGTGTCCAGCCAGGCTGAGCTGCCTGTACCTACCGGGCAGGCGCGACTACTGGCACTCGTCGGGGAGATGGAGGACGCGCGGATCTCGGACCTGGCGCAGGCTGACCACTGCAGCCAGCCCACTATGACCGTGCAATTAAAGCGGCTCCAGGATGTCGGGTATGTCGAGCGGTGGGTCGATCCCGCCGACAAGCGAGCGCAGCGCATCAAGCTGACCATGGTGGGACGTGAGGCCCTTGTTGCGATGCGTGCCGAGCGGCAGAGCGTTCTAGATCCGTGGCTGAGTACGTTGCCGCCCGAGGAGCAGCGCACTCTTGCCGAGGCCGCCAAGATCCTCGAAGGCCTCACCCGCCGGATGGCAGCGCTGGTCGATCGGTCACCAGACCCCGACGACGTGTTCCAACAGGGCAAGGGATAGCGCGCCCAATAGCGCGACGACGAACGAGGCGCCGACCGTGTAGGGCACTGCGTGGTGTGGTCGTAGCCGTTCCGCCAACAGCCCGGCTCCGGCTCCGAAGCCGCCGATGACGGCGAAACCGCCCAGCACCAAGTAGAAAACGGCGCCGAACATCGCTGCCCAGATATTGGCTGGACCGCTGACGTAACCCGTCATCGGCACCGGAAACCGGTATGCGACCACAGTCAGCGCCGCCGCAACAGGACTGAATCCGATCGCGCAGGCGGCGCCCAGTACCGCACAGCGCATGTCCCGTTGCATCATTCGGTCTCGAACAAGTGCCGCAGATAGACGCGTGGATCGGCAAGAAAGCGTCGCCAGTGCCCCACCATCGCCAGATCCTCCCAGTCTCGTTGCTGTACACCGTCTTCCCCGAACTCCAGAATGGTGGCGCCGGGGAAGGCCGCCAGTACAGGTGAGTGGGTAGCCATGATGACCTGAGATCCGGCGGAGATCTCGCCGTCGAGCATCGCCATCAACTGCAGGGATGAGGTGAAGGACAGCGCGGCCTCGGGCTCGTCGAGGATGAACAGCCCGCGTTCCATGTCCCGTTCGGCAAGGTACGCCAGGAAGGACTCCCCATGGGAGCGCTCGTTGAGTCTGCCGTCGAAGATCTGTTCCGGGGTGCGTTGGTCTACCGCCGTGAACAGCTGGTGCATCGCCTCGGCCCGCAGGAAGCAACCCCCGCCGGGGCGCGGGTGCTCGGCGTCGAAGGAGACGGCCCGGTGCAGGTCGGTGTCCTCGGTTCCGCCGGGAGCGCCCCAATGAGTGACGGCGTAGGGCAGTCGCGACCGCCACGAGGAGGCCACCGCCTCCAGGAAGGTGGACTTGCCCGACCCGTTCTCTCCGACGATCACGGTGACGCCGGTGGTCAGCTGTAGGGGCTTCGCCGCGATCTGCGCAATCGACGGAATGTCCAAATACCAAGCATCGGGCTGCTTTTCACGATTGATCGCGATCTGGCGCAGGATCACTCCTCGATGGTATCGGGACGCAGCCTTCTCAAGGCAAGGGATGTAATCTCTAGATCGTTCTGAAAAACAGAACACTCCTATCGTGAGAAACCGTTGGACCTGGGGTTTCTCACGAATCTACGGTTGAGACATGACCTTGAAAACTCGGTTGACCCACCACTTCGGCATCGAGCATCCGGTGGTCCTGGCGCCGATGGATGGTGTCGCCGATGCGCGCCTCGCGAGCGCCGTCGGCGCGGCGGGTGGGTTGGGCCTACTCGGCGGCGGCTACGCGAACGAGACGTGGATTCGCCAACAGTTCGAACGGGCGCGCGGCGCCGTGGGATGCGGGTTCATCACCTGGACCCTGAACGGCAACGAGCATGTCCTTGATTTAGTGTTGGCACAGAATCCCGCGGCGATCTTCCTGTCGTTCGGCGACCCCGCGCCCTATGCGCCCCGGATCCGGGCCGCCGGGGTGCCTCTGATCTGCCAGGTCCACAACATCGAGCAGGCTTCCCGGGCCATCGCGGTGGGCGCCGACGTCATCGCGGCTCAAGGGGGAGAAGCGGGCGGACACGGGGCCGGACAACGATCAACATTCACCCTGGTGCCCGAGATTGTGGACGTCGTCGCAAAAAATGCGTCTCAGGTGCTGGTTTTGGCCGCCGGCGGGGTGGCCGATGGTCGCGGCCTGGCTGCCGCGCTGGCCCTGGGTGCCGACGGAGCATTGGTCGGGACGCGCTTTCTGGCCGCGCAGGAAGCGGCGATCTCTGCAGCCGCCCAGCGATATGCCCTTCAGGCCGGTGGCGATGACACCATCCGCCAACATGTCTACGACATTGTGCGCGGCAAGAGTTGGCCGCCTGCGTACAGCGGCAGGGTGTTGCGCAATGACTTCGTCAACACGTGGCATGACCACGAGGCCGAGCTCATCAGACATCTTGACCGGGCCCGTATCGATTACCAGAAAGGTTTGGCCGGTGAGGATTACACCGTTGCGAATCTGATTGTCGGTGAGGGCATTGGTCAGATACGGAGTGTCGAGAGTGCCGCCGACATCATCCATTCCATGGTGGCCCAGGCCGCCGCTATCAACCCGATACACCAAGGAGTCAACCCATGCCATTAGTGCGTATCGACGTGACCTCGGATCGGACGCGAGAACAGCAGCGCGCCATCGCCGGCGCGGTGCACGAGGCCCTAGTAGAGGTCTTGAAAATCCCTGTGCGAGACCGATTCCAGATCATTACCGCGCACGCCTCGACGGATATCATCGCCGAGGATGCGGGGCTGGGATTTCGCCGATCGGCCCAGCTGGTGATCGTGCATATCTTCACCCAAGCGGGCCGGACGACGGAGACCAAACAGAAGGTCTTCGCCTCACTGGCCGCCAAGCTGGCCGCCGTGGGCGTGGCAGGCGCGGATCTATTCGCGGCGATCAGCGAAAACGGACCCCAGGATTGGTCTTTCGGCTTCGGCCAGGCGCAATACGTCACCGGCGAACTGGCGGTTCCGGCCGTTGCGAACGCGTGATTGACTCCGGGTATGGAGCTCAGTGACATCACGCATTTCCTCGCGGTCGCCGAGGCCGGTGGTATCTCCCATGCGTCGAAGCAGCTCCACACCGTGCAGTCGAACGTCAGCACCCACATCAAGGCGCTGGAAGACGAACTCGGTGTCGAGCTGTTTCGTCGGCATGCGCGTGGAGTGACCCTGACCAACGCGGGGGAAGCCTTTCTGCCGTATGCCGAACGAATCACGGCACTGCTGAGGGAAGCCGCTCAGGTAGTCGGCGATGAGGCCGAACCCACCGGGACGCTGGCGATCGGAGCCATGGAGACCACGGCGGGCCTGCGCCTGCCCGGCATCCTGGCCGCGTATGCCGCTGACTGCCCGCGGGTCGACTTCACGCTTACCACGGGCACCACGGCCGAGTTGACCGCCATGGTGAACGACCATCGACTGGATGGCGGATTTGTCTGCGGACCCATCGAGAATAGTTCTCTTGTAACGGATTTGGCCTTTGTGGAAGAGCTGGTGCTGGTCACCGCCCAACGTCATGCCGACAGCCGGGAAGTCTTCGACACGTCGACGCGAATACTCGTCTTCCGCAACGGCTGCGCCTACCGCGACCGGCTGCACGAGATCTTCGCCGACCACGATGTCGCGGACCCGCAGGTTCTTGAGTTCGGCAGTCTGGAAGGAATTCTCGGATGCGTCGCGGCCGATATGGGTGTGACACTGCTTCCCGTCGGGGTCGTTTCCGCTTCGCAGCGGGCCTCGCTGTTGCGGATGCACCAGTTGACGCCGACACGGGCCCGAGTCGAGACGCTGTTCATCCGACGTGCGGACTCGGCCGTCTCACCCGCGATGTCGCAGTTCCTGCGCCACCTGCAGCGCGCCGATAACCCCACGATGTTGCGATCGGTGGCGCGGTGATCATTCGTAACGTCCGTACCCGGTGATCCCCGAGTCTTCGGCGGCCACATAGGTCGACATCCCGACTCCCCTGCCCTCGCCGCCACCGACCGTGGTGAGGGTGCCGTTGTCGTTGATCAGGACGATGTTGACATGCTGGCCCTTCGGGCTCGGTTCGTCATACAGCACCATGTCGCCGGGCTTCGGGCTGTAGTCGGGGGTCTCGTAACGCCTCTCGTCCTTGAGGTATGCGGTCAATGTCAGCACCCCGGGGATGCGCCAGTTCCCGGAGTTTGGGTTGGAGAACGGCTTGCCGGACTCGCGCATCACCCAACTGGTGAAGTCGGCGCACCACGGCTCGTCGTTGCCGTCGGAGTACTTGGCCATCCCGGCCTGCGTCTCGTACTCCTGCCCGAGAATCCGCACCACGGCGGCACGCCCGGGGGATAGCGCGGAGGTGTCGACCACGGGAAATTCCGGGCTAGCGGTGCGGGAACGGTAGAAACCGACGGCGCCGCCCGCCGCCACCACCAGGGTCGCGACGAGTGCAATCAGTATCAAGGCCCGGCGGGTCGAGAGACGCATGCGATCCAGGTTACGGAAATCCGCCGGTCCGCTGCCTCTAGGCAGGGTTAATCTTCGGAGTTCCATAGGCGCCGGTAGTAGGCCATGCGCTCAGAGTCCTCCGTGACGCCGTACGCCTCGAAGAAAGTGGCGTCCCAGCCCGCACCGTAGTTCCATTCCAATGACCAGCTGGCCACCGCAAGGTCCGCCCAGCGATCGGCAACTCCCATATCGCCGAAATCGACATGGCCACAACAGTTCCCGGCGTCATCCACGAGAGTGTTGGGCGCACACGCGTCACCGTGACACACCACCAGGCGATCGATCGGCGGGTGGTGCGTCAGCCCCTCGGGATTGACGAGACGGGCCACTCGATCGGCCACCGCCCAGCTGTAGGGGCAGTCGTCCGCGGGCAGCCGGTCATGCAGCGCGCGCAGCCCGGAACCGATGGCGCGCACTGCGGGCCCGGGGTCGTTGATCCAGCGGGGCACCACCGCGCTGTTGCCGTCGACACCGGCGGTGTGCAGCCAATGCAGCGGACCGCCGGTGTCGACGCCCAGGACCACGGGAACCGTGGTGTAGTGGCCTGCCCAGGCGAGCTTTTCAGCCTCGACACGCAGGTCAATCGCCGGATGAGGCTCCGACACCTTGATGAATTCACGGCCTGGCCCGTCGCCGATCTGAAACGTGTGGCCGCCAATTTCGTTGTCCCACACCGGGAGTATCGGCTGTCCCGCTGCTATATGGGACACGATCTCGGGAATGGTCACCGGCTCGATCGGAATCGTCACCGTTCCAGTCTGCCCGTCATCGGGCGACGGGTAGCGTGCCGGGCGTGAACCTCAATGACTTCCGGGCGCTCTACGACTTGTCGGGACGTACCGCGATTGTTACCGGTGGGACCCGCGGGATCGGGTACGCAATAGCCGAGGCTCTCGGTGCCTGCGGGGCATCGGTGGTGGTGTCCAGCCGCAAGGCCGATGCCTGTACTACCGCGGCGAAGGAGCTTCAGGACAAGGGGTATCGGGCGCTCGGTGTGCCCGCCCACATGGGTGACCTGAGTGATATCGACGGTTTGGTCGCGAGCACGGTCGACGAGTACGGCGGCGTCGACATCGTGGTCAACGCGGCTGCCAACCCGGTCGCGCAGCCCATGGGCAGCTACACGCCTGAGGCGCTGGGCAAGTCGTTCGACGTCAATGTGCGCGGTCCGGTATTCCTGGTGCAGGCGGCGTTGCCGCATCTCACTGCCAGTGAGCATGCCTCGGTGCTCAACGTGGTGTCGGTGGCCGCTTTTCAGTACGTGCCGATGTTGTCGATGTACGCGGCCATGAAGGCCACGCTCATGTCCTTCACCCGGTCGATGGCCGCCGAGTACACCGGGCGGGGCATCCGGGTGAACGCGCTGGCGCCCGGCACTGTCGATACCTACATGCTGCAGCAGAACCCGCAGGAGGTCATCGACGCCATGGCCGCGCAGTCCTTCATGGGGCGCCTGGCGTCCACCGACGAGATGATCGGACCGGCGCTCCTGCTGTTGTCGGACGCGGGCTCGTTCATCACGGGTCAGGTGATCGTGGCCGACGGTGGCGGTCTCGTGCAGCGTTAGACGGGTATCGAGTGCATCGGGTGGACCACCAGCGCTAGGCTCGTCACGTGGAGCCTGTTTATGGAACGGTGATTGGGCTTGCCCGTACCGTCTGGGCCATTCAAGGCCTGAAATTCACCGTTACGGGTGTCGAGAACCTGCCGACTGAAGGCGGGGCGGTTGTGGCGATCAATCACACCGGATACATGGATTTCACCTTCGCCGGGCTGCCGGCGTTCCTTCAGAAAAAGGGGCGCAAGGTGCGGTTCATGGCTAAGAAGGAAACCTTCGACAACAAGATCACCGGCCCCATCATGCGGGGCTGCCGGCATATCTCGGTCGACCGCGTGGACGGTGCCGCGTCGTACGCCGAGGCAGTCGACAAGCTCAAGGCCGGTGAACTGGTGGGGGTGTACCCGGAGGCGACCATCAGCCGCAGCTTTGAGATCAAGGAATTCAAGTCAGGGGCGGCGCGCATGGCCATCGAGGCAGGTGTGCCGATCGTTCCGCATGTCGTCTGGGGTGCGCAGCGCATTTGGACCAAGGGGCATCCCAAGAATCTCGGTCGCACCAATACGCCGATCTCTATCGCGGTGGGCGCACCTATCGAGCCGACGCTGCCGGTTTCGGAGCTCACCGCGCTTCTGCACGCACGCATGCAGCACCTGCTGCTGGAGGTGCAGGACGACTACGGCCAGCATCCGGCAGGAGAGTACTGGGTGCCGCATCGGCTGGGTGGGTCCGCGCCGACCTTGGCCGAGGCCGCGCAGTGGGATGCCCAGGACGCTGCCGAGCGCAAGGCACAACGCGCCGCTCGCGAGGCAGAAAAGCAGGCCCAGAAAGACAGCTAGATGGAACCGGTTTACCGACTCCTCGAAATCACAGCCAATACGGCGGTCTTCCTCACGGGGACCGTGATCAGATATCGAGGTCTGGAGCAGGTCCCGTCCGGCGGTGGTGCGGTGATCGCGATCAACCACACCAGTTACGTCGACTTTCTTCCGGCGGGTTTGGCGACGGTCCGCGCCGGTCGGCGGCTGCGGTTCATGCTCAAGGCAGAGATGCAGGAGGTGCCCATCATGAACTTCCTGATCAAACATGCCAAGGCGATTCCCGTCGACCGCAGCGCGGGCCACGGCGCCTACGAGGCGGCGGTGGACAGCCTGCGTAGCGGCGAGATCGTCGGGGTGTACCCGGAGGCCACCATCAGCCGTAGCTTCGAGCTCAAGGAGTTCAAGAGCGGCGCCGCCCGGATGGCTCATGAGGCCGGCGTGCCGATCGTTCCGCTCATCGTCTGGGGTGCGCAGCGCATCTGGACCAAGGATCATCCAAAAGACCTGGGGCACAGTAAAATTCCTGTCAATGTCGCCGTCGGTCGGCCGCTGGCGGCTTCCCCGGATGTCGATCGCACGACGGCCGAGTTGCATGACGCCATGGAGCAGCTGCTGACCCAGGCGCAGCGGGACTACCCGAAGGAACCGGGCGCGTACTGGCTGCCCAGGCGCCTGGGCGGTAGCGCCCCCACCCTGGAGGAAGCCGCTGTGCTCGAGGAGGCGGAATTGGCAGAACGCGCCCGGAAGAGGGCCCAGAAGAAGACGGGGCCGGGCTGCCCGTGACTCCTCCCACCCTTATCGCGTCCGACGTGGACGGGACGCTGATCGATTCCGACGAGCTGCTGTCGGCGCGCACTCGCGCGGTCATCACCGCCGCGGTCGGATCGGGTGCCACGTTCATCCTCGCCACCGGGCGTCCGCCCCGTTGGATCACCCCGATCGTCGAGGCTCTCGGCTTCGCGCCGATCTCGGTGTGCGCCAATGGATCCGTTCTGTACGACGCGGACAGTGACCGGATCATCTCGGCGGCCACGCTGGGCCCGGCGGAGCTTGCCGTGCTGGCGGAGGTTGCGCAAGCCGCCATCCCCGGGGTGGGCCTCGCGGTGGAGCGGGTCGGTCGCAGCGCACACGATGCCGCGACACCGCAATTCGTCAGTTCTCCCGGATACGAGCATGCCTGGCTGAACCCCGACAACACCGAGGTGTCTCTGGAGGACCTGCTGAGCTTTCCAGCGGTGAAGCTGCTGGTGCGCAAGGCCGGAGCGCGTAGCTCGGAGATGGCTGAGATCCTCGCGCCGCTGGTGACCGAGGCGGGAGCGGCCATCACCTACTCCACCGATAACGGGCTCATCGAGGTGATGCCCACCGGAATCAGCAAGGCCAGCGGAATCGCCGTGGTAGCGGATCAGGCTGGGGTGCAGCCGGAATCGGTCATCGCCTTTGGCGATATGCCCAATGACGTGGCCATGCTCCGCTGGGCCGGGCACGGGGTGGCGATGGGTAACGCGCACCCGGAGGCGCGCGCAGCCGCCGACGAGATCACGGCCACCAACGACGATGATGGGGTGGCCAAGGTTCTCGAACGTTGGTGGGGCTGAGGCGGTTACGTTCGTGCTGTCGCTTCCGATGACGCGTTAGGCGGCGGGTGCGAACTGTTCGACCGGTGGCGGCGGGGGAGGCGGCGCCGGTGCGGGGGGTGGCGGTGCGGCGGGCGCGGCAGGGGCTGAGAACTGTTCGGGCAAGGCGTTCTGTGCCACCGGTGCCACCCCGAGTACCTCGCGGGTCTCCCCGTTGATCACACTCGACACCCGTCCGCTGGCCCGGTCGTAGATTAGGGATCCGTTCTGGAAGTTCTGCACGATGATGTTCGGCTCGCCCAGCTCGTCGCTCACAGGAAGCCCCAACGGCCCACGCTCGAAATTTGTTTCGGCCCAGGCGTGGTAGATCGCCCCGACGACAGGGTAGGTGCCGGTGCCGGGCGAGAAGTACATCGCCCCGTTGCGGAAGGTGGCGAAGCGGGCGTCGCCGGCGGCCTGTTGTTCCGTGGATGTGGGTGCGCCCAGCGTGCTGTCGGTACTGCCCAGCCGCATCCAGGTGTCGTAGATGGCGCCGCCGCGCATCGCGTCGACGAGATCCGGCGGGTCTCCGTTGGCGGCGCCGGCCGCGATATCGCGCAGCCGGGGGATCAATCGGTAGGCGGCTTCACCTGGGCATTCGGTGTTTCCGACGTCACGGTGCGTGAAAATCGTTGGCAGCGTGACGACTTTTCCTCCGGGCACGGTGGTGAAGGGGCCGCCCTCCGAGGTCAGGTCCACTTGTCCGCGCGGATCCACGCCGGCGAGCCGCAGGCGCCAACCCAGCATGCGGCCTGCGGATTGCAGCATTGCGGGGGAGGGCTCGTCGCGAGTGAAGTCACCGATCAGCGCGAGGCCCCAGCTGTGCTCGTTGAATCCGCCGGTGTGTGCGCCCTGCACGTTGTTGGTGATACCGCCGAAGCGGCCCTCGAAGATCTGCCCGTACTTATCCACCAGCACGTTGTAGGCGATGTCGCACCACTTGAGAGTTTTGGTGTGATACGCGTAGATCGCCCGGATGATGGCGGCGGAATCGTAGGGCGAGTAGTTGTTGCTTCCGGCGGTGTGGTGGACCACTCCCGCGCGCACGTCTCTGTTGTAAACCGGTGGGCAGCGGTCTGATTCGTTGGCGCCCCATTGGGCGCGCGTGATGATCCGCGGGCCCGCTTGGGGCAGCGCTATCGGTGCCGACCAGCGCTCTTCGAACCGTGCTCCATCGGGGGGCGCCAGCTTGGGGCTGATCAGGATGGCATCGAGTCCGGTGGTCAAGGGCTGCTCGATGCTCGCGGGCCGGTAACCCAAACCGGGGGCGGCCGATGTCCGGCCACCGTCGGCGGGCGGGGGCTTCACGTTGGCGCCGTACCGGGGTTGCACCGCAATCTGGGCGGAATGAGTGGTGCCGACAAATACCGGTTCGGTCGCTGCGGGGATTCCCTTGTCTGGGGCCACCGGATCGCCCGACTCAACGGGGTGGAGTTCGTACCACTGCCCCCAGCCGCCGTCGGCTTGTTGTGCCCGCACAGAAACGTTCACGGAGGCCAGGTCCTCACCACGGACGGCGATAAGGCTGAAGGAGTCGGCCTGCTGAATGTCGTGCACGGTGGCCGGTGTGTTCTGGCCGGGTAGTCCGACCTCGGCGGTCAGCACGTCGTGCGTCGCGGCATTCTGCAAGGACTGCGTGGTGATGGCGGTCTCTTCGGCCTGCTCGGTCTTGAGGTGATCGACCACGCTGACGGTCATGACCGTCGCGGTCGCGGCAAGAGCCAGCGCAAGCTGCCGTCTCATGGGCATCTTGCTGACTCGTACTGGCACGTCGTCTCTCCTGGATCACACCGGACGCGCCGCAAGGAGCGACACGACCACCAGGGATGTTACGTATGGGACAAATGTGACTAGTGATTCGACACGCGTCAAATGTCGATCTTGATATTTGGCGGGTTGGTCACACGCAACGACACCGCAGAGCCTCTATGCCCTGCGGTGCCGTTTCGCTATCTAGCTTGTGTGTCGGGCCTAGCCGGCCGGCGCCGGAGCCGCCGCGGAGGCGGCCGCCGGGATGGCGCCCTTGATGAGGTCAACCGCCTGGGTGATGCCCAGCTGGTTGACGGCCCCCATCGCGTCGCTGATCAGGCTGCTGCCGCCACCGAGTCCGCTGCCGCCGCCGAGTCCGCTGGGCGTACCGAGGCCCGCCAGCGAGGGGTCGGCAAGTGCCGGGTTGGTCAGGCCGGTGCCCAGTGCGGGGTTTGGCGTGATCGGGACCTCGCCAGCGGGGGAAGTCAGACCCGCGGTGCCTGCGGCCGGATCGGTCAGCGCCGGGTTCACGCCCGTCGCGGGAGTGAGTCCCGCGGTGCTCGCCGGGGCGGCCGGGTTGGTCAGGCCGGGGTTGGTCAGCGCCGGATCGGTAAGGCTCGGCGTGGTGGCTCCGCCCGGGCTGGTGAGGCCGGGGTTGGTCAGAGCGGGGTTCGTCAGCGACGTGGACGGGCTGGTCAGACCGCCCGGCGTGGTGAGACCGCCGGGGGCGAGCGCCGGGTTGGCGCCGCCGAGGCTACCGAGCCCGCCACCACCCAGGCCGGGGATGTTGAGACCGGAAAGCCCGGGGATCTGCACGCCGAACTGTGACGTCATCTGTTGAACTGCGCCCATGAGCTCGCCGGGGAGGTCCGACACGATCGCGGCCTGCACGAATTCCTGCTGTGAAGGTGCGGGCGCGGCGGCCTGGGTCATGTTGGTCGCGAGGGCGATGGCAAACGGACTTGCAACGGCCAGCGCGGCGACCGAGCTCAAGGCTGTCGAAAGCCGGCGGCGGCGACGATTAGGCACGGAAGTCTCCTCAATATCGGGTCGATCACTTATGGTGTACTGCGGTTTTGCGTGTTCTTTCACGGGATTTCCCGTTGGGTGTCGGATCGGCGGATCGGCACCGGAACCGACGCTTTCGATGGTAACCAGAGTTACTGGTGTGACTAGAGGGACGAAATCAAATCGTGAGCCAATCGCGACCGGATCCGTACCTGCGAACCCTGACGGGTACGTTCCACGCGGGGCGGATGTCGCTGTCCGGGGCTCGTGGTGCCGGTCCAGTACCCTGACTGCACGTGACCGGAGAAAACCAACAGTTCGACCTGATCGTCGTCGGATCCGGGTTTTTCGGCCTCACCATCGCCGAGCGCGCGGCCACGCAACTGAACAAGAAGGTGCTCGTCGTCGAGAGGCGTCACCACATCGGTGGTAACGCCTACTCCGAGCCCGAGCCGCAGACCGGTATAGAGGTGCACAAGTACGGCGCCCACCTGTTCCACACCTCTAATAAGAGAGTCTGGGACTACGTACGGCAGTTCACCGAGTTCACCGGCTACCAGCACCGCGTTTTCGCGATGCACAACGGGCAGTCCTATCAGTTCCCGTTGGGCCTGGGGCTGGTCTCACAGTTCTTCGGCCGCTACTTCACCCCGGACGAGGCCCGCGCGCTCATCGCCGAGCAGGCCGCCGAGATCACCACCGAGGACGCCACCAACCTTGAGGAAAAGGCGATATCGCTGATCGGTCGCCCGCTGTATGAGGCGTTCGTCAAGGCGTACACCGCCAAGCAGTGGCAGACCGACCCCAAGCTGCTGCCCGCCGGGAACATCACCCGGCTGCCGGTGCGCTACACCTTTGACAACCGGTACTTCAACGACACCTACGAAGGACTGCCGGTCGACGGGTACACCGCATGGCTGCAGAACATGGCCGCCGACGACCGGATCGAGGTGCGCCTGGATACCGACTGGTTCGAAGTCCAGAAAGACCTGCGCACGCAGTCGCCTCATGCTCCGGTTGTGTACACCGGGCCGTTGGATCGCTACTTCGACTACGCGGAGGGCCAGTTGGGTTGGCGCACTCTGGACTTCGAGGTCGAGGTGCTCGATACCGGCGATTTCCAGGGCACCCCGGTGATGAACTACAACGACGCCGACGTCCCCTACACGCGGATCCACGAGTTCCGTCACTTCCATCCGGAACGGGCCTATCCGACGGATAAGACCGTGATCATGCGGGAATTCTCGCGGTTCGCCGAGGGAAATGACGAGCCGTACTACCCGATCAACACAGAATCCGATCGGGCCATCCTGGCCGCCTACCGTGCCCGCGCCAAGCAGGAAACAGCTTCGGCCAAGGTGCTGTTCGGTGGCCGGCTGGGTACCTATCAGTATCTCGATATGCACATGGCGATCGCCAGTGCGCTGAGCATGTACGACAACGTGCTCGCGCCGCACCTGGCCGACGGTGCACCCTTGTCCGGAGGTGACGACAATGAGTGATATTCCATTCGGCCCCATCGATTCGGCGGAATCGCATGCGGTGAGCCTGCTGTCCCGGGTGATCCTGCCCCGGCCGGGTGAACCGCTCGACGTGCGCAAGCTCTACATCGTCGAGTCCGACACCAACGCCAAGCGTGCGCACGCGCCCACCCGCACCACCCTGGAGATCGGCGCGGAGTCCGAGGTGTCATTCGCGACCTACTTCAACGCCTTCCCGGCGAGCTACTGGCGTCGCTGGTCGACGCTGGAAAACGTGGTGCTGCACATTGAACTGAGTGGGGCCGGTCGCATCGATGTGTACCGGACTAAGGCCACCGGAGCTCGAATCACGGTGGGCGGCACCCAGTTCAGTGGCCAGAATGCGGTGATCGAGTTCGAGATCGGCCTGGACGCATTCGAGGATGGCGGCTGGATCTGGTTCGACATCACCTCCGATACCGAGGTCGCGCTGCACAACGCGGGCTGGTACGCGCCGAGCGCCGCACCAGGCCGCGCCAGCATCACCGTGGGCATCCCCACCTTCAACCGTCCCGGAGATTGCGTGAACGCCCTCAAGGCGCTTACCTCGGACCCGCAGGTGGACAAGGTGATTACCGCGGTCATCGTTCCGGACCAGGGCACCAAGAAGGCCAAGGACCATCCGGAATGGGCCGCTGCCGCGAGACCGCTGGGGGACCGGCTCCGGGTGTTCGATCAGCCGAACCTGGGCGGTTCGGGTGGCTACAGCCGGGTCATGTACGAGGCGCTCAAGAACACCGACTGCGAGCAGATTCTCTACATGGACGACGACATCCGGATCGAGCCGGATTCGATCCTGCGGGCCCTGGCGTTGAGCCGGTTTGCCAAGGCCCCCATGCTCGTCGGTGGCCAGATGCTCAACTTGCAGGAGCCCTCGCACCTGCATGTGATGGGCGAGATGGTCAACCGTGACAACTTCATGTGGACCAATGCGCCGTTCGCCGAGTACGACCACGACTTCGCCAAGTTCGCGCTGGGCGACATCGAAGAGGAGCGCAGTAAGCTGCTGCACCGCCGCATCGATGTCGACTTCAACGGCTGGTGGATGTGCATGATCCCGCGCGCTGTCGCCGAGGAACTGGGGCAGCCGCTGCCGCTGTTCATCAAATGGGATGACGTCGAGTACGGGATCCGCGCCAACGAGCACGGTTACGGCACCGCGTCGATGCCGGGCACCGCGATCTGGCACATGGCCTGGAGCGACAAGGACGACGCCATCGACTGGCAGGCCTACTTCCACCTGCGTAACCGGCTGGTGGTGGCAGCACTGCACTGGGACAACCCGATCCGCGGTCTGCTCGCCAGCTCGCTGAAGGCCACCTTCAAACACCTGCTGTGCCTCGAGTACTCGACCGTGGCCATCCAGAACCGGGCCATTGACGACTTCCTGGCGGGGCCAGAGCACATCGCATCGATTCTGGAGTCGGCGCTGCCCGATGTGCGCAAGATGCGCCAGGAGTTCCCGGACGCCGTGGTGCTCCCGACAGCCACCTCACTGCCGTCCCCGTCTGGACGCCGCAAGGTGCATAGGCCGCCGGTCTCGTTGCCCGCCATCGGGTTCCGACTCTCCCGCGGTGTGATTCACCAGCTCAAAAAGGAAGATCCCGCGCATCACGTGCGCCCGGAGCTGAATGTGGCGACCCAGGATGCTCGCTGGTTCCTGCTGTGCCGTGTCGATGGTGTCACCGTGACCACCGCCGACGGGCGGGGCGTGGTGTACCGGCAGCGTGACCGCGCCAAGATGTTCGAGCTGCTGCGCGCGTCGGCGCGCCGCCACCTGCAGCTGATGCGTAATTTCAACAAGATGCGCAAGACCTACCGCAACGCGCTGCCGACGCTGACCAGTAAAGAGCAGTGGGAGAACATCCTTGGCATCGAGAAGGACAACACGGCGGCTCAGTCGGTGAATCCCGGGGTGAGTGCATGACCGGTCTGCTGCCGGGCGAGGTGACCGCGCCGCAGGGTGAGACCGCGGTGCTGGTCGCCGTGCAGTCGGCTCTCGCCGGTCGGCCCGGGGTGCTCAGCACTGCTCGCGGGCTGTCCCATTTCGGTGAGCACAGCATCGGATGGGTGGCCGCGGCGCTGGTCGGAGCGGCCATCAACAAAAGTGACAAGCCCCGTCGTCGCAGCTGGTTGGCGGCGGGCGCCGGCGCCTTTGGCGCCCATGCCGCCTCGGTGATCATCAAGCGTGTGGTGCGTCGCCGTCGTCCCAGCCATGAGGCGGTGCGGGTGAATGTCAGTACCCCAAGCCGGTTGAGCTTCCCCTCTTCGCATGCCACCTCGACCGCGGCGGCGGCAGTGCTGCTCGCGCCGCTGACGGGATTGCCCCTGCCCGCGCTGCTGATTCCGCCGATGGCATTGTCGCGGTTGGTTCTTGGCGTGCATTACCCCACAGATGTGGCCGCGGGCGCCGCGATTGGCGTACTGATCGGCGCGGCCGTTCGTCGGGCGGACGCTCGCCTGGCGCTCAAGGAGGAACAGCGATGAGTGAGGCACCGACTCCTACGGCGGGCCCGCCCAAGAATCTCGTTTCGGGGATCGTCAAGGCGGTGCGCCCGCGCCAGTGGGTGAAGAACGTCCTGGTCTTCGCGGCGCCGTTGGCGGCGCTCGGCGATATCTCGCCGCACGACTACCGGGGCATTTTCATTCGGGTCGCTATTGCCTTTGTTGCGTTCAGCATGGCGGCCTCGTCCATCTATCTGATCAACGACGCCCGCGACGTGGATGCCGATCGGCAGCACCCCACCAAGCGATTCCGGCCGATCGCCGCGGGTGTGCTCCCGATCCCCGCCGCGTACGGGCTTGCGGTTGTGCTGGCTGCCGGATCGCTGGGTATCGCATCGCGCGTCAACATCAACCTGGTCATCGTGATAGCGATCTACATCGCCATCCAGCTGGCCTACTGTTTCGGCCTGAAACACCAGCCGGTCATCGATATCTGCATCGTCTCGTCGGCGTATCTCATTCGGGCGATTGCCGGTGGTGTGGCCGCCGGGGTGTATCTGTCGCAGTGGTTCCTGCTGATCATGGCCTTCGGGTCGCTCATGATGACCGCGGGTAAGCGCTATGCCGAGTTGCAGATCGTCGAGAAGACGGGTGCCAAGATCCGTAAGTCGCTCGAGGGATATACCTCCAGCTACCTGCGTTTCGTGTGGACGCTATCGGCCACCGCCATCGTGGTCTGTTACGGGCTGTGGGCCTTCGAACGCGACCACCGCGCCGGATCCTGGTTTGTGGCATCGATGATTCCGTTCACCGTCGCGATCCTGCGTTACGCGGTAGATGTCGACGGGGGCGAGGCAGGCGAGCCCGAGGAGATCGCTCTGGGGGACAGGGTGCTGCAGTTCCTGTTCGTCGCATGGATCGGATCACTCGGTGCGGCCTTCTACTTCTCCTAATACCCAACCCGGCCCGGGCACGAATGGACTGACCCGCTTCACCATGTGGGTCAGCGTCCTCACCGTGACCGTGCTGTTCGGTTGGGGTGCCTGGCAGCGGCGCTGGATAGCGGATGACGGCCTCATCGTGCTGCGTACCGTGCGAAATCTGCTGGCGGGCAACGGTCCTGTTTTCAATAAGGGAGAACGGGTAGAGGCCAATACCTCCACAGTGTGGACCTATCTGACGTATCTGGGTAGTTGGGCCGGCGGAGGCATGCGCCTGGAGTACGTGGCGCTGACGCTGTCGCTGGTGCTGAGTCTGGCCGGCGTCGCGCTGGCCATCTTGGGCACTGCCCGGCTCTACGCGCCGCTGCTTGCCGGGCGCGCCGCCGTCATGGTGCCCGCCGGAATGCTGGTGTACATCGCCATCCCTCCGGCCCGCGACTTCGCCACCTCTGGCCTTGAAAACGGTTTGGTGCTGGCGTATTTGGGTGGGCTGTGGCTCATGATGGTGATCTGGGCGCAGGCCGTGCGCATGCCGGTGACTCTGGATCGGCGCGGCGGCCCGCATCAGCCGGTGGACCCGCGGATCGTGCATGCCGCCCAAAAAGACCAGAAAGATGTTCTGAGCAAGCGGTTTACGTTAGGGCTGGCCTTTTTGGCCGGGCTGAGTGTGCTGATCCGTCCGGAGCTCGCGCTTATCGGCGGCGGCTTTCTGGTGATGATGTTGATCGCCGCGCGCGGGTTCACCATCCGGTTGTACATCGTGGCGGCCGGTGGAGCATTGCCGGTGCTGTATCAGATCTTCCGGATGGGCTATTACGGCCTGCTGGTGCCGAGTACGGCGATCGCCAAGGACGCGTCGGGCTCCAAATGGGGACAGGGCTTCGTCTACCTGCAGAACATGAATTCGCCATATCTCATCTGGGTTCCGGCGGTCCTGCTCATCGCGCTCGGCGTGGCCGCCTACCAGGCTCGCCGCGGTCAATGGTGGGTACGTCAGGTGGCCGCCCCTGGATACGGCTGGCTGGCACGTCTTATCCAAAACCCCACCGCTGTAGTTCTTTTCATGCTCGCGAGCGGATTCATCCAGGGCGTGTACTGGATCCGGCAGGGTGGGGACTTCATGCACGCCCGCGTGCTCTTGACGCCGGTGTTCTGCCTGTTGCTGCCGATCTCGGTGGTTCCGCTGGCCGCTCCGGACAGTGCGGCCTTCACTCCGAAGCAGGCTCGCCTGCTCACCGCGGCCACTGTCGGCCTGTTCGCCGGCATTGCCGGCTGGTCGGTGTGGGTGGCCAATTCCCCGGGAATGGGCGGGGATGGCACCAAGGTCACCTATAGCGGCATCGTCGATGAGCGGCGTTTCTACGCCCAGGCGACCGGTGTCGCCCATCCGCTGACCGCCGCGGACTACCTGAACTACCCGCGCATGCGTGCGGTGCTGGTGGCCATCGACAACACCCCGGATGGCGCGTTACTGCTCCCGTCGGGGAACTACGACCAGTGGGATGTGGTGCCGGCCATCCCGCCGCCACCTCCGATTCCGCATGGTTATCGCGGGCCGCACGCGGTGCTGTTCACCAACTTGGGCATGCTCGGCATGAACCTGGGCCTGGATGTGCGGATCGTGGACCAAATCGGCCTGGCCAACCCGTTGGCCGCACACACTGCGCGCATCACCGATGGACGCATCGGCCACGACAAGAACCTCTTCCCGGACTGGATGATCGCCGACGGGCCCTGGCTCAAGCGCTACCCGTACATCCCGCGATACATCGACCAGGACTGGGTGGCGGAGGCCGTGGAGGCGCTCAAATGCCCGCAGACCGATGCGATGTTGGGTTCGATACGCCGGCCGCTCTCACCTCGGCTTTTCGTGTCCAATCTGTTGCACGCCGCGGACTTCACCACTTACCGAATCGACCGTGTGCCGCGCTTTGAACTGGCTCGATGCGGTCTGCCGATGCCAAAGCTGGATACCCCCCCGTACACTGGGCTTCCGGCGACCGGTCCCTAGAGCGTTCCCCGTCGGGGCCCTACAAGCGACCGTGCCGGTGGGTCTCCGTGTCCGAATCGAGATCCCAATTAGGTAACGCTGCGGCCCCGTCGTGGCGATACGAAGACGACCGTGTCAGACACTTCAGACGCAATGTTGCGTTACAGAAGTGACAGTTGTGACTTCCCCAATGAAACGGATGGATCCCAGATGAGCGTGCGCGTGAGAGCCCGCCGCGTGCTGACGGCCCTGTTAGCGGCGGTTGTGATGCCCTTGGCGATGGCTGCGGGTTTGGCGATCAGTCCGGCTACGGCGCATGCCTTTTCGCGTGAGGGACTTCCGGTCGAGTACCTGGACGTCTACTCCAATTCGATGGGGCGCAATATCCGAGTCGAGTTCATGGGTGGGGGACCCAAGGCGGTCTACCTGCTTGACGGCCTTCGCGCTCAGGACGACTTCAACGGCTGGGATATCAACACCGGGGCATTCGACTGGTTCTATCAGTCGGGAATTTCGGTGGTCATGCCTGTGGGCGGCCAGTCGAGTTTCTACAGCGACTGGTATTCGCCGTCTGCGCTCAACAAGCAGCCGTACACGTACAAATGGGAAACATTCCTCACACAAGAGCTGCCCGTTTACCTCGCCACCAACAAGCAAATATCGGCCACCGGCAATGGTGTCGTGGGACTGTCGATGAGTGGCGGCGCGGCGCTGATCCTGGCTGCCTACCACCCTGCACAGTTCAGATTCGCGGGCTCGCTCTCGGGATTCCTCAATCCCTCAACCATTTTCATGACCAACGCGATTCGGGTCGCGATGCTCGACGCCGGCAGCTACAGCGTCGACAACATGTGGGGCCCGCCGTGGGATCCGGCGTGGCGGCGCAATGATCCCACCGTGCAGGTCCAGGGGCTGGTCGCGGCCGGAACCCGCCTCTACATCTATTGCGCTCCTGGTGGCTCGACACCGATCGACGAAAACGGCGATGCCGGTGTCGCCCTGAGTGCGAGCAGCTTGGAGTCGCTGGCTGTCAGCGGCAACAAGAGGTTCCAGCAGGCGTATGCCGCCGCCGGCGGCAGCAACGCCACATTTGTCTTCCCCTCGTCCGGGAATCACTCCTGGCCGTATTGGGGACAGCAACTGCAGGCCCTCAAGGGTGATCTGATTGCCACGCTCAATGGCTAGGGTCTCGGGGCACCTTGAGAAGGTCCGCAGGCGCACGTAGTGATGATGCTGACAGGTCCAGGGATGTGGTTGACTACCGCGCGAACGTGCGACGGGCGTCCATCAAATCCGTTGGCCTGCGCGTGGGAAATCGATTGAAACAGATGGGAAAACGAAGTAAATGAAGCTCTTTTCGAAGATGCGTGGTGTTACCGCGCGTCGACTGGCTGTAGTGGCAACGGCCGCAGCCGTGCTGCCGGGTCTTGTCGGCGTTACCGGTGGCTCGGCGATTGCGGGCGCGTTCTCGCGTCCCGGGCTTCCGGTCGAGTACCTGCAGGTGCCGTCGGCGTCGATGGGCCGCGAAATCAAGGTCCAGTTCCAGCCGGGCGGTACCAAGGCCGTCTACCTGCTGGATGGTCTGCGTGCGCGCGATGACTTCAGCGGTTGGGACATCGAGACCACGGCGTTCGAGGACTACTACCAGTCCGGTATCTCCATGGTCATGCCTGTCGGCGGTCAGTCCAGCTTCTACACGGACTGGTACAACCCGGCCAAGGGCAAGGATGGCGTCTGGACCTACAAGTGGGAAACCTTCACCACTCAGGAACTTCCGGCCTACCTGGCTGCCAACAAGGGCATCTCGCAGACCGGTAACGCAGTCGTCGGTCTGTCGATGGGCGCCTCTGCCGCACTGACCCTGTCGATCTACCACCCGCAGCTGTTCATCTACGCGGGTGCGCTCTCGGGCTTCCTGAACCCGTCGGACATGAAGTTCCAGATCGGTATGGCCATGGGTGACGCCGGTGGCTTCAGTGCCTCCGATATGTGGGGCCCGGACAGCGATCCGGCCTGGCAGCGCAATGACCCGTTCCTGAACATCCAGAAGATCATCGACAACGGCACTCGCCTGTGGCTGTACTGCGGTACCGGCGACTCCACCGATCTCGACGCCAGCCGTAACGGCTTCGAGAACTTCACCGGTGGATTCCTGGAGGGCATGGCCATCGGTTCGAACAAGAAGTTCGTCGAGGCCTACACCGCCGCCGGCGGCAAGAACGCCCACGTCGAGTTTCCTCCGGGCGGTATCCACAACTGGACCTACTGGGGCCAGCAGTTGCGGGCCATGAAGTCCGACATGGTTGCCTACCTGCAGAGCCACTAGGCATAAGCAGTCAAAAGAGCGGTGGCCACCCAGGTGGCCACCGCTCTTTTTGTCTTCGCCGGACTGTGTCTCAGGAACACATCGGTCTGGTTGCGGAGGGCCAACATCCGCGCCGGGATGTGTTGACAGCCCTCCTGATGTGGTTGACTACCTCGGGGACCCCACAGGATGTCTGTCGGCCTGACATGTAACGCCGACTGAAGCAGACGGGATACTGAGGTAATGAAGCTCTTTTCAAACTTGCGCGGTGTGACCGCGCGTCGACTTGCTGTCGCCGCTGCGGCAGCTGCTGTTCTGCCCGGACTCATCGGTGTTACCGGTGGTTCAGCAGTTGCGAACGCGTTCTCGCGGCCGGGTCTCCCGGTTGTGGATCTACAGGTTCCGTCGGCCTCCATGGGCCGCGACATCAAGATCCAGTTCCAGGGTGGCGGCGCTAAGGCCGTCTACCTGCTGGATGGTCTGCGTGCGCGCGACGACTTCAACGGCTGGGACATCGAGACCACGGCGTTCGAGGACTACTACCAGTCCGGCCTCTCCATGGTCATGCCCGTCGGCGGCCAGTCCAGCTGGTACACCGACTGGTACCAGCCCGCCAAGGGCAAGGACGGCGTCTTCACCTACAAGTGGGAGACCTTCCTGACCCAGGAGCTGCCCGCATACCTGGCGGCCAACAACGGTGTGTCCAAGACCGGTAACGCTGTCGTCGGTCTGTCCATGGGTGGCGCATCCGCCATCACGCTGGCCAACTACCACCCGCAGCAGTTCGTCTACGCCGGCGCGCTGTCCGGCTTCCTGCACCCCGCAGACATGAAGGGGCAGGTCGGTATGGCCATGGGCGACGCCGGTGGCTTCAGTGCGCAGGACATGTGGGGACCGGATAGCGATCCGGCCTGGGTTCGCAACGACCCGTTCCTGAACATCGACAAGACCGTGGCCAACGGCACCCGCCTGTGGATCTACTGCGGTAGCGGCGACGCCACCGACCTCGACGCCACGCGTAACGGCTTCGAGAACTTCACCGGTGGATTCCTTGAGGGCATGGCGATCGGCATCAACAAGCAGTACGTCGATGCCTACACCGCAGCCGGTGGCAAGAACGCCCACGTGGAGTTCCCCCCGGGTGGTCTGCACAACTGGACCTACTGGGGCAACCAGCTCAAGGCCATGAAGTCTGACATGGTCGCCTACCTGGGCAGCCACTGAGCATCACTGACAATCGCGAAGGCGGCGGCCACTTCGGTGGTCGCCGCCTTCGTCGTTTCGGGAGACGACCGACGGCCACAATCGCGTAACGAATTCTGTGCTGTGACGATCATTTGCGCAGGTGCGGATGGCATCGGTTCGGTAGCCTCGCCCGGGGCTCCCGGTACCGTGGAGCAAGCTGCGAGACCGCACGTCACGAACGGCCAGGAGACACATGCCCAAGACCTCGAGTAGTAAACGACACCGGATTCTCGGTTTGGCGGCGGCGCTGGCCGTGGCCGTCGTCGTCATCCTGGTGATCGCTATCGTCGTTGTCATCGTCCGCCGGCCTGACGACGTCACGCCGCCCGCGGGGCAGGTGACGACGACGACACCGCCGTTGACACGGCCTGGCCAGAAACCCCGGCCGGCCTTCCAGAGCGCCGACTGCCCCGATGTGCAGACGCTCATCATCCCCGGCACGTGGGAGTCGTCGGTCACCGACGATCCGCTCAATCCCACGCAGTTCCCGCGCTCGCTGCTGCTTAACGTCTCGCGGCCGATCACCGAGAAGTTCGACAAGGCCCGGTTGGAGACGTGGACGGTGCCGTACACCGCCCAGTTTCACAACCCGTTCGCCAATGACAACCAGATGTCCTACAACGACAGCCGCAAGGAAGGTACGGACCGCGCGGTCAAGCAGCTGACCGAGATGTACGACCGGTGCCCGCTCACCAGCTACGTTCTGATTGGTTTCTCGCAAGGTGCGGTGATCGCCGGTGACATCGCCAACCAGATCGGAAACGGCGAGGGACCGGTTGATCAGGACTTGGTGCTCGGCGTGACATTGATCGCAGACGGCCGCCGTCAGGACGGGGTCGGGCTGTCGCCGGGACCCAACCCGCCCGGGCAGGGTGCCGAGGTCACTCTGGGCGATCTGGGAGTGCTGGATTCGTTCGGTCTGAAGATGTCGGGTCCGCGTCCCGGCGGATTCGGTGAGCTCAGCGACCGCACTAATCAAATCTGCGGTACCGGTGATCTGATCTGCGCGGCGCCGCCGGACGCCTTCAACATCTCCAACCTGGGCAAGACGCTGGATATTCTGTCCGGCGGCGCGGGTGCACCCGTACATGCGCTGTACGCCACGCCGGAGTTTTGGCAGATCGATGGTCAGCCGGCGACGGTATGGACCACCAACTGGGCTGAGGGGCTCATCGAGAAGGCACCCCATCCGAAGCACGGCTGACGGGCCTCGATGTCATCTTCGCAACAGGGCGACGAGATATTTGGCGGGCACGGTACGCTCGCCTAAGATTAAGAGAAAAATAAGACTGTAAGCCGTTCGTTGGGTCGCGGGATTTTGGCTGGCCGACGCCGACCGATAACCTCGTCGCGAATGGCCGCCTGAGCTGCCGTAGTACGCGAATGCCTCTCGGTACCATCATCGAGGAT
The DNA here is from genome assembly GCF_002013745.1 of Mycobacterium sp. D16Q16. Classification (NCBI taxonomy): domain Bacteria; kingdom Bacillati; phylum Actinomycetota; class Actinomycetes; order Mycobacteriales; family Mycobacteriaceae; genus Mycobacterium; species Mycobacterium sp. D16Q16. Next base: position 133,308 of record NZ_MAEY01000013.1, read on the forward strand.
TTGACGTTCGCGATGACGCGTGCTCGCGAATGCTTCAGGCCCGCGAAACGCGCACCATGCACCGTCAGAGGAGAAAAGCACAATGGCGTTCGACAACCCGTTCCTCGACTCGGCGGGCCACATCAAGTTCCCCGAAGACGGGAGCATTGTTCGTCACGTCGAAGGTTGGGCAGAGTCGCAGGGCGACAGCCTGGCGTACCGGTTCCTCGACTTCTCCACCGAGCGTGACGGCGCGTATATCGACATCACCTGGTCGGAGTTCGGTGCGCGCAACCGTGCCGTGGCGGCCCGTCTGCAACAGGTGACCAAGCCGGGCGACCGTGTCGCCATCCTGGCGCCGCAGAGCCTCGACTATCTGGTCGCGCATTATGGAGCTCTATATGCCGGTGCCATCGCGGTGCCGCTGTTCGACCCCAGCGAGGCCGGCCATGCGGGCCGCCTGCACGCGGTGCTCGACGACTGCCAGCCGTCCGCGGTGCTGACGACCACCGAGTGCGCCGAGGGCGTGCGTAGGTTCTTCCGGAATCGTCCGCCCAAGGAGCGCCCCCGCGTGATCGCCGTCGACGCCATCCCGAATGACGTGGGGTCGACGTGGGTGGAGCCCGTGGCCACCAAGGACACCATCGCCTACCTGCAGTACACCTCTGGTTCCACCCGCGCGCCGGCCGGTGTGCAGATCACCCACCTGTCACTTGCCACCAACCTGCTGCAGCTGATCGACGCGTTGTCGGCAAAAGAAGGTGACGGTAGTCATCGCGGGACCACCTGGCTGCCGTTCTTCCACGACATGGGCCTGATCACGGTGATGGTGCCGTCCATGATCGGTCGGCACATGACGGTGATGAGCCCGGCGGCGTTCATCCGTCGGCCCATCCGCTGGCTGCGGGAAATGGGGGTCCAGGGTGATGACCGCGCCGGCACCTATTCGGCCTTGCCGAACTTCGCCTTCGAGCATTGCGCGATGCGCGGCGTACCCAAGGAGGGCGAGCCACCGCTGGACCTCTCGAACGTCTACTCGATCATCAACGGATCCGAGCCGGTGTCCACGGCCTCGCTCAAGAAGTTCTGCGATGCCTTTGAGCCGTATGGCTTCGATCCCAAGGCCATCCACCCGTCCTACGGCATGGCCGAGGCCACGCTGTTCGTCACCTCGACCATCTGGAACACGGATAGGGCGCGCGTGCTGCACGTGGATCGCACCGAGCTGAATGCCGGGCGCATCGTCGAAGTGGAGCCGGGCGCCGAAAACTCGGTGACGCAGGTGTCCAGCGGACGGATGGCCCGCGACGAGTGGGGCGTCATCGTGGACGGTGAGACCGCCTCCGAACTGCCCGACGGCCAGATCGGCGAGATCTGGTTGCACGGCAACAACATTGGCTCCGGCTACTGGGGCCGCCCGGAGGAAACGCGCGAGGCGTTCCAGAACACCCTCAAGTCGCGGATCGCCGAATCACATGCCGAGGGTGTATCGGACGACGCCATCTGGCTCAACACCGGTGACCTCGGAGTGTGGGTGGATGGCGAGCTGTACATCACCGGCCGCGTCAAGGACCTCATCATCGTGGACGGCCGTAACCACTACCCGCAGGACATCGAGTACACCGCGCAGGAGGCGAACAAGGCGCTGCGCCCGGGATACGTCGCCGCCTTCTCGGTGCCGGCCAACCAGCTGCCGCAGGTCGTCTTCGACAACCCGCACGCGGGCTTGAAGTATGACCCGGAGGACTCCTCCGAGCAGCTGGTCGTCATCGGCGAGCGCAGCGTGGGCGCCCACAAGTCGGATAACCAGGCGGTGGGTGACGATGTGCGCGCCGCAGTCGCGGTGCGCCACGGTGTGACGGTGCGCGATGTGCTGCTGGTTCCGGCCGGCTCGATCGCGCGGACCTCCAGCGGCAAGATCGCCCGCCGGGCCGCACGGACCAGCTACCTGGATGGCAGCCTGCGCGGCGGCTACCAGCAGACCGCATTCCCCGACGACCGGCAGTAACCGTTACACACGGTCGTCCGTACGCGATACCCCGGAGAGGGCTCGAACATGACTGATACGCAACAGGATTCGACACCAGAGATCGAGACCGAGCCCGAGGCTCCAGAGGCGGCGGCACCCACCAGCGGCGCCGAGCTGACTGTCGCCGAGATGCGCGAGTGGCTGCGTAATTGGATCGCCAAGGCCACCGGGGTGAGCCCCGATCGCATCGACGAGTCGGCACCCATGGTGGAGATGGGCTTGTCCTCGCGTGACGCGGTGGCCATGGCGGCCGATATCGAAGACCTCACCGGGGTCACGCTGACCGCCACCGTGGCCTTCCAGCACCCCACCATCGAGTCACTGGCCACCCGCATCATCGAGGGTGAGCCGGAGTTGCCGGACGCCGGTGACGAGGACTGGTCACGCGATCCCAAGGCTGCCACAGGCGAATTCGATATTGCGGTGATCGGTCTTGCCACCCGCCTGCCCGGTGATGTCAATACCCCGGCGCAGCTGTGGGAGGCGCTGCTGGAGGGCCGCGACGCGATCACCGACCTGCCCGAGGGGCGCTGGGAAGAGTTCACCAGTGAACCGCGCATCGCCGAACGCGTTGCGCAAGCCGCCACCCGCGGCGGATACCTGAAGGACATCAAGGGGTTCGACGCCGAGTTCTTCACGCTCTCCAAGATGGAGGCCGACAATATCGATCCGCAGCAGCGGATGGCCCTCGAACTCACCTGGGAGGCGCTGGAGAACGCGCGCATTCCGGCATCGAGCCTCAAGGGAGACAGCGTCGGTGTCTACATCGGCAGCTCCAACAACGACTACGGTTACCTGTCGGTGGCCGACCCCACTGTCATGCACCCGTACGCCATCACCGGAAATGCGAGTTCGATTATCGCCAACCGGGTTTCGTATTTCTTTGACTTCCGCGGCCCGAGTGTTGCCGTCGACACCGCATGTTCCTCCTCGCTGGTCGCGGTGCATCAGGGCGTGAAGGCCCTGCGTTCCGGTGAGGCCGATGTCGTCTTGGCCGGTGGCGTCAACGCACTCATCACACCGCTCGTGACGGTCGGTTTCGACGAGGTCGGCGGCGTGCTCGCCCCGGATGGCCGCATCAAGTCCTTCTCGCAGGATGCCAACGGCTACAGCCGTTCCGAGGGTGGCGGCATGCTGGTGCTCAAGCGCCTCTCCGATGCGCGACGCGACGGTGACCCGATCATGGCGATCATCGCCGGGTCCGCGGTCAATCACGATGGCCGGTCCAATGGTCTGCTCGCACCAAACCCCGACGCCCAGGCCGAGGTGTTGCGCAAGGCCTACAAGGACGCCGGTATCGATCCGCGCACCGTCGACGTCATCGAGGCGCACGGCACCGGCACCATCCTCGGCGATCCGATCGAGGCCGACGGCCTGGGCCGGGTGGTGGGCCGTGGACGCGACGCCGATAAGCCGGCACTGCTGGGCTCGGCTAAGTCGAACTTCGGGCACCTGGAGTCCGCGGCCGGTGCCGCGAGCCTGTCGAAGATCGTGCTGGCCTTGCAGAACAACAAGGTTCCGCCGTCGATCAACTACACCGGCCCCAACCCGTACATCGACTTCGACGCGATTCACTTGAAGGTCGTCGACCAGGTCTCCGACTGGCCGCGCTACAGCGGGCACGCCATCGCCGGTGTTTCCGGCTTCGGTTTCGGTGGCGCCAACGCCCACATCGTGGTGCGCGAGGTGCTGCCGATCGACCTGGTGGAACCCAGTGAGCCGTCCGAATCCGATGTGGACGAAAATTCCGACGTCAACGGCAAACATGTTGCGGCAGAGGCGGATACTGAAGAAGGTACCGATTTCGACGCATCTCGTTTTGACGAGTACGGCGAGTTCATCGGCGGGTACTCCGATGGGCCGCACGAGCTGCCTGGACTGACCGACGAGGCCAAGCGACTCAAAGAGGAGGCGCTGGCCGAGCTCGCTGCCGAAGAGCCGGTGACTCCCGTTGTCCCGCTCTTTATCTCAGGCTTCCTGTCCTCCCGCAAGAAGGCCGCCGCGGCCGCGCTGGCGGACTGGATGGAATCCGAAGAGGGCCAGTCCTACTCGCTGGAGTCCATCGGACGATCGCTGTCCCGGCGCAATCACGGGCGCTCGCGTGCCGTGGTGTTGGCCCACGATTTCGATGAGGCCATCAAGGGCCTGCGCGCCGTCGCCGAAGGCAAGCAGAAGCCGTACGTCTACTCCGTGGATGGTCCCGTCACCAGCGGTCCGGTTTGGGTGATGGCCGGTTTCGGTGCGCAGCACCGCAAGATGGGTAAGAGCCTGTACCTGCGCGATCCGATCTTCGCGGAGTGGATCGACAAGGTCGACGCGTACGTGCAGGACGAGCGGGGCTACTCCGTTGTCGAGTTGATCCTCGACGACTCGCACGAGTACGGCATCGAAACCAGCAACATCGCCATCTTTGCGATCCAAATCGGTCTGGGTGAGGTGCTCAAGGCCCATGGCGCCAAGCCCACCGCGGTGATCGGGCAGTCGCTGGGCGAGCCCGCGTCGGCCTACTTCGCTGGGGGGCTGTCGCTGGCTGACGCCACCCGCGTCATCTGCTCGCGTGCCCACCTGATGGGTGAGGGCGAGGCGATGCTGTTCGGTGACTACATCCGGCTGATGGCGCTGGTCGAGTACTCGGCCGACGAGCTTCGGACGGTGTTCGCCGACTTCCCCGACCTGGAGGTGTGCGTGTACGCCGCCCCCTCGCAGACCGTCATCGGTGGTCCGCCGGCGCAGGTCGACGCGATCGTGGCGCGCTGCGAGGCTGAGGGCAAGTTCGCCCGCAAGCTTCAGACCAAGGGTGCCGGCCATACCTCGCAGATGGACCCGCTGCTCGGCGAGTTCGCCGCCGAACTGCAGGGGATCGAGCCGATGACCCCGAAGATCGGGATCTTCTCGACGGTGAACGAGGGCACGTTCATTCGCCCCGGCGGTGACCCGGTGCACGATGTCGACTACTGGAAGAAGGGAATGCGGCATTCGGTCTACTTCACCCATGGCACCCGTAACGCCGTGGACGCCGGATACACCACTTTCCTGGAGCTGGCACCGAATCCTGTGGCGCTCATGCAGGTTGGGCTCACCACCATGTCATCCGGACTGCCTGACGCACAGCTGATCGCGACGCTCGCCCGTAAAGAGGACGAGGTCGAGTCCATGGTCAAGACCATGGCCCAGCTCTATGTGTACGGCCATAGCCTGGATCCGCGGACGCTGTTCGTCGCGGCGACCAGGTCGGCGGATTACGCGCCGATTCCTCCGACCGAGTTCAAGCGCAAGGAACACTGGCTCCCCGCGCATTTCAGTGTTGATGGCGCGACCCGGATCCCCGGTACGCACGTATCGCTGCCCGACGGCAAGCATGTGTGGGAATGGACTCTGGGAGCCGCAACGCCGGCGACATCCGACGTGAGCGGTATTTCCGCTCTTCTCCCCGAGCTGGTGAAAGCCGCTGCGGTAACGGTACTTCCGGATGCTCAGCTGACCGCATCCGAGCAGCGGGCGATCCCGGGCGAAGGTTCCACGCTGGTGACCACGCTGTCTCGCCATCCCGGTGGGGCCACCGTGCAGGTGCACGCCCGCATCGGTGAATCCTTCACCCTTGTCTACGACGCGGTGGTGTCCCGTGCGGGTCAGGGCGGCGCACTGCCGTTCGCGACCGCCGCGGGTGTTGCCACCAACGGTTCGGCGACGGTGACGGCGGCCCCCGCCCTGGCGGTCGCGGTCGCGGAAGACGAGGTGCCCGAAGAGATTCACGACAACCTGCTCTCCGGGGCGGGTGCGGGTGCCGACTTCAAGAAGTGGAGCAAGGAGTCCGGCGAGCCGGTCATCGAGCGTCTGGCCGCGATCGTGTCGCTGGCCATGGGCTACGAGCCCGAGGACGTGCCGCGCGAGGTGCCGTTGATCGAGCTGGGTCTGGATTCCTTGATGGCTGTGCGCATCAAGAACCGCGTCGAGTTCGACTTCGACCTGCCGCCCATCCAGCTGCAGGCCGTGCGCGATGCCAACCTGCTCGATGTCGAGCGGCTGGTTGTCTACGCGCTGGAGAACCCCGACGCCGTGCACGAGCTGCACGACTACCAGCAGACCGATGAATTCAAGGAGGCCGCGCCGACCGGCGGCATGCTGTCCAAGGCCGATCTTGAGAAGGCGCTGGAAGCCGCCCCGCAGGCCGCGGAGCCGGAGCCCGCCGCCGACAGCGTTCCCTCGGCGGAGCCGGCCCTCTCTGCGGAGACCTCTGAACTGGCCAAGGCTGCCGCCGTGATGAACCAGGAAGCCATCGCCGAGGCGCTGAATGCCGATGTGCCACCGCGTGATGCGGCCGAACGTGTCGCCTTCGCGACGTGGGCCATCGTCACCGGCGAGTCGCCGGGCAGCATTTTCAACGCGCTGCCCAAGATCGACGACGCGACGGCCGAGAAACTCGCAGAACGCCTTTCGCAGCGTGCCGATGGTGAGATCGGCGCCGAGGAGGTCAAGCTCGCGCCGACCATCGAGGCACTCGGTGAGGTTGTCCGCAGCCGATTGGAGGCCGGCAAGATCGACGGCTTCGTGCGGACCCTGCAGCCCAGGCAGGAGGGTTCGACAACGGTCCCCGTCTTCGTGTTCCATCCGGCGGGCGGGTCGACGGTTGTTTACGAGCCGCTGTTGAAGCGTCTGCCCGAGGACACGCCGATGTTCGGTTTTGAGCGCGTCGAGGGCACCATCGAGGAGCGGGCGACCCAGTACGTGCCGAAGCTTCTTGAGCTGCACAAGGGTCCGTTCATTCTCGCCGGGTGGTCACTCGGTGCGGTGTTGGCGTACGCCTGTGCGGTGGGCCTCAAGGAGGCCGGCGCCGAGGTGGCCTGGGTCGGCAATATCGACGGGGTGCGCCCCGGGACGCCGATCCTGACGACCACGGAGGAGACCCGCAAGCGCTGGGACCGGTATGCGGCCTTTGCGCAGAAGACCTTCAACGTGCAGATTCCGGCCATCCCGTATGAGCAGCTGGAGGAGCTCGACGACGAGGGCCAGGTCAGGTTCGTGCTGGAGGCGGTCAAGGCGGCCGGCGTGGAGATCCCCGGGGGGATCATCGAGCACCAGCGCACGTCCTACCTGGACCAGCGGGCCATCGACACGTCGACGCCGGTGCCGTTCGACGGCCATATGACGCTGTACATGGCGGACCGGTACCACGACGACGCCATTACGTTCGAGCCCGCGTACGCGACTCGCCAGCCCGACGGTGGCTGGGGCGAGTTCGTCTCTGATCTCGAGGTGGTTCCGGTCGGTGGGGAGCACATCCAGATCATCGACGAACCGTTCATCGCTAAGGTCGGTGCTCATATGAGTCAGGCATTGCGCTCCATCAATGCGAAGAACCAGGAAGGCTAGACGTGCCACCACATACAACTGCGGAGAAGGTCGCCGACCTGCGTGAGCGGATTGCCCGTACGCAAGAGCCGGGTGACGCCAAGGCCATCGCCAAGCGTGATGCCAAAGGCATCCCGAGTGCGCGCGCCCGCATTCACGCCCTGCTCGACAAGGGCAGCTTTCTGGAGCTCGGCGCATTTGGGCGTACTCCTGGTGATCCGAATGCGCCGTACACCGACGGTGTGGTGACCGGCCTGGGCCGCATCGACGATCGTCCGGTGGCGGTGTTCTCCCACGACCAAACGGTGTACCAGGGGAGCGTCGGCGAGATGTTCGGCCGCAAGGTCGCCAAGCTCATGGAGTGGGCGGCTACCAACGGCTGCCCGGTGATCGGTATCAACGACTCAGCGGGTGCCCGCATTCAAGACACCGCCACGTCCTTGGCCTGGTACGCCGAGCTAGGGCGTCGTCACGAGATGCTGCGCGGCATGGTCCCGGAAATCTCGTTGATCTTCGGGAAGTGTGCCGGCGGTGCGGTGTACTCACCGATCCAGACCGACCTGGTGGTCGCGGTCCGCGATCAGGGCTACATGTTCATCACCGGGCCCGACGTCATCAAGGATGTCACCGGCGAGGATGTCACGTTCGACGAACTCGGTGGCGCGGATGTACAGGCCCAGCGTGGCAACATCCACAAGGTTGTCGAGGACGAGGCGGCCGCGTACCAGTATGTCCGCGATTACTTGAGTTTCTTGCCCTCCAACACCTTTGACTACCCGCCGGTCGTCAACCCGGGACTTGAGCCCGAGATCACCGAGGACGATCTGTACCTCGACACGATCATCCCGGACGCCGATAACCAGGGCTACGACATGCACGAGGTTCTGTTGCGGATTTTCGACGACGGTGACGTCTTCGAGATCGCCGACCAGCGCAGCCCATCCATGATCACCGCGTTCGCCCGCGTCGACGGGAGCCCGGTCGGCGTCATCGCCAATCAGCCGATGCACATGTCTGGCGCGGTGGGCAATGAGGCCTCCGACAAGGCGGCCGGTTTCATCCGGTTCTGCGACTCGTTCAATCTTCCCCTGGTGTTCGTCGTCGACACCCCGGGAGCCATGCCGGGTGTGGAAGAGGAGACCAACGGCGTCATCAAGCGCGGCGGTAGGTTCTTCAATGCCGTGGTGGAGGCCGATGTGCCCAAGGTGACGATCATTACCCGTAAGGCCTACGGAGGCGGGTACGCGGTCATGGGCTCCAAGCAGCTCTCTGCCGACCTGAACTTCGCCTGGCCGACCGCACGTATCGCGGTGATCGGTGCCGAAGGGGCGGCGCAGCTGCTGGTCAAGCGATTCCCCGACCCGACCGCGCCCGAGGTGCAGAAGATTCGAGCCGACTTCATCGAGGGCTACAACAAGAACCTGGCTACGCCCTGGATCGCCGCCGAGCGGGGCTACATCGATGGCGTGATCGAGCCGCATCAGACTCGGCTGCTGCTGCGTCAGTCGCTGAAGCTATTGCGGGATAAGCAGATCGCCCGTGTCCAGCGCAAGCACGGTCTCACCCCGATCTAACGATTCATCGCCAGAAGGCCCCCGCGCGCGACGCGTGCGGGGGCCTTCTGCTTGTGCGTATTCAGTCCCGCAGAACGAGGGCGCGGCTGCCCGCGTGGGCCCAGACCATGGCGGCACCGATCGAGATCAGCACCGTTACCCAGGAGAACCAGGTGACGTCCACGCGTGGACCGGAAACGAAGCTGTCCTGCACCGCCGGCCAGTAGGTCGGCATGAGGTGCACGTATCCGAGCCCCAAAACGCTTGCCGTGCCGACAATCACGGTGGCTTCCGGCGCGTGCTTGCGGTGGCGCAGGATCATGGTCACGGCAATCGCGATGAGGACCGCGTGGGTGGCGGAGAGATAGGTCAGGGTCACCGGCGCCGCGGTTACACCGCGCCGTAGGTGATCGATGACGTCTAGTCCCCAGCCCATGATGAAGGCGATGGTCGCCGCTCGCAGGAACCTGTCGGCGCGAGTGGTGAGCTCTGTCATCGCGACCTCCGTTGGTCTACTACAAGTGATAGTAGATACCTGGCCCGTGTTCGGCTAGGTGCTTTCCTCGGCGCGGTACGGCTGTCCGTGAGGGTCGAGGCAATGACTTGATGCCTCGGTGTCCTCGTGGTCGACCTGCAACGTCGTGTGGTCGATGTCGTACTGCGTATGGAGTAACCCCTCGATGTCGCGCCGTATTCCGTGACAGTCCGCAGCCGGGGCCACCAAGATGTGCGCCGACAACGCGGGCTGACCGGAGGTGATCTGCCAGATGTGTAGGTCGTGTACCTCGGCGACGGAGGGCAACGATGCGAGCTGAGCTCCGATGGCGTCGGGATCCAGATTGGCTGGCGCGGCTTCCAGGAAGATGCGGCCCGATTCGCGTACCAGGCCCCAACCGGCCTTGAGCATCAGCGCGGCGACGACGAGCGCGGCGATGGCATCGGCTCGGGTGAAGCCGGTCAGCCAGACCACGGCGCCGGCGACGGCGGTGGCGATGAAGGCGTACAGGTCGTTGAGGATGTGCTGGAAGGCCCCCTCGACGTTCAGGCTGGATCGGTTGGCCTTACTGATGCACCAGGTGGCGGCCACGTTGACGGCGATTCCAGCGAGCGCGGTGACAAACACGAGGAGCCCCGACACCTCCGGGGGAGTGATCAGGCGGCGGATGCCCTCGTAGATAAAGAAGGCGGCGAGCAGGAACAGAGTGACGCCATTGGCCTGTGCCGACAGGATCTCGGCACGCTTGAGCCCGTAGGTGTAGCTGCCGCGGGCAGGGCGCGAGGCGAGGCGAATGGCGATGAGCGCCAGCACGATCGAGGCCGCATCGGTCAGCATGTGTCCGGCGTCGGAGATCAGGGCCAGCGACTGGGCGATGAAGCCGATGACCACCTCGATGGCCATGAACCCGCCGATCAGGACCAGTGCGATGGTTAGCCATTTGCGGTCAGCGTTCGCACTCACGCCGTGGCCGTGCGAGTGTCCGGATCCGTGCTCGTGTGCGTCCGTAGCCATGTCACTCCTTCGTTATTACTCATGCAAACATATGCATGCTAGCATGTGTCATGACAAACGTTCAGCCGTTGACGTGCCCCAAGTGTGAGTCGCAGATGCTGTCGACGAAGTGGTTTGGTGTGCGCACGTTCCAATGCACGGGATGTGCGGCCGTGCTGCTGGAGCAGGACAGCCTGCAGCAGTTCGTGGACGGCGCCGCGCGCTTCGGCCCGTCAGCACATATCGACCAGGCGCCTGCATCGCAGCCCTATCCGCCCCCGCCGCCGCCACAGGATTACCGCGGCATCATGGGCGGGCTGTTCGGCGGTGGTGGCGGCCACGGCTATCGCCGCCGCGGTCACCATTGATTCGTCGTCCGACGGATCAATCCGGTAGGCCGCGACGCACGGTGGCGCGGTGACGTCCTCGAGGACGGCCTACGGCTTGATCCGGATCTTGTTCGGCTTCCACAGTCCGCTGTGCACTTCGGACCCGTACTCGATCTGGGCGGGCTGGGCCTCGACGAGGGTCTCGAACTTGCGCAGCGAGCCCCAGTCCCTGCCCCAGTCCTTGGACAGGTAGGTCGGCATCACATGCGCCCGCAGGAGCAGATCGGTGATCCCCAGTAGGCCGCCGTTCTCGCCGTCCTGCCAGGTGTCGGTGTCCTTGCGCTTCTGGTCGTAGTCCGGAGTGATGCGGAATTCGGGGATCTCGGTGATCCCGTATTGGTGCAGCATCGGCTGCTGGCACGGGAAGACGAGTCCCACGGTCCAGTCCATGAGCACCGGCCGCTTGCTACCCACGTACTCCTGCAACGACTTCAGCTCGGGTACCCGAGGCGGGGCGAAGGCCAGCCAATCGCCCGGAGTCAGCGAGCCATCGACGGCCACGATGCGTACGGCGGTGGCGGTGTCCGGGATATCCGACCGTGCGAAGCGCAGATTGCGCCATGACGGCGCGGGTCCCAGGTCGTAGGGCGTGAGCCGTCCGGCGGGTGTGAAAGCGCCGTCCGGCCCGGCCGTGCCGTACTCCAGCTCCAGCGTCTGCCCGGCCACTGCGCCCTTGACGTTCTTGGCCGCAATCGTTCCGGCAGCCGTTACCACCACCAGCGGGTGGGCGGCATCGCGGGCCGGTAGCTCGTACCAGTCGGAGGTCGCCTTCGCCTGCTGCTGCGGGCCAACCCGGTAGGTGCCCACGATCGGCACCCGCGCCGGGTCCAGCCCGTACGGCAAGCGCACGGTGGAGCCATTGATACCCGGAGTCTTGGTGCGGTCCTTGGAGTCCCAGTCGTAATCGGTGCCCGGGCGCGAGTCATTCATCCGGATGGACTCGGCGACGATCTTGTCCGGCACACCGTCCGGTGTGAATCCGGAGGGATTCGTGCCGCCGAGCGGGCCCAGAGGACCCGACGGTGCATCAATGGCCCGCAGCAGACCAGCATTCGCGTCGGACTCGACGAGAACATCATCGGCCAGTCCGCACCCGCCCGCGAGTTCACGGATGTTGGCCCAGCCGTTGGAATACGACGGGTACTGACGAACGACACCGATCGCCAGCTGGCAGATGGACGTCAGCACCATGAACCCGGCCGCCCAGGCCACCGGGGCGGAGGTGATGGACCTGGTCACCCGGTTGTCCTCGTGCCGGGGTGAGAAGTGCAACCACGCCGCGTAGGCCACGGCCAGCGCGAACAGCGCGAAAAATATGGTGCTGACACTTATCCCGGCGATCTTGGGCATGCTGCTGTTGAATGGCACGCCGAAACTCGAGACGTACCACCATCCGGCCGCACTGGCCCAGCTCAGCGCCAGCACGAACAGCACGGTCGCCACGACCGCCATCCTGTTGCGGCTCCAGCGCAGCACCTGTGGCGACACCAGCACCGTGGCCAGCGCCGCGACCGCGGCTCCTAGGGCGGCGAAGAGCCCGAAGTGGTGCACCCACTTCGTCGGCGCGAACATCAGGAAGAAGATGGTGCCGAAGACGACGCCCAGTACGCGCCAGGCCGGTCCTCGGGCGACACCGGGAACCCGCTTGCGGCGCAACAGGATGAACATCGCGATGAACAGGCACGCGGCGATGAGCAGGAACCCGAAGCGTCGCGAGACCGAGCCGTCGACGGTCGGCAGGAACATGTAGTAGTACCGCAGGTTATCGGTGTACCAGGCCTGTGACGGGCCGATCGCCGTGCGAATCCGGGTGGCCTCGATAACCGTCGCCAGGGTCTGGTCGGAGAACACTACGGGCAGGATGACCGTTCCGGCGGCCAGCATCGGCGCCACCAGCGGCCAGGTGCCCACCTGCCGGTGTTTCGTCACGATGATCCGCAGAATGGGCCGGCCGCCGGCGAGTAGCGCGGCGACGGCGATCAGACCCGTCGGCTGAATCCCCAGGGTGAAGGCGGCGGTGATGATCGCCAGCGCGGCCGGGGTCAGCCGGCGAGAAGTAATGGCCCGTTCGATGAGCACCCAGGTGATCAGCGATCCGACGGCGATCTGGCCCTCGGGGCGCAGGCCGTTGTTGAACGGGAACCACGATGCCAGCAGCACAAAGCCGGCAGCCCAGGCCGCGGGCTTGCTACGAGCGACGGCGGGCCCCAAGCGGGGCAACACTTCCCGGCTGATCAGCAGCCAGCAGACCAGTGAGGCGACGAGGTCGGGCAGCCGGATCCAGATGCTGATATCGCTGAACTTCGTCATGATGGCCAGCAGGTTGTAGTACCAGCCGAAGGGGTCCTCGGGGCTGCCGAACCAGCGGAAGTAGTTGGCCATGTACCCGGCGTGCTCGGCGGTACGCGCCATGCCCATCTGGTAGCCGTCGTCAGAAGACCCTGCGCCGATCACGTACCAGAGCACCAGGCTGCTCATGATGACGATGTCGGTGAAATCGAAACGGCGCCATCGGGTGGGGATGACCCGTTGCATGCGATGACCGTCGGTCTGGTCGATTCGCCACAGGGCCAGCAGCGCAATGATCGTGGAGATAACCGCGCCTACCATCGCCGCGAGCTTGAGAAGTGTCGGGCTGGAGGAGAACCGGTTGTCGATATGGGCGGTGAGGCTCAGTCCTGTCGGAGCCGGACCGGTGAGCTGGGTGAAGACCCCGACGATCTGCGGGCGCAGATTGGGATCGGGGAATCCCGACTTGAGGTCAGCGGACTTGTCGGACCCGTCACCGCGAAGTCCCTCGAATGTCGCGTACGTGCCCTTGTCCGAGGAGGTGATGACGATCTGTCGGCAGTCGGGCGAGGCCACCTTGGCGCGCGGGACGCTGGCGATCACCACGTTGCGGTCGGTGATGTCGACGCGTTCCTTGGAGACCCTGACGAACAGGCCTTGTAACGCGGCCTCTTTGCCCTCTGGCGGTGCGGTACCCAGGATCACCGCACCCTCGGCGGGCGCCGAGTTAATGACTGCGCACGGCACGATCACGGTCATGTCCATGGGTGTCTGCGCGATCAGCGGCGCGGTGACGTTGTTCAGCTGTCCCTGCTGCGGCCAGTCGAGGGTCGCGGTGGACACCTTGACCGGCAGGAGGGGGATGGAGACGCTCAACACGAACCCGAGCAGGCCGAAAACGGTTGCTGTCCAACGGGCGATATTCAGCTTGCGGGCCTCAGGGGAGGTGTCTGTCACGGAATTCTGTGTCATGGCAGGGCTCGAATCGGTCCGTTGCGGGTCCAGCCGTTCACAACGACGGTGCCCTCGGTGAGTTGTGCGTTGGGTGCCAGGTTCGCGGCGATGACGGGCTCGTACTTCTCGATCGAGCCCCAGTCGCGGTACCAGTCATTACGCAGATAGGTCGGAACCGAGGAGGTTCGCAGCAGCGCGGTCGTGAACATGAACGGTCCGCCGTCTTCGGCCGACATCCACATGTTCGACGACGTCGCGACCTGCTTGTGTTCGGGCATGACCCGGAACTTGGGCAGCTCGGCGACCCCGAGGCGCTCGCTGAACGGCCGCTGGCAGGGGAAGTTCTGCGCCACAGCCATATCCAGTAGCACCGGAGTATCGGAGCCCAAGAGATCCTGTGCGGTCTTGAGTGTGGGGACCCGGGGTGGGGTGAACGCCAGCCACTGGTCATTGGACAGGTTCGGGTCGTCGGCGACGATCCGAACCACATTGGCCCCGGGAGGAGCGGTCTTGGTGGGGAATCTCAGGTTGCGCCAGACCCTTTGCGGTCCAATGTCGATCGGGTAATCCTGACGAAGTGCGCGGAAGCCACCGGGACTGCTCTGATCGCGGACGCCCCACTCCAGCTTGAGGGACTGGCCATAGTTGACCTCGGGACTGAAGGTTCCGTCCTGCTGGAACGACCAGATCGCTCCGGCGGCCGAAATCACTACCAGTGGTCGATCCGGGCTGGGCGGGGGAAGCTCATACCACGACGACTTCAGGTGCGCGGCAATCGAATTCTCGCCGTAGCTACCCATCACCGGAGTACGGGCCGGGTCCAGTCCGAACGGCAGCAGTGCGTTGGAGCCGTTGATTCCGACGGAGCCGACACCGCCGGTGGTCCCGGCCGCATCGCTGACCTCCATGATCGGCGCATTGGGTGAGGCATCGGAGTTCACCAGGCCCGGCTTGCCGATAACGGGAAGTGAGGTCATGCCGGTCTCTACCGCGTCGGGGGTGAAGCCGACGGGATCGGTGCCACCGAGCGGCCCGTACTTGCCCGCTGGCTGGTCCGGAACGGGTTGCAGCAGGCCCTCATTGGCGTCAGGTTCAACAAGGACGTCGTTGGCCATCGCGCACGGGCCGCCGGCCAGGGCCAGCAGATTGGCCTTGCCGGTGGTGTAGGTGTCGCTGCGTGCGTAGACCCCCTTGGCCATGGAGGAGACCTCGAGAATCACCATGATCGCCGCCACGATCATCAGCGGCGCGGACGCGAGGAGCCGGTTCCTGCGGGTGTTCTTTACCTCGGTGTGCCCGGCGTAATCCAGGCGGAAGTGCAACCAACCGGCGAGCAGGGCGGTGACGATCGAGAGCGCCAGGAACATCGTGGTGACCGGTTGTCCCGCGATGACCGGCTGCTTGTCGAACCACGGCACGCCGTAGTTGCCGACGTAGAACCAGCCGTTGATGCCGGAGGTCGACCACGCCAGGATGAACAGCAGGGCCGTGACGTACAGCGCCAGGTTGCGTCGTGAGTGCAGTCCGACCCGGGCGAAGGTGAAGGCGGCGACCGCACCGAGTGCACCGGCGAGCCCGGCGAAGATGCCGAATTGGATGGCCCACTTGGTGGGGGTGAAAGTGAGCAACAGCAGCCCGATCGCGGTGCTGCCGAGGAGCCGCCACACCGGCCCGCTGGCCAGGCCGGGAAGTACGCCGCGGCGCAGCAGCACCGCGAGTGTGCCGAAGAGACAGAGCAGCAAGGTGAACACCGCGATGCGGCGTGTCAGCGAGCCGTCGACATTGGATTCGACCGTCAGGAAGTAGTAGCGCAGAAACTCCTGATACCAGGCGATCGTCGGGCCTACCACGTATTTGATACGGGCGGATTCGGCGACTGTGGCCAGCGTCTGGTCCCGGAAGGTAAAGGCCAGCACGCCCGCGACGGATGCCGCCAGCACCGCGACGGGGGTGAATCGTCCGTATCGAACCCGCCGCACGGCGACGACGCGGGCGATGGCTCGTCCACCGGCGAGTAGTGGTCCCAGCGCGATGAGCCCCTGGGGAGCGACGGTGGCGGTGAGCAGTGCGGCGACGATTGCCAATGCGGCGGGGGAGAGGCGCCGGGTCGCGATGGACCGCTCCACCAGAATCCAGGTGACCACCGTGCCGAACACGATGATCGGCTCGGGTCGCAGGCCATTGTTGAAGGGCAGCCAGGCCGCAAGGAAGACCAGTGCGGCGGTCCAGACCGCAGTGCGGCTTGCGGCGAGCTGCTCACCGAGGCGGGGCAGCATCTTCTTGCGCAGGATGTACCAGGTGCCGATGCCCGCGAGAGTGGCCGGCACGCGCATCCAGACGCCGACCGTGCTCACTTGCGTGAGCCAGCTCAAAAGGGTTGCGTACCAATCGAATGGGGAGGCGCTCGCGCCGAAGTAGCGGTAGTACTCGGTGACGTATCCGGCCTGATGGGCCACGCGCGCCTCGACCAGGACGTTGCCGTCGTCGGAGGTGATGGCTCCGATGACATGCCAAAGAAGAAGTGTGCCAATGACTCCGACATCGGCGAGGCCATTGGTCAGTAGAGCCGCACGATCCGGCAGCCTGAATGGGCGCCGGGCGGGGTTACGTCCGCCGCGGGCCCGCGGCGGGCACCTTGAGGTCGGTGAATAGGCCGGTCACCTGGGGCTTGTTTTCAATGGACAGGGTGCCGTTGGCGCCGGGGAGCCCGGCGAAGTTGGCGCCGACGCCGCCGGCGTTGGCCCAGATGTCCAATGTGGTGCAGCCGCCGGATTCCACCGCCTTGCGCGGGGCGACTGTCGCGACGTTATCCCGGAAGGCGACGACCACCAGATCGGAGGTGGCGCGGACGAACAGCGCGTGCCGGCTTGCCTCGAACCCGCCTTCGGGACTGGTGGACAGCACCACGCCGCCGCTGGCAGGCAAGCTCGCGATGGCAGTGCACGGAATGTGGGCGTCGAACGACAGCGGTGCGCCCGACACCAACGGTGCCGTGATGCTGGTGACGTTCCCGTCGGCTGTGACTCCCTGGGGCCAGCTGATGTCGACGGTGGACTGGCGGACCGGCAGCAGGGGAACAAGCACGCACAACAGCACACCGATGGTGGCCGCAGCCAATGAAATCAGACGTGCCCGCTGGGCTGTACCTGCTGTCGCGGACTTTAGAAGCGGCGAAGGCACGAGGGCGATGGTATGTGACGAAGCTTCGGGCGCCTCAATGCAGCGCGCTCGGTTGGCCGGATTGAGACCTCTAATCTGGATACCAGTAGATACCTTGATAGAAGTATCAATAAGTATCGACGATGTCGGTTGTATCTGATACGTGTTGATACAACGCCACGCAGTATCAACACGTATCAGGTAGGACATCGATGCAGCCGAGCCCCTACACACCAGGCCAGGTGGCACGCGAGGTGGTCGGCCGCGCAGAACAGCTCGCTGAGATCGGTGAGCGGCTGATGTACATGGCCGAGCTTGGCCGGCTGATCGGGCGTATCCGGGTCGACACCGGCCCCCGCGGGGTCGGAAAGACCTCACTATTGCGTGAGGTGCAGCGCGACGCGGAGGCCCGTGGCGTGGTGACGGTGTGGGTGACCGCGGGGGGAGACGAACCGCTCGCTGCGGCAATAGGGACTGCGATCCGCGCCCGGGTCACGGCGTGGAAGAAGAAGTCGCGTGGCCGTCTGCTGCGCGCCGTCGATCAGGTGAGTATCACCGCGGGCGTGCCGGGGGTGGCTCAAGTGGGCGCGACCGTCAAGCCGTCGCAGGGCACGCAAGCTGCCGTGTCAGAGGCATCGTTCAAGGATCTGATCATCGAGACCGCCACGGCGGCGCGCGACGAGGGACACCGTGGCCTGGTGCTGCTGATCGACGAGGTTCAGGACGCGGACCGGGCAGGGCTGCGTACCTTGGCCGTGACGTGGCAGGACCTGCAGGCCGAGGCCGACACCCTGCCCGCCGGGGTGTTCGCGGCCGGTCTGCCGCAAACGCCGGAGATCATCAGTGCCGCAGCCACATTCAGTGAGCGATTCGCCTATCGTACGTTGCGTCGCCTCGGTCCCGACGCCTCCCGGGTGGCACTCGTCAAGCCGGCGGGCGCGGTCGGGGTCGAGTGGTCCCAGGACGCGCTGGATGCCGTGATCGCGCAGACGAGCGGGTATCCGCACGCCCTGCAGCTCTACGCCGACGCCGCGTGGGCGCGTGCCGGGTATCCGGATCCCGGGGGCCGGATCAGGATGTCCGATGTCGAGCACGCCGCCCGTCAGGTCGCCGAGGAGATGGACGCGCTCTTTCGTGCGCGGTGGAACAACGCCACCCCGGTACAGCGGCAGTTCATGTCGGCGATGGCGCGATCGCTGACCGATGATCGGTGGGCGAGCCGGTCCGATATCGCCGCCGTCATGGGCCGGGATTCGCGGGCGATCAGCGCCGCCCGCGCCGGCCTCATCGATAAAGGCCTCATCGGTGTCGCGGGCCATGGGCTTCTGGAGTTCACCATTCCCGGATTTGCGGAATTTGTTCGCGCCCAAGAGGACTGACGCCACTCCGCCGACACGCCGTGTTCTGCGTTTCGCACCCGGGAAATGCGTCAGAAACCGTAGTCTCGGCGGCTGGTCAGTCGTTGTGCGGAGACTTCTCGCGGATCGCTCCGGAGCGTTCGCACTTCGGATCGATCTTGACCGGGTGGTGCGGACAGGGCTCGTCGTCCTGTGGTTTTGCGTAGCTGGGGAACGCTGCCACCAGGCATGACGCCAGGGATGCAGTCACCAGGAATTGCCAGGCGATTTGTCGCAGCATGGGCCGCACCTTCCTCTGGGATCGCTATGGAGACAACCCCATTGAAGTCGGCGGACCTGCTACTGGCTTCCGATAAGAAGCCAGCTTCTATCGAAAATCAGCCAAACGTTGGATACCGGGTGCTACCGGCTCTTACGCAGCGGGCCAGGCGTCCAGAGTCCGCTGTGCACGGCAGTTCCGAGCTGCAGCTGTGCCACGGTGGCGTTCCTGTAGTACGGCGTAAACCGTTGCAGCGCACCCCAGTCGCGGAACCAGTCGTTCTGCAGGTAGGTGGGCACCGGCGTCGCCTTCAACAGCAGCTCGGTGATGCCCAGCGGTCCGCCGCCGAGGTAATCCATCACCGGCGAGTTGGCCTCTGCGCCAAAGCGGTCGGGAAGAATGCGCCACTTCGGGATCTCGATGACCCCGTTCTTGTGATCGAACGGCCGCTGGCATGGGAAGGCAAGCCCCACAAGCCAGTCCAGGAACACCGGATCGGAGCCCACCACTTCCTGCAGCGTGCGCAGCGACGGAACCCGGGGCGGGGTGACCGCTATCCAGTGCTGCGGTGCCAGGTCGTCGTCGATGGCGAGGAGCCGGATCCGGGTGGCCTCCGTCGGGATGGCGTCGCGGGACATCCGCAGGTTTCGCCATGCCGGAGCCGGGCCGAGGTCGGCAAACGAGATGGCGCCCATGACCTTTCCATCTTCGCGGGCAAACTGCACCTGCAGCTCGACCGGATCGAAGCGGCCCGCCGCCGCGAGCACGATCAGCGGCTTGGTGGCGTCCTTGGGCGGCAGGCGGTACCACGCCGACTGCAGCCGAGCGGGACGCTGATTGCCGATCTGGTAGCTGCCCATGACGGGCGTGGTCTCGGGCTTGAGGTCGAAGGGCAGCCGGGCCAGCGATCCGTTGACGCCAGGGGCAACCGTGGTGCCCCCCTCGGTGCCTTCCTGGCTCCCGGCCGCGTTGCCGCTCTTGTCGCGCTCCACGAAGCTGTCGGAGCTCTGCGGGTTGTTCTCCTCGTCGGCGGACACATCCGACGGAATCCCGTTGGGGTTGAATAAGATATTGGTATCGGCGGCCAGCGCCTGCCCGACCGGGGTATCGATAGGCTGCAGCATCCCGGCGTTCGGGCTTTCCTCGACCAGGACGTCGTTGGCCAGCCCGCAGCCGTGCCCGCGCAGCGCGTCCAGATTGGAACGTCCGACCGACCACGCGGGGTACTGGTTGACCATTCCGGCGGTCAGCGAGAACACCGACCAGATCACGACAATCCAGGTGCCGACGGCCAGGGGAGATTCGGCCACGCGTGCCAGCACCGGATGCACCGGGGTGCGGCCGGGATGGTCGCGGCCGGTGAAGTGCATCCACGCCGCTATCAAAATCGCGAGCACGCACAGTCCGAAGAACACCGTGCTGATGCCGAAATGCCACTGTGGAAAGGAATTTGACCACGGCACGCCAAAGTTGGAGACGTACCACCAGCCATTCACGCTGGAGAACGAGAGCGAGAGGACGAACAGCACGATCGCGGCATACAGTGTGCGGTTGCGCGGCGAGCGCATGGCGGCCGCGGTCACCGCCACCGCGGCCAGCGCGCCCAGTGATCCGGCCAGGCCGGCGAACACCCCGAAGTGGTGGGTCCACTTGGTGGGGGTGAACATGATCGCGACGAACGAGATCAGGGTGATGCCGATGATCCGGCGGCTGGGGCCGCTCGCAGTGCCGGGAATCTTGTTCTTGCGCAAGGTCATGGCTACGGCCACGCCGAGTGCGGTGACAAGGGCCAGTACCGGGAAACGGCGGGAGATGGCGCCGTCTGTCGTGGGCAGGAACAACCGTTCGTACCGGACGTGCTCGTCGAACCAGTTCAACGACGGTCCGACAGCCGACTTGAGCGCGTTGGCCTGGATCTCTCCGATAAGGGTTTGATCCCGGAAGATGACGATCAGCGTGACCAGCCCGGCCGCCAGAATAGGTGCCAGGAGCGCGGCGTAGCCGAATCGCTTGGCGCGCTTGCTCACGATGGTGCGCAGTGGCCCGATCGCGACCAGCAGCGCACCGACGGAGGCGATACCCGTCGGTCCGGAGAACAAGGTCAGCGCGCCGATGATGCACGCGGCCGCCGCCGGAAGCAGCCTGTTGGTCGCGATGGACCGCTCGACCGAGCACCACGTCAACAGGATGCCCACCGCGATGATCGGTTCGGGACGCAGGCCGTTGTTGAACGGCAGCCAGAAGGCCAGGAACATCGCGGCGGCCGTCCACGGCACCACCGGATTGGTGCGCGCGGCGTGGCCCAGTCGCGGGATCACCTCTCGGCTGATGACCGCCCAGCACAGCACACCCATGACGAGCGTGGGCAGCCGCATCCAGACGCTGGCGGTGCTGACGTGCGCCCAGATGGTCAGTAAGTCGTAGTACCAGCCGAATGGCGATTCGGGCGTGCCGAACCAGCGGTAGTAGTTGGCCATGTAGCCGGAGCGCTCCGCCACGCGAGCCATGGTGAGGATGTAGCCGTCATCAGAGGTGTTGGCGCCGACGAAATGCCACCACACCAACACCGCGCCGACCAGCGCGTCGAGCGGCCGTGGCTTCCACCAGCCCGCGGGCATGAAGCGCTTGTGCCTGCGTCCGTCGGCCGCGTCGAGAGTGTGCAGGGCGATCAGCGAGACACCGGTCAGCAGGACACCGAGGACCATCGCGATGAACTTGATGACGGTGGGCGAGCTGCTGTAGCGGGTGTCGATGGTGGCCGAGAGGCTCAGACCCTCGGGGGCGGGTCCGGCCAGGTCGGTGAACACGCCGACGATCTGCGGCCGGAAGTCGTACCCGCCGCGCTCCCCGGCGCGTGGTTGGCCAGGCTTGGCATCCTTGGGTCCTTGAGTGAGGCCGAAGAACTTCCCGGTCACCTTGTCCGCATGCCCGGTGACTTCGAGCCGCTGGCAGTTGGGGCCGGTGACCTCGGACAGTGGGGCAGAGACCACCGGTACGTTGCGCACGATCACCACGAGGTCGCCGCCGATGCGCTGGATCAGCATGCCGCGGTCCACCGCGTTGGGCGCCTGCTTGGGCACGGTGGACAGCAGCACGCTGTTGTGGCCGTCGAGGCCCCTGGCTGCCGCACAGGGCACCGTGATGGTGAGGTCGGTGGGCACATATCCGATGAGGGGCGCCTCGACGCTCGCGAGGGTGCCGTTCTGGGGCCAGTTCAGCGTCGCGGTGTCCTGCTGGACAGGCAGCAGCGGAGTGGCGATGGCCAGCAGCGCACCCAGGAAACCGGTGACGATCGCGATCAGCCGGGCCCTGCGGTAGTCGCTGTCGCCGTTGCCGGCGACCTTCTCCGTCGCTTTGCCCTGAACCGTCACGGAGGAAGATGTTAGTTGGCGTGCGATGAGTGGCTTGCGCGAAGAGCGTTAAGTGCGCGGGGGAACCCGCACAACCAGGACGAAGGGTCCTATGGTCCGGACGGTGAAGCGCGGATCAGCGAACAGCTGCTTGTTCAGCGTGACGGTGTAGCGCTTCACATTCGGCTGGTTGGGATAGACATCCTTGGCGAGCCGCAGGGAGTAGTTGTCACCGGATTGGCGCATGAGAAGGACGGTCGGAGCCGGCCAGGGGAGCGCATCGAGCGCCCGGATCATTTCGTCGGCGGTGTGCAAGTTTTCCCAGCTCTTGATCGCGGCCGCACGCTTGTCGAACTGCGCCAGGGGGTTCGCGTAGTGCGGGGTGAGTCCCTGGAAGCCGTAGTAGGGGTAGAACGCCAAGAAGCTGTAGTCGGCGGTGAGCACCACGGTCTCATCGCGCGGCTTACCGGTGATCTCGGTGATGGCCTTGTCGATGGCGCCGTAATAACTTTCCGGGCCGGGCGGCCGTCGATCGGCGCGCTGGCCGGTGCCGTCGGTGTCGGCGTATGCGATGACGATGTCGTTGCGGAGGACATTGGGGATGTCCTGGCTGAATGCCAGTGCGCCGGCCAGGCCGATAACGGTGGCTACGATCGTCGCGGCCTTGCTGCGCTGTGCCGCCCACGCGGCCACCTCGATGAAGGCGAAGACACCCGCGGCGACGAGCAACACGGTGAGGGTGGGGACGAGCCGGAACGAGAGCAGGGTGGTCTTGGCGAGCGTGGCGAGCATGGACAGCAGTGACCACAGATAGACGGAGACCACGCCGACAGCTAGCGCCCCGGCGCGTACCGAGCTCCGTGCCCGTGCCACCAGCCAGATAGTTCCGAGCAGGCACAGCCCGCCGAGCATGGTGGGCTGCAGCATCGGGAAGGCCAGTTCGGCACCCTCATTGGGCAGATAGTGCTGTGCCGACGCCGCCCGTTCCTGTGAACGGCTCAGTGCGGCAGCCAAGTACGGACCCCAGAAGACGAGCGCGAGGGCGACGGCGATGCCGGTGATGGTGAGCCAGCGGAGCAGGGGTTCCTTGACGGCGGGCCACCAGCCGTCACGCCGGATGCGGCTGATCGCCACCACCTTGGCGGCGACGGTGATCGCCAGTGCGCCATACGCGGTGAGCAGGGTGTAGAACAGTGCCGCGAACCCCAGGAACACACCCGTCCCGATGACGGCGCTCCAGCCGCTGCCAGCGGTCGCGCGTAATCCGCTGTAGCCGAGCACAAGTGCGGGTGCCAGCAGCACTGTGATGATGGCGCCGTATGGCTCGGCAGCCGTGTAAGCCAGTGTGACGGCGGTGGTCGCGGTGGTCACGATGAGCGCGTACTCAAAGCGGATCATCTTGTTCCACAAGACAAATGCTGCACATACCGCGATGGCCAGGGAGGCGATGGCCCACGGCTTGTACATCTCCCAGCCGGCGGTTCCGGTGAGCGCCGCGAGGCGCCCGCCGATCCAGAACCAGCCGGCCGGATAGAACGGCGGCATGTCCGGATAGGTCATATCGTGCAGCGCGGGCGAGTCGGTGAATCGCGTGACGTACTCGGTGCGGAACTGCTGGTCCACGGAGACCCCGAACAGGTACAGCTTGGTGGCGCCCAGGGGCATCCCCAGAGTCACCACGGTGAAGGTCGACAAGAACAGCAGTGACAGCATTTTCGCGCTGGCGCGGCGCCCCCTGCGCCACAGCACCCCGGCCAGTACCAACCCGGCGATGGCGCCGAACTGTCCGACCGTGGTCAGGGCGTGCAGCTGGTTGGACGATCCGAAGGCCGGCCACTCCACCCGCCCGATCGCGATGAGCGCGACGGCGCTGACAGCGGCGGCGGTGACCACGGCGAGCGTCAGGTCTTTGGCGGTGTCCAGCACATGCCGTCGCGCCGTCAAAGTTATCTGGGCTGTCATCTCGACGTGATTACACGGGCAACTTGCGGAAAATGGGGCGCGGAACATGGCGCAGTACCGACATGACAAAGCGCCATTGGCCGGGCGCCCAGATGAGTTCCTTGCCCGCGGCGGCCGACGCCACCACCAGGTCGGCGATCTCCTCCTTGTCGACCGTGAACGGAGCCTCCTTGGCGCCGGTGGCCTTCCAGTGTTCGATCGTCGTGGTGGTGCGGACTTGGCCCGGGCGTACCACCAGCACGTGGACGCCGAACTCGCGCAATGCTTCTCCGAGGCCCAGGTAGAACCCGTCGAGGCCGGCCTTGGTCGATCCGTAGACAAAGTTCGAGCGGCGGACGCGCTCGCCGGCAACCGAGGACATCGCGATGACCTGGCCGAAACCCTGTGCCTTCATCTTCTGGCCGATCAGCACGCCGACGGAGACGGCAGCGGTGTAGTTGACCTGTGCGCTCAGCACTGCCTTGGCCTGGTTCTGCCAGAGCTCTTCGGCGTCCCCGAGGACACCGAAGGCGACGATAGCGACATCCACATCACCTTGTGCCCAAGCGGATTCGATGAGTGCGGGGTGACTCTTGGTGTCGACGGCATCGAAATCCAGGTACTCGACGGACTTGGCCCCGGCTGACTTGATCTGCTCGATGGCCGCCTCACGCTTGGGTGCGTTGGGCAGGTCGGCCAGGATGACGCGTGCCTTGGCGTTCTTGAGATAGCGCTCGACGATGGCCAGGCCGATCTCCGAGGTGCCGCCGAGCAGCAGAATGGTCTGGGGGTTACCCGTTGCGTCAATCATTGTGTTGCTGAAGCCTTTCTAGAGCAGCTCGAGTCGGCGGGCCATATCGGAGGCGAACACGCCATGCGGATCGGCCTTGCGGCGGGTGGCGATCCACTCGTCGACCCGCGGATACATCCTGTGGAACTTCTCAGCGCTCACCCGTGAATCCTTGGCGGTGTAGACCCGTCCGCCGAACTCCATGGCGCGGTTGTCGAGCTCGTTGAGGAACTCGTTGACGCCGGGCTTGTTGGGGAAGTCCATGGCGACGTTCCAGCCCTTCATCGGAAAGCTCAGCGGTGCTTTGTTCCCAGGGCCGAATAGCTTGAAGACGTTCAGCGCCGAGTAGTGGCCCTGGGTCTGGATCCAGCGGATGATGCCCTTGAACTCGTCGAGCGCATCGGGCGGCACCAGGAATTGATGCTGCGCGAAACCGGCTGGGCCGTAGGCATATTGCCAGCCGGTTGTGATGTCAAGCATGTGATAGAACTGCGTCAGATTGACGATCTTGCCCTGGTAGTTACCGCTCATCCGGTAGAACGCCTCGCCGATCGCCATGAGCGACGGCTTGATCATGAAGTTGACCGGGAAGAGGTCGGGGAAGCCGGGGAGCTGCGGTGCGGTGAATTTGAGTGGGTCCTTGGCCAGCTTCGCGGGCAATTGGTCCAGTCTCGCGAGGCTTCCGCGGCTGACGGCCGCACGGCCCAGCTTGGGCGGCGGATTGATCAGATCGAACCAGGCGCTCGAATACGTGTACTTGTCCTCGCTGCCGTCCTGGTGCACCGCGATGGTCTCGTCCAGGTCCCGGGTGGCGACGCCGTCGGCGATGAAATAGGCAGTCTCCGTGCGTGTCATGGCGATGCGGGCGCGAACGACGATGCCCGTCAACCCGTTTCCGCCGACGGTGGCCCAGAACAGCTCGCTGTCCGATCCGTCGGGCGTGATGGTGCGCACTTCGCCGTCTGCCATCAGCAGGTCCAGGGACAGCACGTGATTGCCGAAGCTGCCGGCGCTGTGATGGTTCTTGCCGTGGATGTCCGAGCCGATGGCACCGCCCACGGTGACCTGGCGGGTGCCCGGCAGCACCGGAACCCACAGCCCGAACGGGAGCGCGGCCTTCATCAGCTGATCCAGGCTCACGCCCGCGTCGACGTCGGCGATGGCGGTCTCGGCACTGATCGAGTGCACCTTGTTCAGCGGTGTCATGTCGACGACGATTCCGCCGCCGTTGCACGCGTGATCACCATAGGAGCGGCCTAGGCCGCGTGCCACGATCCCGCGGCGCAGATAGTCAGGGCCGCTGGGGCTCGCGTCGGCGACTCGGCGCACGGCCTCGGCAATGACGTCGACATCGGGGGTGGAGAGCACCTGCGCCACGGTGGGTGCGGTGCGGCCGAACCCGGTAAGGGTGCGAGGAGTGAGCGGTAGCTCGGACTTCGGAGTTGTCATCGGTATTTGAGCGTAGCGGCTCAGCGTATCCGGAAGATCACAGCGCGCTGGACGATGAAATTGATGACTGTCGCGGTCCCCTGAGCGATGACAAAGGCCACGGGAACCCGCCATGGTTTGTCCTCGAACTGCATGTAGAACACATAGTTGATGCCGACCTGGACGGCATAGGTCAGACCGTAGAGAGCCATCACCGCGATGAACCGGGCCCGGCTGGGTTCGGCCTGGAAGGTCCAGCGCCGGTTGATCAGGTACGCGGTTGTGGTTCCCGCCACAAAGCTGATGGATTTGGCGACGTTGACCTGGAGCCCGAGGTGCAGCAGCAGCACATACAACCCGAAGTCGACGATGGCTGAGAGCCCGCCGGTGATGACGAATCGGGCCGCTTGTGTGGTCAGCGACAGCGGCGCCTGCTCGGCTGGGGCATCTGACACGGGCCAGAGCCTATGTCAGGTGGCGTCCGGCAGCGCCAATCACGGGACCCCGCGCACGACTTTCCGCGCGCAGGTAGGGTCGCGAAGGATTGCTGGAACATCGACGCGTGAGGGGCAACCATGACGACTCCAGAGCACGGAAGGCACGAACGGGCCGAGGGCGAAGGCATTGATCCGCTGATCGACCTGTCGCGCGATCCCAACCCTGGAGTCGCCGACCACGCCAAAGAGGACGAGTAACCGCTCACACTCGTTGCGGGACGAACGCCTCGATCTCCTTCACCATGAGCTCGGGCTGGTCCTCGCTGACAAAGGTGTAGCTGTCGGGGACCTCGACGAGTTTCGCGTTGGGCAGTAGCTGCACCCACCGTTGCGCATGTGCGAACGGGAAGAACGGCAGCTTGCGTGGCCAGAGCAGCAGCACCGGCTTGTCGAAGGTGCGCAGTGTCTCGGCGGCGGCCAGGGTGTCGCGGTGGTCGATCCGGCTGAGGAACGCGCGCACGTCGCGGCGCACGCCCTTCTGCTGCAGCAAGGGACGAACCCACTCGCCGAGCACGTCCTCAGGGATGGAGTGCTTGGCAAGGGTGTTACCGAGAGCGCGTTGCGCGATCTTGAGCTTGAACGGACGCAGGACGAAATCGGTGCCGGGGACGCGCGCCCAGTACTGAAAGATGCGAATCGACTTCGGCAGGAAGTTGTCGAACGAGTCGCAAGGGGTCAACACCACGCGTCCGATCCGCGGGCTGCCCCCGACGAGCAGCAGTTGGGTGATGGCCCCGCCGGTGTCGGTCGCGACCACCGTGACGTCATCGAGGTCCAGGCTCTCAATGAGTTCGCGGATCAGCCCGGCCACACTCTGAGGGCTGATGTCCGCGCTCGGATTCATCGGGGTCTTGTGCGCACCGAGGGGAAGGTCCGGTGCGATGCAGCGGAACCGCTGACTCAATGGCTCGATGACCTTGCGCCACATGGTGCCGGTGACGAACAGCCCGTGCACGAAGACGATCGGAGGGCCGTCCCCGGTATCGCGGTAGTGGAGAGGGCCGGCGGAAGACTCGAAGGTAGGCATGCCTTGACCATGGCGCTGGCCTGCTGCCATGACGAGGCACGGCACTGCCAGACGGTGCCATCCGGGCCGTTCTAGAGACCCGCGGACGCCAGCACGCCGCACAGCGCTTCTACGGCGGGCGCGAATCCGTGATCGGCCGGCGTGCCAAAGCTGACCACGACCCCGTCCGGATCGGGGATGTGCGGACCGGCCTGGGGGTGCCGCAGCCGCGACAGCCCGGCCAGGGCCACGCCCGCCTGACCGGCTCGATACAGCACGTCGGGCTCCGCGCCGTCGGGCAGCGTCAGCAGCAGGTGCAAGCCGGCGGACAGTCCCCGGACTCCGACGTTGTAGTCCGAGAGCCGCTCGACAAGCAGGTCGCGCCGGCGTCGGTACCGACTACGCATTCGACGGATGTGCCGGTCGTAATGGCCGTTGACAATGAAATCCGCCATGGTCAGCTGAGAGATCGCGTCGACGTACCACTGCCCGCCGCCGGCAGCCGCCACGACGGCGTCCACCAGGTCCGGCGGCAGCACCATCCATCCCAGGCGTAGTACGGGGGCCAGGCTCTTGCTCGCCGAGCCGAGATACACCACGTGATCGGGATCGAGGCTTTGGAGCGCGCCGACGGGCTGGCGGTCGTATCGGAACTCGCCGTCGTAGTCGTCTTCCAGGACGTAAGAGTCGGTGCGGCGTGCCCAGTCCACCACCGCGGTGCGCCGTGCCGGGTGCAGCGGCAGCCCGTGCGGAAAGTGGTGTGCGGGGGTGATCATGGCGGCGCGCACGTCGATGGAGTCGAGATCGCTGACCACGGCGCCTTCTTCATCGAATCCGATCGGGGTGCTGGAGCCTCCCGTCGCTTCGATGCAGTCGCGAAAGATGAACAGCCCGTAGGCTTCCAGGGCGATCGGCTGGGTCAGCCCATACATTCGGGTGAGGATCTCCACGGCATGACGGGTGCCCGCGCAGATGACGACCGAATCGGGCGAGGTTCGCACGCCCCGCACCCGGCTCACGTATTCGGCGACGGCAGAGCGCAATTCGGGACGTCCACGCGGATCACCAGACCGCAGGGCCTCATGCGGGGCGTTGCTCAGTGCGCGGCGAACGGAAGCGACCCAGTCTGCGCGCGGGAAGGCGGTGACGTCTCCGGAGCCGGGCATGAGGTTGTGCGGTGGGGGAGAGCCTGCTCCGCGTGACCGCGGCGGCAGCTGATTCTGGCCACGATTGACCACTCGGGTTCCTGAGCCCTGCCGCGATTCGAGCCATCCCTCGGCAACGAGCTCCGCGTAGGCCTCGGCGACGGTGTTCCGCGCCAGCCCGAGGTCGATGGCCAGGGTGCGGGAGGGCGGCAGCATCGCCCCTACGGTCAGCCGTCCGGACCGGACTGCCTCACGGAGCGCGGAGATGAGCAGGTCGCGTACGCCGCGGGCGCCGGGGGTGATGGCCTGGCGCACGTCGAGATGCAGGTCGTGGCTGAGGGGCCGCTGCTCGGCCGGTCTCGAATTGGCCCACGAACTCACCCATAAATTGAACCATGAGAATGGGTCTTTGTACTTCTACCGTTGAGGGCATGACAAGCACCCTGAATGCCCCAAGAATCCGCATGGAGAAGGTTTCGCCCGAGGTGTACGAGGCCATGATGGCGCTGAGCATCGCCTCGGCCAAGGACGTCGAGCCTGGTCTCGCCGAGCTGATCAAGATCCGCGCATCCCAGCTCAATCACTGTGCGTTCTGTCTCGATATGCACACCCACGACGCACGCAAGCAGGGTGAGACCGAGCAGCGCATCTACCTGCTGAATGCCTGGGCCGAGGCCGGCGATATCTACACCGAACGAGAGAAGGCCGCGCTGGCGCTGACCGAGGAGGCGACCGTTCTTTCCGCTGGTGAGCACGTGTCCGACGCCACCTATGCCCGGGCGGCGGCGATCTTCACCGAACGCGAGCTCGGCCAGATCATCGGGATGATCCTGACGATCAACGCCTGGAATCGCATCGCTGTCACTACCCGCAACGCACCTCCGAAGCGTGGCTAGATTTGCCACATTCTTTGCCGTCGGCGTGACAGAAGCGTGATCATTTCGTAATCTGACCGGGTGATCTTGGCGAGATGGCGTGCGAAAGACGGTGAGAAGAGGCCCGCGATGCCGCTCTCTCGCGTCGCGGGCCTCGCGCTGTCACTCGTTGCCGGTGCCGCCGTGATGGGGGTCGTGAGCGAAGTCGAGAAGCCGGATGTTCAGCTCTCGATCAAGCCCGAACAGCGTGCGATCGTGCTCATCGCCGACCTGCCGCGTGCCCAGCGGGACCGGCGGTATGTCTCGGCCGAGGCGCTGGCCCTGGAGGCCAGAGCCAAGGCCATCAAGCCGTGTTCGACCGTGTTGGCAGGCGCACAGCCGGCGGTGGCGCAGGCGGGGAACTTCTTGAAGACGATGTTCGGTATCGGTGACATCGGCGGTGCCAGCGGGCGCGGAGGCGGCGGCGATCACGGTCGCGGTCTGGCTCTGGATTTCATGACGAGTTCCAACACGACCGGCAGCGCGCTTGCGAGCTTTGTGCTCGCCAACCGTGACCGGCTGGGCGTGACGTATGTGATCTGGCAGCAGCGGTACAACGACGGCAACGGCTGGTCGATGATGGAGAACCGCGGCAGCCCGACCGCCAACCATATGGATCATGTACACGTGTCGTTCCGGGCCGGAGCCAAGCCGCCCGCGGTCAGCTGCTGATCCCGGCGGGCGGACGATCCACGGCGCCCGCGCTCAGGCGCGGATATGTTGAATTCCATGGGTTTCCTGGTGTCTCGACGTTCTCTGCGTGGTCTGCGACAGATTGGCGATGGCCTCGGCACGCTCGACCGAGAAGTGTTCGAAGCGATCGCGGAGTCGCCGAGCCCGCTGCTGGACGCCGTCATGCCGCGGCTCACTCGTGCGGCCGACCATTCCAAGCTCTGGATCGGTATTGGTGCCGGGCTGGCGATGTTCGGCAAGCCGGCCGTGCAGCGCGGTGCCACACGCGGGCTGCTGTCACTGGCGGTGACGAGTGCCGTCACCAACCAGGTGGCCAAGCGGTTGCGGCGGCGCGCCCGCCCCAACCACCTCTCGGTGCCGCTGATGCGGCGCAGCAGGCGTATCCCCACGTCGTCGTCACTGCCCTCGGGCCATTCGGCGAGTGCGGCGGCCTTCGCGGTGGGCGTTGGCCTCGAGAGCCCGCCGGTGGGCTTTGGGCTCTCGCTCCTTGCCGGGTTGGTGGGTCTGTCGCGCGTGGCCACCGGTGTCCACTATCCCGGTGATGTATTCGCGGGTTTTGGGATCGGAGCCGGAATAGCGGTGTTGGGTGCGCGGGTGGTGCCGCCGATCGTGCCGACGACGGTGCGCACGGCGGATCCGCTGCAGGTGGATACCGTCGCACGGCCCGAGGGCGAGGGGGTGGTGTTGGTGGTCAACCCGGCTTCGGGCGACGGAACCGGGCAGCGGATCCTGGACCAGGTGCGGAAGGCCTTGCCGCGCGCCGAGATTGTCGAACTCGACAAAGACGATGATGTGATTGCCGTGATGCGTGGAGCGTCGGGCCGCGCCGAAGTGCTCGCGGTGGGCGGCGGTGACGGCACGGTGGCCTGTGCCGCGGGTGTCGCGGCCCAGACCGATACGCCGCTGGCGGTCTTCCCCGGTGGCACGTTCAACCACTTCGCCAAGGACATCGGCTGTGACAGCGTGGCCAAGACGGTCGATGCCATCCGTCGGGGTTCGGTCAGCCGAGTCGATCTGGTCTATCTGAACGAGAAACAGGTGGTGATCAATACCGCCAGCATCGGTTCGTACCCCAAGTTCGTGCAGGTCCGGGAGAAGCTCGAACGCCGGATCGGCAAGCCGCTGGCGGCCGTGTACGCGATGCTGCACATGCTGCGGCGCGATCACCCGGTGCGTATTCGATTCGACAACAAGACCATCCAGACATCGCTGTTCTTCCTGGGTAACTCGGTCTATCTGCCCTCGGGTTTCGCCCCATCGCTACGCAGCCGTCTGGACGACGGCCTCATCGATGTACGCATCCTGGAAACGGGCCGCAAATTCAGCGGCGTGCGGATCCTGACGGCGCTGGCGCTTGGGCGGCTGCAGCGCAGCCCGCTCTACCACGAGCTACAGGTACCCGAGTTCTCCTTTACCGCGGTGGACGGCCCCACGGTGCTTGCACGTGACGGTGAGGCCGGCGACAAACTCGCGGAGGCCAGTTTCACAGTGCATTACCGGGCACTGGCGGTCTTTCGTCCGCTGCCCTGACCGGCCACGGCGGCAGGATCAACAGGCAGGCAACGAAGTACGCGTAGCCCAACGCCCACCCAGCCAGCACGTCCGAGGGGTTGTGGACGTTGAGCAGAACTCTGCTGACGCCGATCATCAGAATCAATACACCGCCGAGCACTGCGAGCCAGGGGCGCAGCGCGGCAACCGCTTTCGGCAGGAACACCGTGAGCAATGCCAGCACACCGACCATGACGCCCAGGGCATGTCCAGACGGGAACGAGGATCCGTACGCATCGACCAACCTGGTCGCCGGGCGCGGGCGGCCCGCGAGCAGTTTCGCCAACTCGGTCACCAGCGCGCTGAGCTCCACGGTAATCAGCAGGAACACCGCCTCGCGCCGCTGGTGCCGCACCAGCAGCACGACGATGACGACGGCCACCGCGATGCGGAACGCACCCGGACCCAAGGCGGTGGCGAACACATCCCAGGCGGTGACCCAGCCGGTGTGAGCGATTCCGTAGTCATGCGCGGGAGCCAGTGCCGCGCCGTCCAGTCGAGGCAGCCAATCCCACTGCTGGGCATAGCTGATCCAGAGCAGTGCGAAGACGATGAAGGCAGCGCCGGCGGAGACCAGCAGCCATCGGTGTTCGCGGGCGCTTATTTCTGGCATGACTAGACCCAGTACGGGACCCGGGCGCGGTACTGGCGCATCACCAGGATCGCGACGGTCCAACCGACGACGGTGATGGCGATCGCGATGATCCAGTGGTGCAACTGCTGATCGAGTCCGAGCAGCGGATCGCGGATGATGGCCAGGAAATGCACGAATGGGTTGAGCTGCACCACCGTGGCCAGCTTGCCGACCTTCTCGTTGAGCATGTTCTCGTTCCAGATGATCGGCGTCATGAAGAACAGCAACTGCACCAGGCTGCCCAGCAGCGGGGAGATGTCCCGATAGCGGGTAGCCAAGATGCCGAAAACCAGTGAGACCCATACGCAATTCAGCGCGATCAATACCAGTGCGGGGATGAAGCTCAGATCGGTGATATGCCAGTGCGGCGGATACACGGCCACGACGACGAAAAAGATGATGATGTTGTGGGCGAACAACAGCAGCTGTCGCCACACCAGCCGATAGACGTGCACGCTCAGTGGTGTCGGCAGCTGTTTGATCAGTCCCTCGTTCGCGACGAAGACGTCCGCCCCCTCCAGGATCGCGGCGTTGAACAGGTTCCAGACGATCAAACCGATGGTCACGTAGGGCAAGTGCTCGGCGAGTGGGATCTTGAACAGCTGCGAGTACAAGATGCCCATCGCCAGGGCCGTCGAGCCGGTGGCGATGGTGATCCAGAACGGTCCCAGCACCGAGCGGCGGTAGCGCTGCTTGATGTCCTGCCAGCCCAGCTGTAACCAGAGCTGCCGGTGCTCGAAGCCTTCGGACAGATCACGCCACGCGCGTTTGAAAGTCCGGGAGTCCGACGATAGCTCCACCAGTTGGTCCGTCATTTCTCAGTCTCCTGTACCGAAGGAGTTGGGTTACCCGGTCTGCCGAACTGCTCGCGTCTGCCTAAGCGCCGCAAAGCAATCCAGTCGCGTAGGCCGGGCAAGTCGCGTCGGGTTATCAGGAAGTACCAGCCGAAGCGCACCCATTCCTGGGGGAGTAACTTGCGCATGCCTGGCTGGGACATCAGGTAGCCACGGTTGCGGTAGGTGAAGTACCGCTTAGTGGCATCGTCCGGGTACTGGGTGTGCATGCGCCCGCCCAGAATCGGTTTGAACTCGGCTGCACCGTTGGGGTGCAGATACGTGGCATCCAAACAGGTCCCGAACGGCAGGCCCGAACGCACGAGCCGCCGATGTACGTCCACCTCGTCGCCGCGCACGAACAGTCGTAGGTCGGGAACGCCCACGGCCTCCAGGGTTTCGGCACGGAAGAGCGCGCCATTGAACAGCGAGGCGATGCCGGACAGCAGATCTTGACCGGCTTCGGTGCGCAGCTCCTCGACCCGTCGCCGCCACACGAGCCCGCGTCGCAGTGGAAACGCCAGCCGGCCGGGATCGTCGATATCGCACACCATCGGCGACACCTCGGCGAGGCGATGCTTGCGGGCGCAGGCCAACAGCGTCTCCAGAACATCGGTGCCACCGGGTCGGCCGTCGTCGTCAGCCAGCCATACCCAGTCGGCGCCGAGAGTGAGGGCGTGGAGTATGCCGAGCGCGAATCCTCCTGCACCCCCGAGGTTTCGGCGAGAGCCCAGGTATGTGGCGGCAATGGGTTGACCATCGACCAGAGCTTTGACCGCAGGGTCGTTGTCGTTGTCCACCACCACGACATGGTCCGGCGTGACGGTCTGTGCCGTGACGATCTTCAGCGACTCGGCCAGCTCCGCGGCCCGCCGATAGGTGACGACGACGGCAACAACACCGCTGGTCGTGTCATTCATGGCGGTCTTCGGCGAGGATCTGGGCGACGTGATCGCCCGCCTCGTTTCCTTCATAGGCGCGGACCACGTCCTCGATACCACCGCTCATCTTGATCGTGCCGTGGTCGATCCACATCGCCGTGTTGCACAGACGGGCCAGGAACTCGTTGGAATGGCTGGCGAACACGAGCATGCCGGAGCGTTCCACCAACTGCTGCAACCGAACTCGCGCCTTCTTCATGAACTCGGCATCGACCGCACCGATGCCCTCGTCGAGCAGCAGGATCTCCGGGTCGATGCTGGTGACGACGCCCATGGCCAGACGCACGCGCATGCCGGTGGAGTACGTGCGCAGCGGCATGGCGAGGTACTCGCCCAGCTCGGTGAAATCGGCAATCTCGTCGACCTTGTCCTGCATCTGCTTACGGGTCTGCCCCAGGAACATGCCGCGGATGATGATGTTCTCGTATCCGGAGATCTCCGGATCCATGCCTACACCCAGGTCGAACACCGGCGCGACCCTGCCCTGGATGGACGAGCTGCCCCGGGTGGGTTCGTAGATTCCCGAAAGGAGGCGCAGCAGAGTCGATTTGCCCGCACCGTTGTGGCCGACAAGCCCGATCCGGTCGCCCTCCTTGAGGGACAGCGTGATGTCCCTCAAGGCCTCGATGACCACCACGTTCGACTCGTTGCGGCCAATCGCGCCGCCCGCCTTGCCGAGGAACGCCTTCTTCAGAGAGCGTGACTTGGCGTCGAAAATCGGGAACTCCACCCACGCTTCGTGGGTCTGGATACTGACCACGGTTACAGATACTGACCGGTGCCGCTGCCGCCGCCCTGCGCGGGTACGGAAAGCCCCGGTGGCAGAACACCTTGACCACCTTGACGCATCTGCTGAAGCTGCGCGCGTGCCGCCATCTGCTGAGCGAAGAGCGCAGTCTGGATGCCGTGGAACAAGCCCTCCAGCCAGCCGACCAACTGTGCCTGCGCGATACGCAGCTCGGCATCGGACGGAATGGTGTCCTCGACGAAGGGCAGGGTCAGACGCTCCAGCTCTTCGCGGAGCTCGGGTGCCAGCCCTTCTTCCAGCTCCCGGATGGAGGCGGCATGGATTTCGCGCAGCCGGGATCGACTGGGTTCATCGAGGGGAGCCGCGCGCACCTCCTCGAGGAGTTGCTTGATCATCGTGCCGATGCGCATCACCTTGGCGGGCTGCTCGACGAGATCCGTGATGGACGGGTCGTCGTCCGCACCGTCGGCACCCTTGTCGGAATCGTCGGCGCCCAGAATGATCACCTGGTCGTCGTCATCGTCCTGACCGGGATGGGTCATCTGTCACCTTCCGCCTGTGTTTTCTGGTCGCCGACCCATTCGTAGATCTGGGCGGCGCCGCTGTCGTACAGCTTTCTCCATGATCGGGATCTGTCCAACGACCTTAGTCCGTCGGGAACCTTGAACCCCTGGACCACGGGAGTACTGGTCATGACATAGCGAATGTTCAGCGCGTGCACAGCCTCGGTCACGCGCCGGTCGGTATCGGCATCGTCGGCGTAGGCCCAGAAGATGTACCGGTGATAGCCCGGGCCTTGCTGCTGAGGGAAGTCGTAGTGCGTCCACAGCGGATGCAGCCCCGCCACCGCGTACATCCAGCCCGAGCCGTCCACGTTTCCGTCGCCGATAGTGGTGTCCTTGGCGCCGGGCAGGGTCGCCAGGTACGCGAAGGCGTCGAGCTTCTTGGGGCCCACCATCACCTGGTCGTATTTGGCGCCGACGAGGTACTTGTGCGGCAGGAAGTAGTGCCGTGCGGAGAAACTGCAGATTCCGGCCAGCACGATCGCCGTGGCGACCAGCGACCACTTTCGCGTGCGCTCCCCGCGCACCCTCGTCAGCACGCCGTAGGCCAGCGTGAACAGACCGATCCCGGCGGCCGGGGCCAGCAGCAGACACACGATGGCCGATAACCGGCGCGGGTCGCTGTAGAACGCATCGGAGAATAGGGCCACCGCATGGCCGATGAAACCGCCAAAGGGCCTGGAGGAGTGGACAATCGCAACGATGAGCAGCAGCCAGACAGCGATCGGCCAGTACACCCGCTTCACGACCAGTACAACCGCGCCGAGAAGGGCAAGCCAGAGCAGTGCGGACTGCACGGGGTAGTCGGCAAGGTGCCGGGTGTGCTGTGTGAGGGCGTCCAGCAGCGCGCGCTTCTTGCCCCACGGTGTGGCGAACTGGTGCCCGGCGATGATCTCGGACAGCTGCAGCAGCGTGCGCAGTTGCGGGTAGAGCAGCACCAGCGAAGCGAGGCCAGCGATGGCCAACGGAACGAAACCACTTCCCAAGCGGGGCTTTACTTTTTGTTCCTTGCCCCGGCGCCGGGATAACGGTGCGAGGAGCCACCAGGCTCCCACGAAGACCACCGCCACAATGGCGCCGGAGGTGTGTACCGAGGCGATCCCCACGAACGCCAGGACGGCCGCAGGTATGCGGCTGCGGTCGGCGACCACGCTCGTGATGGCGATCACGGCGGGGCCCACCAGAGCGAAGGACACCAGGTTCGGGACGGCCGCGACGTAGAACTCCACATAAGGCAGCGCCGTGAAGGACGCCGCGAGTGCGGCGGCGGTGGCCGCGGAACCGGCCTGGAAGGTGCGGCTGGTACGCCCGCGCAACATCTGCCAGGTTAGCGCCGCCGCGCTGAGCGGGAAGAGCAGCGACCCGGCCACCGCGTACAGCGTGTAGCTGGTGGTGGGAGCCGCACCGGTCAGTTGGCAGAGCACCGCGGCCAGCCCGTGGAAGGCCGATGGGTAGTACAGGGTGGCATGCGTCTCGACGTTGCGGAGGTCACCCATCCGGGTCGACGATGCTTGCCCGGTGTCGAGGATGTAGCGGATGGTGTTTCCGTGCCACATCGAGTCCCAGGTGCTCGGGATCGATTGCCAGTTGGTCAGCCCGCGCAGGAACGCATAGAAGATGAGCGCGGACCCGATCGCGATGCCGAACGCGACCGCGATAAGCGCCACACGATTTTCTGACGGGAATTGTTCGGCGTGCTCTTTCGGCCGCAGTCGGCGCCAGATCAGCCGCGCGATGACGATCGCGCCGAGTAGCGCAAACCCGGCGGAAACTGAGTTCCACGGTATGCCGATTGAGCCGAAGGTGACGATGCACAGCCCAACTAGCCCATAGGTCAATGCAGGTGCGGTGAGGGCGGCCGAATGCGTTGGTAGCCCGAAGGCTCGGCCAATCAGCCAGCCTGGGATGAACAGCAACAGCAGTGCCGTAGCCACCCCGAAAGCGAACGACATTGCTCTAGTATGACTACACGAGACGGCGCCGTGGACCGTCGTCCGTCGGGGCGTGGTGCAACGACGGGTTCAGCGCCGTGACCTGTAGTGAGCATCTAAGGTGTCTGGCATGGCTTATGACGTCGCCCGGGTGCGTGGTTTGCACCCGTCTCTCGGCGACGGGTGGGTACATTTCGATACCCAAGCCGGGATGCTCATCCCCGATGCGGTTGCTACGACTGTATCCACAGCGTTCCGCGGATCCTTTTCCGACACGCGGGGGCCGCACCCCAGCGCCCGGCGCAGTGCCGCCGTTCTGGAGGCCGCCCGGCACGCGGCGGCCGACCTGGTGGGGGCCGACGCGCGCGGGGTGGTGCTGGGCAGCGACCGCGCCGTTCTGCTCAACTCTCTGGCGGAGGGGTCCTCGTCCAAGGCGGGGCTCGGCTATGAGCTGGTGGTGTCCCGGCTCGACGAAGAGGCCAATGTGCAGCCGTGGCTGCGTTCGGCCAACCGGTACGGAGCCAAGGTCAAATGGGCCGAGGTCGACATCGAGTCCGGTGATCTGCCGTCCTGGCAGTGGGAGTCGTTGATTACCAAGCCGACCCGGCTGGTGGCGGTGACAGCTGCTTCGTCGACCCTGGGCACGGTGCCGGATCTGCAACAGGCCACCAAGCTGGCGCACGCGGTCGGTGGTCTCGTGGTGATGGACTGTTCGAGCCTGGTGCCCTATCGCGCCTTCGATATCGAGGATCTGGACGCCGATGTTGTCGCCTTCAACGCGACGGCATGGGGTGGACCGCCGGTGGGCGCGTTGGTCTTCCGGGATCCTGCGCTTTTGGATTCGATCAGTTCGATTTCGCTCAACCCATTGGCGAGTGGGCCCGCTCGACTGGAGCTTGGCGGGCATCAGTTCGCGATGTTGGCCGGCCTTGTCGCAAGCGTGGAATACCTGGCCGGTCTGGACGAGTCCGCCTCAGGTACCCGGCGTGAGCGGCTGCTGACGTCGCTGAACTCGGCGGGTGCGTATCTGGATTGGTTGTTCAGGTATCTGGTGAGCGCGCTGCGCACGCTACCGCGCGTCATGGTCATCGGTGCTCCCGAGGACCGGATTCCCGCGCTCAGCTTCACCGTGATCGGGATTCCGGCTGACCGGGTGGTGCAGCGCCTGGCGGACAACGGGGTGTGCGCGATCGCCAACACCAGTTCGCGGGTGCTCGACGCCATCGGCGTGAACGAGATCGGCGGCGCGATAACGGTTGGCTTGGGGCACTATTCGACGGCTGCCGAGGTTGACCAGCTGGTGCGTGCGGTCGCCTCGCTGGGCTGATCGCTGTGGCCTTGCCTCGACGGCTCAGAGTGTGAGCAGCACCTTCCCCACGACCTCCCCGCGCTCGAGAAGGCGATGCGCCTCGGCGGCCTGACTTATCGGGATCTCGGCACCCACGATCGGCCGGACTTTCCCCGCCTCGACGAGTGGCCACAGGTTCTGTGTGACGGACTCGACGATGGCGACCTTGCCGGACGGCCCGTCCAGCGGGCGTCCGCGCAGGGTGGTGGCGGTGACAGAGCCGCGTTTGGTGATCAGCTTGGCGATGTTCAACTCGGCCACCGCTCCGCCTTGCATACCGATGATGATGAGGTGCCCGTCGTTGCCGAGAGCATCGACGTTCCGGTCCAGGTACTTCGCTCCCATGATGTCGAGAATGAGGTCGACGCCGGCGCCGTCGGTGAAGTTGTGAACTGCCTGTACGAAATCCGTGTCCCGGTAGTTGATGGTCAGGTCAGCACCTAGATCGCCGCAGGCGTCGAGTTTGTCAGGTGTGCCGGCAGTCACGGCAACCCGCACACCGAGTGCCTTAGCCACTTGAATGGCGTGGGTGCCTATACCGCTGGAGCCGCCATGAATTAGAAGGGATTGTCCGGCAGTCATTCTCGCCGTCATTACCAGGTTCGACCACACGGTGCACGCGACTTCGGGCAATGCGGCCGCGACGTCAAGATCCACATTCGACGGAATGGGCAGTAACTGACCGACGGGTACGACCACTTTCTCGGCGTACCCACCGCCGGACAGTAGTGCACAGACATGTTGTCCCACAGTCCATTCTGTGACATTCGCGCCAACCTGGCTAATGGTTCCGGAGCATTCGAGGCCGAGTATGTGGCTCGCGCCGGGCGGCATCGGGTACAGGCCCTGTCGCTGCAGCAGATCGGCCCGGTTAACTGCGGCCGCGGTCACATCGATCAGTATTTCGCCTGGTCCTGGAGTTGGGTCGGCAACTTCGGTCCAGCACAGCGCTTCTGGCCCGCCTGGCTGGTCAACGGTGATAGCGTGCATAGCATCCAGACTATGCCGAGCTATGGGTGGTCACCGGGTTATTAGACGCTGCGTATGGAGGCGCGGTCGGGGCCGTAGCTTGGTCGGCGGAAGGGGGGATTGTGTATGAGTACACGTTCGGAGAGTGAAGTCCCAGGACTTGACCTCGCCGAATTTCGTTCGTGGCAAAACTTTTGGGTCGCAACTAATCGGTTGTACTTCTTGTTGAACCGGAAAATGGTTGCATCGCACGGTATTTCGTTGACCGACTTCCAGGTGCTGCAACAGTTGTTGCGATCAGCTAACGGCAGTTGCCGGATGGGGGATATCGCTACCAGCCTGCTGGCCTCGCGTAGCCGGATCACGCATCAAGTGCGCCGTCTGGAGGACCAGGGTCTGGTAAAGCGCGGGTCGATGCCGCAGGACCGCAGGGCGGTGCTGGCGGCGCTCACCGAGCAGGGCCGCACCCTCGGCGAGGCGGCGATGTCCACCTACGCCGAATGTGTGCGTGAGCACTATCTGACTCGGCTGACCCGGGCGCAGCAGGCCGCCATCGCGGAGAGCTTCCGGCGGGTGGGTGAGGGCGCCGAGGACGCACTTAGGGACGCCGACGGTCGCGGCGGCGAGTGATCCCTAGAGTGGAGCCGCTAGGCTTGCCGACGGTGGCGTGGCAGAGCGGCCTAATGCACTCGCCTTGAAAGCGAGAGTCGGCTAACACCGACCGGGGGTTCAAATCCCTCCGCCACCGCAGGTCAGGAGGGGTTTCGGCGTCAATCCAGGCGCCGGGCACTTCTGAAAATTGACACTTTTTGACACAACCGCCGGGGAATTCCTCCGGCGAGGAGTCGGCGTGTCGTCCCGCGAACCGGGCTTTTACCGGATCACGCGATGGGATTGAACACATGGCACGGCTCCCCAGCTACATCACTCGCGCGCAGGGCAAGCGCGGCATCACCTACGAGGCGCGCATCAACTACCTCGCCCCCGACGGCCGCCGGCTCCAACCGAAGCGCAGGTTCAAGACGCTGGACGCTGCGAAGGAGTGGTACGACAAGACCTCCGCCGAACTCGCCGCCGGAACCCACACCGCGCCTTCAGATGTCACTGTGCATGAGGCGATCGAGGCGTGGCTATCCGCGAAGTCCGCGCGGGTGAAGCCCACCACCGGCGACGCATACACCGCGGCGCTGCAACCGGTGGTCGACAAGTACGGCGACGTGCTCGCGCAGAAGATCACGAAGCACGACGTCGAGGTTCTCGTCACCGAATTGCGCACCGGGACAACCGACCGCGGCGTGTGGAAGCGCACGAGCATCAACCCGATGTTGGCGCGATGGAAGACCGTGTGGGGCGACCTCCACGCGCAGGGAGTGCTGGCGCGGAACGTCGTCGCCCTGGTCGAGCCACTCCGCAAGTCGAGCCACGAACCAGCGATGAAGACCGACGACAGCTTGTCCGAGGCCGAGGTGGAGCTGCTCGTCAAGGCGCACGCCGACGGTACCGATTCGTACGCCCGGAGGCGGGAACCGTTCGTGCACCTGGCGCTGTTGGGTCTCCGCCGCGCGGAGCTGGCCGGACTGCGCTGGAGCGCAATAGATCTCGAAGCCGAGGTGCCCACCATCTCCGTGCGAGCTACACGGGTGGCCACCGCCGCGGGCACCATCACGCAGGACGACGCGAAGACGATCTCGTCCCGGCGTACGTTGCCGATCCCGCCGCACCTCCTTCCGATCCTGCGCCGCGCCCGTCTGGAGCAGGTGCACGCGAAGGTGCGGCTCGGGGAGCGGTGGGAAGGTGGCGAGGACTGGCACCTGCTGTGCCACGACCTCGGCGCTGCGCTCAGCCCACGCACGTTGAACGCATGGTGGACAAGGAGTTTGCGTGACGCCGGGCTGCCGCACCGTCGCCTGCACGCCAGCAGACACACGGCCGCAAGCCTGCTCTCGCTGCGGGGCGCGCCGGTGCCGATGATCGCCGCGTGGCTGGGACACGCGGACGGCGGCGTGCTGGCGATGCGCACCTACGTCCACACGCCCGGGGCGGCGCTCGGGGAGACCGCAGCGCTGCTGAGCCAGGGGAGCGGGGCGGGTCGCGCCGCACCACCTGCAGCTCAAGAGGTTCCGGCATCGTCCGCTCCATGAGCAGCTACGACGACATCGTCGAGCACGCCGCGTTCCACGCCGGCCGCGACGCCGCCGCGATCACGGTGGCGCAGTACCCGCCTACCTTCGCGACGGTCACCTCCGCCGGCGGCCCCGCGACGTCGCCGCGCGGCGGGGAGATCCAGAGCGACACCCCCGCGGCGATCGCGATCAGCGCGGCTGCGGCCCACGTGATCGGGTTGCGCGTCCAGGCGTACAGGGCGGCGATCATCGCGCACCTCCCTCGGTCGTCGTGACGCCCGAACCGCGGGCAGTGCAGCCGTACTCCTTGTACGTCCGGTCCAGTGCGTCACCCGCGACCGTCGGGCCGCCGCTGCGGTTCAGGACCCAGCGGACCTCGCCCGGCAGCATCACCGCCGTGTGGCAGGCGGGCTCGGGACCGGAGGGCAGTCCGTAGATGTACGGAACCTTGGCGGCCATCGCAGCCCGCGCCGCCGGCTGATCCAGCGGCTGGTTCGGGGCCGTCGCGTTCGGCGACTGGTTCGGCAACGTCGTGCCGGAGTCGCACCCGTACTGCAGCGTCTCCCTCGACATCGCGTGGCCGGCGCTGCTGATCGACGAACTGTTCAGGATCCAGACCTTGGGGTCGCCCGGCACCAGCAGCGCGCTGTGGCACGTCTCGTTGCCGCCGTCAGGGAGCCCGACCAGCACGGGGCGTCCGCTGGTGAGCGCAGCGGTAGCGGCGGCCGCGTCGATCTGCTCGGCGCCGAACCGCTTGGCCGCCCAGACTGCGGTTTCAGCGGTGGTGGGCCGCCACACCCCGGCACCACCGGGACACGGCGGCGCACCGGGCGGCTGCGTGCACGCAGCCAGGCTGGGCGACGGGCCGGCGTCGTGGAGGACGGGCGGAGTGCCGCAGGCCGTCACGGTGATCGCGGCGATGGTGATCACGGACAGGATGGGGATCGGGATCTTCTTCATGGTGCTTCCTCTCTTTGGTGGAGCACTCCCTGGTTGTCGGTTGGAAGGGGCGGAGTCTGTGGGGTCAGTCGGCCAGGACGTACCGGGAGTCGACCCGATGCGCGCTGGACGGCCGTGCGGTCTGGGTCTCGATCGCCCTGCGGATGCGATGGACGGCGGACTTCGAGGCACCGAGCTCGTCTGCGAGACGGCGGTCGGACAGATCGGAGCGGCTCACCTTCTCCACGAGCTCGACGGTCCAGGCGCTGTTGGTGTGGGCGGCGATCACGGCCTCGGCGATGGCACGGTGGTTGCTGCGGTGCTCCTCGCGCTCCCTGTCCCGCAGCCGTCCCAACTCCACCCGCAAGCCGGGGATCGTCTCCCCGTGGCCGGCTCCGGCCACGGCGGTGAGCATGTCCAGCTGCTCGTCGGTCGTGTCCGCGTTCACGAGGTGATCGATCTGCCCGACCACGCTGCGGGCGACCTCCTCCTGCGCGTCACGCAGCGCCATGGCGCCGGCCCGCAACTGCGAACGGAGCGCGGCCAGCAGCTCGTACACGTCGAGTCCGGCGTACACCTCGCCGGCGAGGGCGCCGCACATCTGGGACAGGTTCTCGTCGTGCGTCCAGGCACTGAGAGTGACCTCGGCGTCGGGCACGAAAGGTGCCGGGTCCTCGTACCAGCGCTCGTCGATCTCGGTGGTGATGTCAGCCATGGTCGGGTTCCTCCCCGTAGTTGAAGCCTCGTTCGGTCCGGCGGACCCCGCGTCGCGCGTCACGGTGTACGCGCGTCACGGCCGCTCGCCGGATCAGCTGGTCTGGTCGACCAGCTCCGCCGCCAGTTCCTTCGCCGCCTTCGTGATGCGGGACACGGCACCGGTGCTGATGCCCGCTGCCTCCGCGAGCTCCCGCACAGGAGTGCCCTGTGCCGCGCCGCGGAGCACGATCACCGCAGCTTCGACCGACGCCTGAGTGCGTCCCGCGTCGACAAGGTGCGCGGCGATACGCACGAACTCGTCGTCCTGTTCCGAGGTCTCAACCGGAGTCGTACCGCGGGACACAGGCTTCTGTTCCACCACGCTGGAAGCCTCCGTATCGCGGGACAGGTCGCCCTGTTCCACGGCCTCTACCGGCTGCGTGTCGCGGGGCACCGCGGGCTGTTCCGCGACCTCGACACGGTGCGACACAGGGATCGGCTCGGTCGGAACGTCGCCCGTGTCGTGCGGAACATCGCTGGTCACAGCTTGTTCCGTGGGCTCTGTACCGCGCTGCGTCGCGACGGTCGCGGGAGCCGGCACAGCGCGGGACACGGCCTCCTGTGCCGCGATACGCACCGACAGAACAGCGGCCTGTTCCGCGTCACGAGCCACCGCAGGGGTGGCCTCCGTATCGCGGGACACGGCGGCCTGTTCCGCGGCAGCCGCGGGCGGCGGGACTGCGGGGGCCGTGGCGTTCCACCACCCGAACC
This sequence comes from Mycobacterium sp. D16Q16, assembly GCF_002013745.1. NCBI lineage: Bacteria > Bacillati > Actinomycetota > Actinomycetes > Mycobacteriales > Mycobacteriaceae > Mycobacterium > Mycobacterium sp. D16Q16. The sequence continues at coordinate 177,926 of NZ_MAEY01000013.1, forward strand.
GCCGCGCCAGCCAACCGCGGTACGGCTGCACCCCGGCTGCCTGGTCGTGCTCGTTGGCGATGCCGATCACGACATGGATGCCGGTGCTCACCAGGATCGCGAGGTCGAGCGTGACGGGGAAGACGCCGGACACGAACCAGTTGTGCTGCCGCGCGGCGAGGATCTGCAGGTTCTCGAAGCTGAGGATGAACGCCCCGAGTCCGATGGTCGAGACCCCACCCACGCCCGCCCAGTACACGTGGCGGGTGACGCCAGATGCCTCGATCGCGGCCTGGACGAACTTCGCGAGGAGGTGGCCCATGCTGGCTAGCACTGCCGGCGCGAGCCCCGCAAGCACGAGGTCCTCGAGCGCACCCCCGCGGCGGGCGGCGATGACGACGTTGAAGGCCATGGACGCGACGGTGAACAGCACCATCAGTGCCAAGGCCCAGCGGCGGGCGGCTGCGCGGTGCCGGAGCGCCTCGGGGGTCGGCGTGGTGGTCGTGGTCATCGGGCGTTCCTCCTCGGAACAGGTGGTGCAGGTTTAGGTGCTCTGAGCTGCGGAAACAGTCGGTCCGGACACCCTGTCCGAACTGATACGGCCACGGTGCGACGGTCCAGCCACCCTGTCCGGACTGGAACCCGTAGGGCTGCTTGTAGAGCGGTTTGTAGCGTTCGCGGCCCGTACACCGGTGGCCGATACCGCGCATCGGGGGCTGTTTCCGCAGGTCGCGACGTTTTCAAGCACCCCCACCACGAGCCCGGCGGAGGGTGCGACCGGGGTCGGGCCGATGGCGCTGTAGCGGCCCCCGCATACGTGGTGCGGGTCACGACGCGGACTCCCGCTCGATCCGTGCGTCCTCCAGGCGGCGGGCCACCGTCTGCCGGTTGAGGCCCATCACCTGGCCGAGGCCGCGCTCGGAGGCACCGCACTCCGCGAGCAGGAGCATGACCTCGTTCTCGCGGCGGCGGATCAAGAACTGGCGACGGCGCCACCGTTCGAGCGCAGCAGCAGCGCGGGCCGGGTCATCGGACTCCAGCTCGGCCAGCCCCTCCGAGCTGACCGTGATCTGCGACCGGAGACTCCGCGCCGCGGCACGGAGCTGCCCCGCGGCACGGGCGGCCGCGGCGGTGTCGGTAGTGGTGAAGGTGACTGTCACGGCTGCGCCTCGGCCTCGGCTGCGGCGATCATCCGGTCCACCGTCGCGCGGTTCAGGCTGAGCTCGTTGCCGAGCCCGCGGGTCGACGCGCCGGCGCGGGAGAGCTGGCGCAGCACCTCCGCCTTGGCCCGGTCGATGCGGGCCTGCGAGCGCTGCAGCCGGACGAGGGCGTCGAGCACCTGCTGCGGGTTGGCCGCCGCGTCGAGAATGGCGAGCGGTTCTGCGGCCTGGGCGATCACCGCGGCGAGGCGGCGGCCGGCACCGGGCAGTTCGGCGGCGGCCTGGTTGGAGATGGTGGGGTCGGTGACGACGAAGCGGGCCATCGGGTTCTCGTTTCGATCGGAGTCGGTTGGGCTGTGTGGTGCTGCACGTGCAGTACGGGATCAGCACCTACGCACACGCTACCGGCCCGAAAGTGCTTGAGCCACACCGGTTTAATTCTCTAGAACAGAGAACGCACAGGTCAGAGTGGGTTTCGGGTGCGATCCCCGTAGGAAATTGATAGGAAAGTGGCGCGTCTCTATCACACTGCGGGACTGGAGGTTTCGCAGATACAAATCGAAACCCCCAGCGCGACAGTCGCATAACGCTCACGCGAGCACACCGAGACACGCAACGGGTTCTGATGGGAGACGTGCGCACGTTTCGTTGCGGAATCCCGCACCTGTCTCGTAGCGTTCGCGCACGCGTGTGCGTAGGGCCGCATTTCAGCTCGCGGCGTGCCAGCCCCACGCCGAATACGGTGCCGGGAACAGCTTCGCGCCCACCCATACGGCGGGGGTGCCGGCCAGCCGCCGGGTCAGGGTCCGGGGCGGGATGCCGGTCGCGCGCGCCACTTCTCGGGCGGGCACGCCCTCCAGTACAGCGAGACCGAACAGGTGATCCAGGCGCCGTTCCAGAACGCATCGGTGAGCGCGCAGCTCGGCGAACGCCCCGAGTACGGCCTCCGCCGTGACGGTCGCTGGGTCAGCCTCGGCGAGGGCTTGAAGCGCCGCGACCGCGTCCCGGAACTCCTTCAGCTCCGCGGTGGCCACCTGGCGCATCAGCCCCCGCGCCACCTCCCTGTTCTGTGCCGTGGCGGTGCGGCGGCGCGTCACGCCGACTCCTCGGCGAGCCACCGCGCCACGGTGGCCGGCGCGTACCCGCACCGACGCGCGACGGTGGCCGCGGGCAGACCGGCAGCGATGAGAGCGAGAACGAGCGCCCGCTCCTGCTGATCGACGGTGGCGACCTCGCGCTCCGGGTCGGACACCATTCCGAGCTCGCGCAAGGCGTCGCCGACGGCGTAGGTGGTCTTCGTACCGTTCAGGTACTCGGTGCTGGCGAGGTCTCCGACAGGAGCGAGGGCGCGGCTGTATACGGTGAGCACGTCGCGCACCGCGTCCTGCACCTCGCTCTGCTCGGTCATCCGACCGCGGCCTTCACAGCGTCGTCGATGGCCCGCTGGACCACGGCCTCGTCCAACACCCGCGGCGCGTACCGCCCGACAGCGGCCCGCTCCACGCGCCAGCCACCGTCGCCGTCGGTCACGAGGTCGCAGCCGCGGGCGTTGGCGAGCGGGTGCGCAAGGAGGCGCCGCTGCAGCGTCGCCGCGTTGATCCCGAGCAGTTCCGAGAGCGCGGTGCGCTTAACCCCGCCGAGCACCAGCGCGGCGAGCACCGCGTCGACCGCACCCTGCAGGTCCCGGCGCGCCCTGCGGAGGTGCATGGCCGCCTCGACAGTGGTGTCGGTGACCGCGGCCTCGGGAACCGTGCCCTGGCTCACCGCGGAGAGCGGTCGCAATGCGTCGGCGTACACACCGCCGAGGTCGCCCGCCGCGGTGATCAGCGTCTCGCGGGCGGCGCGCTGCGACATGCAGTCGCGAAGCTTGAACGCTCCGGGCTGCACCTCCGGCACCGCCACCTCGGCCGGTGCCGGAGAGGCGAGCCGATCAGTCAGGGCGCGGGTGCGCATCGCGAGGAGGCGGGCCAGGGTCGCGGCTGGGACACCCGCGGCGAGCAGCTCTCGGTACAGGTCGGTGACGGCGGCGTCGAGCTGGGGCTGCGCCGCGGTGAGGTGCACCACCGCGTGGAGTCCGTCCTCGATGGAGGGCGGAGCGTCCGTGGTGTGGGCGGCGATCGCGGCGAGTGGGCCGAGGGCGTCGAGGTGCACAGCGCGGACGGTGCCGGCGGCGGTGACGAGGTTGTTGGTCATGGTGTTCTCCGTTCGAGAAGATGTTCGGGTCAGAACTCGGCGTGTGCGGAGTTCAGGGGCGGGCTGCCCGGGTCGTAGTCGGGACTGCCCTCGTCGAAGCGGGAGCGTCCGAGGATCGGCACCCCTGGCTCGGACTCCAGAGCGATCGCGGGGATGGAGTCAACGGGCTCGAGGTCGCCGTCGTCGGCGCAGGTGCGCTGCAACCAGGCGCCTTCGTCGTCGGGGAACTCCCAGCCGAACCGGGGTCGGCGACCCGCGGCCGCGAGCGCAGTGTCCATCGCGGCGGAGGCGGCGGAGTCGTTGTAGAACGCCTTGAACGGGGTGACGCGGCCCTCCTGGTCCACCGTCACTCCGAGGCCCATCGCGTTCGGGCCGATGTGCGCGGTCGCGGCCTTCACCTTCGGTCGCTCGCCCTCGGTGAAGAGTTTCACCAGGTGCCCGCCACTGCCTTCCTCGGGCCGGCCGACCATGATCCGCACCCGCATCACGCTGAGGAGCTTCTGGTCGATGCCGGACTCCTTGGCGACGTCCTGGGTACTGAGGATGACGTGCACGCCGAGGCTGCGACCCTGGCGCAGGACGTGCCGCAACTTGATCATCGCGGCCTGGATCCCGGCCTTATCGCTGGCTGCGGCGCCGTCGCTCAGCCCCACGGCCGCGAACGCCCCGAACTCGTCGATCACCAGCACCGTCGGTTCGAAAACGTCGGGCAGGCGGCGGCCGACCAACTGTTTGTAGACCAGTTTCCGGCGCTCCATCAGGTCGTAGGCGTAGGTGATCGCCCTGTGGATCGATGCGGTCTCGATCGAGAGGTTCTGCCCGACGCCCGCGGCGTAGACGGTGCGCATGTCGGCGCCCTTGGCGTCAGCGAGGATCAGCGTCCCGCCCCGGGAGAGCTGGACCTGCAAGGCGCGCAGCTGCAGCCGTAGGAGCGTTGACTTGCCGGCGCCCGAGGTGCCGGCGATGAGCACGTGCGGACGCTCGCGGAGGTTCACCATCACCGGCTTGCCCTCCCGGTCCACACCGACCGGGAGCAGCAGCCCTGACTTCGCGGCGAGCAGCACTTCGGCCCGCGACCGTGGGCGCCACAGCTGCTGGGGCGAGAGCGGAGTGCGGTCCGGGAACGTGCTCGGCGGGCGGTGGTTCAGCGCGATCAGCAGGTTCACGCCGTCGACTGCGACGGTGAGATCCTTGCACCGGAACGTGTTGCGCAGCTTGCCCTGGCACGAAGCCGCGAGCGCGGTTGCGTCCTGGCCGGAGAGCAGGCGTAGGCGGATCTCCGGGCCCCGATCCCCGACGGTGAGCGAGACGACCTCGGGCACCGCGCGTCGCGGCTTGTCCACGCCGAGCCCCGCCGTGTACAGAATCTTCCGCCGAGCCTTAGGGACGTCCGCGTAGAACGACGCAGCGGCGTGGCCGGCGGCGTTCCACTCGGTCGCGTCTTCGGCACCGACGCTCCTGCGGAAGACCGCGATGAGCTTCCCGCCGTGCGCACCGACGCGGCCGGAGTCGCGGCCGCCGTAGTGGCCCATGCCCGCCGCGATGGCTTCCTGCTGGAACTGCTCGATCGCCTTCGTCGGGTCCATGCCGGGGCGGATCTCCGCCTCGATCCCCACGCCGAACCCACTTCCGTCCCGACGCTCTCGGACGGTGGCCACTGCGTCTCGCACGTTGCACCCGAACAGACGCCGCCGCCATCCCTCCTCGGCGAGGCGCTGGTTCCAGAGGCGGGCGACCAGCTCCGGCGAGGTCTCGGTGTCCTCCTCGAGGCGGACCTCCTGCGGGCCAGGGCACTGCGCGCCGGCCTGCACCTGATCCCACAGCCCGGCGAGCTCATCGACCACCGCGGCGATCTGGCGCTGCTGCTCGGCCTTGGCCTCGGCCGCGATTGGTCTGGGCGCTGACTCGGCGCTGGTCTCGGTCTCGGTGTCGACGACGTGCAGCTTCGGCTGCTCCGTCTTCTCCGACCGCGGCCGCTTCGGCACAGTGGCCTTCCGCGGCGCGGGAGGTGAGGCATTGTCGCCGAACAGCTCGTCGAATCCGGTCATGTCACCACCGCCAGTCGTCGTCGCTGTCGACCGGCGCCTCCGCAGCGGGTGCCGGGGCCTTCGCCTTGTCCATCGACAGCACCGTGATGAACCAGTCCCGAGCTGCGTCACGCTCGAACGGCGAGACGGTCTCCACCCGTGCAGTGCGGCGCAGGTGCACCCGCACCCGCTCCAGCTGCGCGTCCCCGACGGTGTAGTCGCGGGGGTCGACGGCGACACTGACGTCGCCGTTCTCGATGGGCCCGTTCACGCCGCGCTCGGTGGCGAACCCGTTCACGTTGACGACGGAGGCCGCGGGAGTGAACGCTCCGGTTTCGGGGTCGGTCTCTCCCAGGCCCGCGAGCTGGCAGGCTTCGGCCCACGCCGAGTGGACGCGGCTGGTGTCGCCGTCGCGGCCGACGAGGTTCCCGAACGCGGTGCCGGGCTTCCACGGAACCGCCCACTGGAACGTCGCGTACCTCTTCAGGTCCGCCGGCGTCTCGACGGACCGCGGCGGCATCGTGAACTCGGTCGTGGGCGGGCGGAGCCCCATGCCGAGAGGGTCGTACTCGGCGGGGTCGGGTTGCGGACTGGCCGCGCGGGCGTCGGCGACCTTCTCGCCGTACGCAGCCTCGGCGATCTGACGGCCGCGGGCGACGGTGGCGGACTCCCGCTGCGCCTTCTCCTTCGCGTTCGCCTTGGCGATGCTGCTCCACACGGCGATCACGATGACCGCGACGCCGAGACCGATCAGCAGCGGCATGTGCTGGTCGATCCAGGCGGTGATGCCGTCGACGCCGCGGGCCGGCCGCGGCGGGAACATTCCCGCGCAGTAGCCGGGCTCGGGTGCGGGCGTCCGTGCCATGCACTTCGCATAGTCGGGGTTCTCGGCAGTCGCGTTGCAGCCTGCGGTGAGGGCGACGGCCGCCAGCCCGAAGGCGACGCTTGCGAGTTTGCTGTGACGCTTCATGCTTCCCACCAATACCCGACTCTGCGCACGTCTGCAAATAGAATCTGGCATTTGTCTTCGGCGTGTCGAGCCAGCTATTCAACGAAACAGAGAATGAAACGTTGCTGCACGTCAGTCGCGAATTCTCGGAAACAGAGAATAGGCACCCCTGTGGCGACGGACGAGTGCTTGAGTCGGCCGCAGGTCGGGTGTACGTTGCATGGCAGAGCCTGGCAATTAGCTGCTCAAAGAACTTTGCTACACAGACCGTAGTGAAGATTCGAGAAGGGAAGAGGAGACGTGGACGAAATCCCCAACGAGATCGACGAGGCGTTCATGACCATGGCCCAAGTGGCCGCCTTGTGGAACTGCTCCGTGGACACGGTGCGGCGCCGCGTGAAGAGCGGCGCTTTGCCTTCGATCCAGGCCGGCCGCGGTGTCCGCATCGCCCGCGAGGATGCGTTGAAGGGGGCACAGTGATGACTGCCGATGACGACTGGGACGACGACTGGAGCGACAGCCCCGCGCCCGCAGCCGGCCCTGACTGGGACCCGCTCGGTCTCGGCCTCGCACGACCTGAGCCGCATGACACGGCGCAGCAGTTCGGCACCCCGCCCCTCAGCGTTGCGGTCACGCCGAACCGGCTCCCCGAGCGTGTCCCGTCGGACCCCCGCATGCGCGGGTGGCGGGTCTACAACCGGAAGACGGCGATCGCGCCGGAGCGGTACCGCGGGGTGAATACTCGCGCGAACGGCGATGTGCTCGTGTGGGAGCATCCGCTGACCGGGGAGCTGCGCCGCTGCAAGGCCGTGCACCTCGACGTGTGGGACGACCCGTGGCGTGAGGACAGCGAACGGATCGCCACTGAGATCAAGAGCCGAATCTGCATGTGCGATCGCGCGCTCGACCCGGACACGTGGGAGCTGGCCTCCTGCTCGTGCGGCCGCGACCGGGGCAGCTGGACCTACTCGGACGACTTCTGGACCGAGAACATCAAGCCGGTCGATGTGCCGAAGCGGCAGCGGAAGCTCCCTGCGCAGTACCCGATCCACACCCGTTGGGGATGGTTCCGTGACCGGTGGTGGCGGGTGACGCATCGACGACCTGAACCGGTGCCCTCCGTCGCCCCCGACTTCGACGATGACGAGGAGTGGATCTGATGACCGAGAACGGCGAGTACAAGGGCCCCGCCCAGCACCCGCGCATCAGCTGGTGGCGCAGGCTCCTGCAGGCGTGGCGGGCACGGCGGGAGGCCCGGCGATGAGTACCGCCGCGATGATCCGTGCCGTTCAGGACCTCGCGCTCTCCGAGGACGCCAACACCGCGGTGGTCGCCGTTTACCGCGGCCTGGTGGCGACGCTCGACCACCTGCTCGGCGGTGCTGCGGACCTCGACGGCTTCCCCGACGACGCCGTGCTGCAGGCCGGCCGTCGCGAGCTCAGCGCGGAGACGGTGGCCCACATGGTCGAGTGGCTGCTCCAGAACGCGGAGTGGATCGAGAACTCGAGCGACGTGCTCGACCAGCTCGACGAGGTGGCCGCGGACCCGTTCCCCGTCGTTCCGCCCGGCGCCGAGGCGTACCGCAGCGCGGCGGAGCAGCTGGTGCACGATGCCGGCCACAGCTGCGCCGCGGTGAGCTGGGCCGGCGTGGAGGCTGCCTTCGAGTTCACGCGCCTGTACACCGACCAGGGCCCCGATCTGCACGCGCTCATCGCGCGTGATCCGGTGGCCACCGCCGCCCTCCGGAACCTGTCCGATGACGAGCTGCACGGGGTGCGCGCGTGGGTGCGCGAGAACTGGATCGAGATCGACGCCATGGCTACAGAGGCGGCCGCCTGATCCGACGAGCGGCGGTGCGGCATCTCCACGACGGAGGTGCGGCGCCGGGTCCGCCGGACCACAACCAGAAACGAGTCCCGAGGGGGAACACCATGGAGCAGGTTCCAATCACGAGCCAGACCATCGACGCCGCGCGGTGCGCGATCGCCGCGCAGGAGTGGGCGGAGGCCCACCCCCGATGGGGACGGCCGGAGGTCGAGCGACACTCCGGCACCGTGACGTGGGCGTGGGCGCACACCCGCTACGGAGAGCAGATGGACCCGGGCCAGGGATCTGCGGTCGCGGTGATGATCCAGCACGCGAGGGAGGCTGCCATGACACCGGGCGTGCGGATCACCAGCAGCTCGGAGGTGCTCGTGGCCGTGGCAGCGCTCGGTGACCAGTTCGATGAGCTGGTTACCGATCTCGAAGCAGAGTGGCCGGCTATCCAGGCTCGCGCCTGGTGGATGGAGGCGCACCGGTACGACGACTGATCCGACGAGCGGCGGTGCGGTGCAGACGCGAGAGCTGCATCGGGCCGGGTCCGCCGGACCAGATGCGTAACCCCTACCCAAGGAGAACCGAAGATGCCCGAAGAGAATCTCACCGAGTTCATGCTCTCCCGAATCAACCGCGGGATGACCGCGGAGGAAGCGGCAGATCTCGAACGGCGGAGCAGCCCGGAGTACGCGGCGTGGGTCGAGGAGCACCGCGCCGAGATCGACGCCGCGAGGGCGAAGATCAACGTCGAGGACTTGTGACGCGGTAACTGACCGACCCGCTCCGTGCCCCTGCCCAACCGGGCGGGGGCACGGTGCTGTGTGGACACCGGTGTTTCAACCCAGTTCGAGGTGCTCACGGACAACCGCGAGGTCCCGTAGGCGGTCACGTGCGACCCGCCGCGATCGCAGAGTAAAGGCGGACCTCTCGATCACGACGAGCCGCAGCCCATGCGCGGGGATCAGGGCGCGCTTGCGCTCGTCGTACAGGCGGCGCTGCTCGCCGCGGCCTACCCCGGACACCGTCTGACGCCGGTCGAAGAACGGAGACGGCTGCGAGTGCTGCTCCTCCTGGAACTCGACGACGAGACCCAGGTCGGGCCAGTACCCGTCAACGGGGAGCGTCGACCCGCGCGGCCGGTTCGGTGCTCGTCGGAGTCCGCACGACTGGCCATGGGGCGATTCTCACAGAGGATGTGCGGCCAAGGCTTCGCCGACCTCAGGGAGCCCGCAGCAGTCCGGCTACCGTCCCAATCGCCTTCTCGAAGACCGCGCGGCCGTCGCCCGTGTTGAGTCCGCGCATCGAGCAGTGTGGGATGTTGCCGGGGACCACGTAGATGTCCGACCGGCTGATCGCAACGCGATTCCACCCGTCCCGCGCCGCGGCTCCGAGCAGCAGAACGATCTCCAGGTTCGGCAGCAGCTCGACCACCGCCCGCGTCCACGGAACGCCGCGCAGTCTCTCCGCGGGAGTCGACCCGCCGTTCTTCACCCCGGCTACCGGGAACGGCACCACGTTCCAGTGCACGACGTGCTGCCAGTCGACGTGGTGTCGGGCGTAGGCCTCTCGGCAGTTGCGGGCGGTCCGGTCGTTGTTGTCCAGGCTCAGCAGCCCGGAGCCGGTGCCTGCCTCGGCCTTCGTCGACGGGTTGTCGAGCAGCACCAGCATTCGCGCCTTGACACCGCCCAGGTCTGGGTCGGTGTACGGGACGTGTCCGTGCGGCAGCCCCTCGGCGTCGGCGACCTTGTCGGCGAGGTCGTTCAGCGGCCGCACGTGCGGATCCCGGATTCGCTGCAGCTTGTCGGCGACCACCTCGGGATCAGCGTTGCGCCCGTTGACGATTGCCATCGCGTGATCGTCTCACCCGTAGCGGATCCGGCTGCGATGAATCGGGAACGTTTCTGGTTCCTGCCTCGGTGTCGGTGCCCTGTGCGACGCTGTCGCCCATGCCACCCACCGACGCCCAGCTGCACGCTCTCGTCGACCGCTGCGAACAGTTCCGCGGCGCTGAGGCCCCTGGCGGCTACCGCGACGGGCTGGCCCTCTGCGTAGTCGACTCCGTGCAGTCCACCGGCGTCACCTACTCCAGCGTGGGGAAAGTGCTCGACCGTTACCGGACGTACCGCCGCGAGCAGGGCGGGGAACCGGCCACCGACGGCACCGCGGAGCTGCTGGCCACCTTCGACGAGCTGGACGGGCCGGACACGTGGGCCCGCCGGATCGGCACCCGCAACCGCACCTCCACCCGCGGCGGGATCCTCAAGGCCGAGGCGATCCGGGACGCAGCCCGCGTGCTCGGCGCCGAGGGGCTCGAAACCACCGCTGCGCTTCGCGCCGCTGCCGCGGATGAGGTGCGGCTGGAGCAGGTGCAGAAGACGTGGTCCGCGGTGAAGGGGCAGCGCTCCGGGATCACGTGGCGCTACGTGTTGATGCTCGCCGGAGTTCCGGGGGTGAAGCCTGATCGGATGATCTGCCGCTTCGTGGCCGATGCGTTGGAGGTACCGCGTCGCAGCGTCGGCTCGGAGTTCGCCGCCGAGATCGTGACCGCCGCGGCGCCGGAGCTCGACATGACTGCGACGGCCCTCGATCACGCGATCTGGCGGTTCCAGCGCGGGCGGCGATAGGGCTGCCGTCAGACTCACCGGATCGGAGCGGTGCCCGGCACGGCTCGTCGGGACCGAACCCGGGGCCGGATCGACCAGCCCCGGGATCAGCCGCTTCGCTACCGGCGCCGTTCTGCCCGCTGGTCCAGTTCCTGCCGACAGCGCGGGCAGTCACCGCACCGCCTCGACGGGTCAGCGCCCGGCGGGATGTATTGGGCGTGGTAGCCGGGATGGTTGCAGTATCCGCAGATCGCCATGATGTGGCTCTCCTGATTCTTCGTGGTGTGAGTGACACGGATGTGCCCTCATCTCTTCATGGCCGCTCCGGCAGCGTTCGACAGTGCCGCGGCTCGCACCAAGGTGCGTGCACCCCTCCGAAGTAGCGTTTCCTGCATGACAAACAGCAGCAGTGATGTGACGGCAGCCGAGCGGTTCTACGCAGCGTCGGGGCCGATGGCCACGTCGGTGATGGAGTGCGACTCGCACTACTACGCCGAGTGCCTGATGTCCGGACGGGGAGCCGTCACGGTGTGGCTGTCCTCCGGCGAGGTGGAGCACATCGCCGGCACCCGCTACCTCGACATGGAGCGGCTTCGCGGTGAAGAGATCGAGGGCGTTCTCGAAGTGATCTATCTCGGGGAGGTGCTGCGGTCGTATCCGGCCGGCACGTGGACCCGGTGGGAGCACGTGGACGGCTCTGGAGCATGACCGCGGCCGAAGTGAGGCAGCGCCGTGCTGCGGCCGCACGGCAGTACCAGCCCGACAAGGTCCGGCTGCTGCTGGTCGCGCAAGCGCCGCCCGATGCCGCTGGCCGCTACTTCTACTTCACCGACGTCCCGACGCAGGACACGCTCTTCCGGTCGGTCGCGCGGGCGATCCTGCCGGGCACCGAGCCCACCCGGGACAACAAGGCGTCCTTGCTGGCACAGCTGCGGGAGCAAGGCGTGTTCCTGGTCGACCTCAAGCCCGATCCCGCCGACGGGTCTGATCTGGTGCCCTACGTGCCTGCGCTGCTGGATCGGATCGCCGAGCTGGAACCCGACCGCATCATCCTCATCAAGGTCGACGTGTACGACGCGGCCTACCCCGCGTTGGCGGCCGCGGGCCTGTCCGTAAGCAAGGTGCGAATCCCCTTCCCGTCGTCGGGGCGACAGAAGGAGTTTGCGGCGGCGTTCGGTCGGGCACTCGCGGGCGAGTGACGGGTTGCCCGCCGAGCTAAATCCCGGGGACGAGTCGCACCCCGACGAGTAGCATCCCGATCGATGCGAGCAACCTCGGCCGGCGGTCCTCAGAGACCGCGGTAGCCCTCCCGCAGCGGATCTGCGGATACCCTCCGGAGACACTGACACGATGCCCGACTTCACCGCTGCGCAGCTGCAAGCCCTGATCACCAGGTGCGAGCAATTCCGTGGCTCCCAGGCCCCGCCCGGCTACCCGGACGCCTTGGCTTTGTGCGTGGTCGACTCCATCCAGTCCACCGGAGTCCGATACCCCAGCGTCGTCGGGATCATCGACGCCTACCGCCGCCACCGCCGTGCGCAGGGCGGTGACCCGGACTCCGATGGTGTGCCCGAGCTCCTGTCGACCTTCGAGGAACTGGGCGGTCCTGCGGGCTGGGCGAAGGCGATTGGCAACAGGCACAGGACCTCCACACACGCGTGGGCGCCACTCAAAGCCACGGCGGTTCGCGATGCCGCCCGGGTGCTCGCCGCCGAGAATGTGACCACGACCGCGGCCCTGTGCGAAGCCGCTGGCGACAAGCCCCGCTTCGCTGAGGTTGAGATCGCCTGGCGCGGCGTCGTCGGGCAGCGGTCCGGAATTACCTGGCGCTACTTGGGGATGCTCGCCGGACTCCCAGGTGTGAAGCCCGACCGCATGATCTGCCGGTTCGTCGCGGACTCGCTGGACCTGCCCCACGGCGTCACCTCGGTGTTCGCCGCGGCTATCGTGACGGCCGCAGCGGACCAGATGTGCATATCTCCGACCGACCTCGACCACGGAATCTGGCAATGGCAGCGGCGCCGTCGGTAGTGCTGCCGTTGCGGTAGGCGCGGCGGGCCGGGAGTGTCGGCGCCTCCGATTAGGCTGGACTACTGCGAGGTCACGGACGTCGGTCCACAGAACCATCTCCGCAGGTACTTAGAAGTTCTTCGCATCCACCGTCTGCACGCATTCGGAAGGACCACATGGCCGACGAGACCAACATCTTGGACCAGCTGATCAGTCGGGTCCAGGACGAGTCCCTGCGCAGCCACCTCTCCCGCGAGGTGGACCTTCTGCGCGGCTCCCGCCACTTCGGTCTCGTCTTCGACCGGCACTTGCCGGAGTCCGTGCGCCTGGTCGACTACCCGATCCGGAAGGGTGTCCGCGTCGCACTGCGTGATGAGTCGAGCACCGGGACCTGGACCGTCGTGGGGTTCGCCGACCAGGATCGCAAAGTCGCAGTCCTCAGCGGTGACGGTGGTGAGCGGCCGGTGGGCGACCTCGCAGTCGTCCGGGAGTTCGGGGAGCCGATCTACCCGGGATTGCGCTCGGTGGAGCGGATCCAGAACGGTCCCGAGGACGCGCCGTGGCACGTGGTGATCAACGGCGAGAACTACCACGCCCTGCAGGCGCTGCGGTCCACCCACCGCGAGAAGATCGACCTGATCTACATCGATCCGCCCTACAACACCGGCAACGACGGCTGGATCTACAACGACAGGTACGTGGACCAGGCCGACCGGGCGAAGTCGTCGAAGTGGTTGTCGTTCCTGGAGCGGCGACTGCTGATCGCGCGGGATCTGCTCAAGCCGAGCGGCGTCATCTGCATCAGTATCGGGACGCAGGAAGTGCATCGCCTCATGTGCTTGTGCGAGCAGTTGTTCCGTTCTCGGTCGGTTCAGTGCATCACGGTACAAACCAGTGGCGGCAAGCCTTCCAACGGCCTCGATTACATGCACGAGTACCTCATCGCCATCACCCCTGAGACGTTCGAGCCGTGCGCTACGACCTTCACCGGAGGAGTTGCCCGAAGCCCGTGGGAGCGCATGACCCTGACGACCTTCACGCCGGTGACGCGACCCAACCAGGCCTACCCGATCTTCGTGGACACCGAGAGTGGTGCGCTGCAGGGAGTCGGCAAGAGCCTCGGGCAGATGATCAGGTCCGGCGAGTACACCGGGGACAAAGCCGACTTCGTGTTCGAGACCGATGACACTCCGGACGGCTGCACGGCCGTGTGGCCAGTAACAAGCCAGGGTAAGGAATGCGTGTGGCGGCTGATTCCAGAATCACTCCGCGAGGACTGGGATGCCGGCCTCATCCGGATCACCCCCGAGAAGCCGCGGGACGGTAAGCCCAGCTTCCGGATCCAGTACATCGCAGGGGGAAACCAGAAGAAGTACCGAGAGGGGGTCCTTGTTCCAAGCGGGAAGGAAGAGGGTGTGCCCACTCTCATCTTCGGTGAGGGCACGACCGCTGGGACCTCAGTCCCTACCATCTGGCGCGAGGCCGGCCACCGAACTAACCGAGGGAACAAGGCGTTGTCCGACATTCTCGGCGAGGTGCGGTTTCCTTACCCGAAGCCCGTCGACCTGCTTACTGACATCCTCCTCGGCTTCGGGCAGGGGAACCCGGAGGCCGTGGTGCTCGACTTCTTCGGCGGGTCAGGCACCACCGCTGACGCGGTGATGCGCCTTAACGCCGAGGACGGCGGGTCCCGACAGGCCATCGTCGTGACGAACAACGAGATCGGTGCCAACGAGGCCAAGCGGCTACGGAAGGCAGGACTGCATCCGGGCGACCCGAAGTGGGAGGAGCGCGGCATATTCGAGTACGTGTGCCAACCGCGGATCTCGACCGTGGTAACCGGCACACGCCCCGACGGCTCCGAATACTCCGACGGCCTGTCGGCCAACGTCGAGATGTTCGATCTGGTGTACCTCGACCCTTCCGCGGTCCGCCGAGGAATCGAGCTCCCCAGGTTGGCGCCACTGTTCTGGCTCCAGGGCGGAGCCCAGGGGGATCGGATCGAAGCCGACCCCGGGGAAGGCTGGGCGCTCACCGGCACCTACGGGGTGCTGTTCGACATCGATACCCTCGTCGCGTTCGCGGATGCCGTCACAGCCACCGCGACCACCGGCGAGCCTCCCCAGGTCCTGTTCATCATCACCGACTCCCTCGCCGAGTATCAGCAGGCCGTTGAGCGGCTACCGGTCGGGATCGATACGGTCCAGCTCTTCGAGGACTACCTGCTGAACTACACCGACAACTTCTCGGGAGGTGCCCGATGAAGTTCACGTTGGAGCCGTACCAGAGCGAATCCGTTGAGGTCCTGCTTTCTCACCTGGCGAAGGCGCGCGCAGGATTCCTGGAGGATGGAGAGCATACGGCTGTCGGACTCACCGCCCCCACCGCTGCGGGGAAGACTGTGATCGCGACCGCGGTGCTCGAAGGGCTCTACCTGGGCACCCCGACCCGGGCACCTAGACCGGAAACCACCGTGCTGTGGATCACCGACGACCGCGCCCTCAACGCACAGACGATCAGCAAGATCACCACGGCCTCTGGCGGCCGGATTGACGTCAACCGGATCCGGCTCCTCGGCGAGGAGGACAGTCGGACCCTCCAACCCGGGCTGATCTACTTCGTGCACATCCAGGCACTGCAGAAGAACTCCACGCTGCACGCTGTCCGCGCCGATGGCACCCGCAACGACAAGCGGACCCACGGCGTATGGGACATGATCGCCAACACGGTGCGTGAGCGCGGCGAGGACTTCGTGGTCATCTGGGACGAGGCTCACCGCGGGTCCGGCACGAGCAATAACGAGCGCAAGACGATCGCCGGCACCATCGTCGGCGGCGGACTGACCAACATCGGCACGGTCCAGCCTCCAGCACCGGTGGTTCTGGGAATCTCTGCCACCCCGGATCGGTTCGACGCCGCGATGAAAGCGGCGAACCGCACTCGGAGGTTGCACGCAGTCAGGGCCGGCGACGTACGCGAGTCTGGTCTCCTTAAGGACCGCATACTGCTCCGCAGCGTCGGTGAGTCGCAGTCCGCCAACAACACCATGCTCGCCCTCGCCGTCCAGGACTTGAAGACTTCTGACCAGGTGTGGCGAGCCCATCACGAGACCACGGGCGACCGGCTGGTGGAACCGCTACTGGTGGTCCAGGTCGAGCCCAAGGTGACCGAGGCACGGCTGGTGGAGATCCTCGCGGTGATCTCATCGGCCTGGCCGGAGCTCACCGACTATGCCATCGCACATGCCTTCGGTGACCCGCACGGCCCGCTCAAGGTCGGCGACAGGACTGTGCGGTATCTGGCGCCGGAGGCGATCGCGGGTGACGACCGGGCGCGGGTCGTGGTGTTCAAATCGGCGCTGACCACCGGCTGGGACTGCCCCCGCGCCGAGGTGATGATCAGCTTCCAGAACAAGGACGACTACACCGAGATCGCCCAGTTGATAGGCCGCCTCGTACGCACTCCGCTCGCCAAGCGCGTCGAGGGTGATGACCGCCTGAACGAAGTGGCCGCGTATCTGCCGGGCTTCCGAGCCGAGCACGTCGCCCGGGTTGTCAACGCGCTGACCGAGGACGAGACCGTCGAGGTGGACATCGTGGTCGCCCCCGTCGTGTGCGAGCGCTCATCGAAGGTGCCGGCGGAGGTGTTCGGCCTGCTCGACACCCTGCCGTCTTACACCCGGCAGAGGACCACGTTCCCGTCGCGTACCGCGCAACTCATGCGTCTCGCCTCGGCGCTTACCGAGCACAAGTTCGTGGAACAAGGGTCAGCTAAGGCCAGGGCGTGGATCGTCGACCAGATGCGGGCGGCGGATGGCCAGCGGAGCGGCGAGATCGACGCGAAGGCCAAGGACATCCTGTCGCTGACGATCAACACGACAGTGGTCGAGTACGGCGAGATGATCATGCTCAGCGAGGGGAAGAGCGACACCCCCACCAACGAGCGCGATCTCGACGGGTACTTCCGCCGCGCCCGCCGCGTCCTACCGGACGGCTCGGCCAACTGGTATTTCAACAACCTGTGCGAAGCGGGGATGGATGAGGTCGACGCCATGGCGCGGCTGACCGCGATGGCTGAGCTCGGCTTCAAGGATACCGTCGAGACGCAGGCTGCGGCGCTGATGAGTACGTGGCGCGACCAGCATCAATCCGAGGTATCACGGCGCCCCCGCCACATACGGGATCAGATCGAACCGCTGTGGCACACCGGCTCCACGCCGATGCTGCCCACCACGGTCGAGGCCCGTGACGTCTACGCGGCGGCGACCGAGAAGGTGCGAGGCGGGACCACCGAGCAGATCACCGCTTACCCGTCGCATCTGTACGTGATCCCCGACGGCAAGCCGAAGGCTGGCGAGTTCCCGGTCGACACCTCGCGTTCGTCGTGGGAAGCCGCGGTGCTCGAGTCGGAGCTCAAGGCGAAGACGCTCGTCGGCTGGTACCGGAACCCCTCCTCGGGGAAGCACGCACTCGCGGTGCCCTACAAGTTCGGCGACAAGTACCAGCTGATGCACCCCGACTTCTTGTTCTGGCACGACGAGGGTGACCGCGAGTACGTCATGGACATCGTCGACCCACACCGCCATGACCTCGCGGACACCTCGGCGAAGTGGGCCGCGCTCTCCAAGTACGCGCAGGACCACCCCGACCGAGTTCGGCGGTGCTTGGCTGTGGCCGAGATCGACGGCGCGATGCGGGCACTCGACCTGACCAAGCACGGAATCGACGAGCGCATCGCCGAGGCCACGAACAAGAACTTGATCGAGGCGATCTTCGCCGCGGAGGGCATGGCGTACACGTGACGCTGGCGCTCGTCGACCATCGCGCCGACGGGGCGGTGAAGAGCTCGTGGACCCCGTTTCCGTCGTCGGAGGGCTACGAGTACCCCGACTGGTGGAGCAGCGCTGCGGGGGCGGTCGGCGATCCGTGGTTCATCGAGGTGCGGGAGTCCGGTGTCGAAGTGGCCCGGGTGCAACTCGACGACCCCGGCGGCATCAACCCGCACTACGCGGACGTCCCCGAGCTCGGCGGTGAGCGTCTCGAGATCCAGCACATCGAGGTGGCCACCGCTGTGCGCAAGCAGGGCATCGGCGCCCGGGTGGTGCGGGCGCTCGAGATGCAGCACCAGCACCGTCGGCTGTACGCGTACTCCGCCGAGCGCGCCGACGGGTTCTGGGTGTCTCTCGGCTGGGAACCGTTCTACGATTCGCGCCCCGGACCGCCCGGCCGCACCCTGTTCATCCAGCCGGCGGACTGGTGAGCCACCGCGACGGTTCCTCGGCCGATCTCTCGGCCGTCACCGCCCCGGTCCCCCGCAGGAAGCGGTGCCAGGCCCGTTCCCGGACGAAGTAGGCCTCTACGACGTTGGGCAACTGCGGTCCCGGCAGATCCTCTGCGTACTCGTCCACATCGGTTTAGACGCGCCCCGCGGGTGATCGGTTCCACCGAATCTCCGACTGGCCGGTGCCCAGCATGCCCTTATCCTGAATCCGGGGATCGGGGGTTCACGATGGCGGATGCGATCAAGGTCGACGCCGAGGGGCTGCACACGCACGCCGCCGTGTGCGACACCGCGTCCGCAGCGCTGACCGCCGCCGAGACGCCCGCAGCTGCCGGAGCCGCCCACCAGGCCACGACAGCAGCGGTTCAGAACGGCAACGCGCTGGTGCAGGCCGCTGCGGCCACCCTCGCAGGCCGGGCCACGTCGACCGGCGACAAGTTGCGTGCCGCGGCGGGCGGCTACACCACCACCGACGGCGGCTCCGCGCAGGCGATCGCCACCACCATCGAAGTCTGATGCCCGCGAGCAGCGCAGCCGGAACCCCGACCCGGTCGCAGATCGAGGCATGGGAGACCGCGCACCTCGAGGCCGCGGCCACCCACTGGACCGAGACCGCGCAGGCATGGGAAGGCCACTTCACCACCATCCACACGGGGATGTCCCGGCCCGGCGGGACGGCGTGGGAAGGAGCCGGCGCGGACTCGGCGGCCGACAGCTCCTGGGGCGACGTGGTGAAGGTGCGCGGCGCCGCCGACGCGCTGCACTCCGCGGCGGCTGCCGCACGCAACGGTGCCGACGACATCTCCTGGGCCAAGCGGCAGGCCACCGCCGCGATCACCGAGGCGGAGCAGGCCGGGTTCACCGTCGGGGAAGACCTGTCGGTGAAAGAGAACGCGGCGGGCTCGCTGATGCGAGTCTCTGAGGCCCGGAAACGGCAGATGCAGGAGTTCGCCGACGAGATCGCCTCGCGTGCACAGACTCTCGCCGCGGTCGACAAGGCGGTGGCCGGCCAGATCACCGGGGCGCTGGCGCCGCTGGAAGGGCTGAGCTTCCCTGAGGACGGCAAGCCGGGCCACGAGCCGACGGTGCAGCTGGTGGACCACCGGTTCAAGCTGAACCCGCAGCAGGGCGATGACTCCGACAAGAAGCCCAACCCGAAGGATCCGCACGAGACCGATCCGAACCGCAGCCGCGACGGTACGTACGGCCCGGGGAACAGCGGCGACGGCAAGGCAGCTGAGAAGGCAGCTCTCGACGCGCGCGAGCAGGAAACCGGTATCCCGATCATCCGTCAGCAGGTGCGGGCGACACATCCGGATGTGCGTCACCCCGACGGGACGCCGCAGAACCGCTACTACGACGGCCTTCAGCCGACGGGTAACCCAGACGAGTACATCGGGTTTGAGGCGAAGACGAACACAGAGTCCCTAGATCCGAAGCAGCAGCGGTTCGACGCCGCTGTGTCGCCCGAGAGGCCCGCGAGGGCGATGCTCAACGGGCGCGAGATCAAGATCGTCGGTGCCCAGGTGGTCTACCCGCCAGAAGGGTGGGTGCCCCCGTCACAGCAGCTGGGACCGGGTGCGGGCGCGTCGGCTGGAGAGGCGACTGCCGGACGGGCCCCGGTGGACAGTGGCAGCAGCAGGTTCGGCGGGACGCACGCAGAGGGTGCTGTGCCGGTGGCACCGACGCCCACACCCCCAGCACCGACGCCAACGCCTCACTTCCCGGATTGGGGTACGCATCTCACGCCGCAGCAGCTGATCGACAGCGACGACCCTGCGATGCGGGTTCTCGGTCAGCAGCTTCTCGAGCAGCAGCGGCAGCGGAGCGGCAACGTGTACGACCCCGACAGCATGGCCTGACGCTACGCGGCGCCGCCCAGTTCGACGAGGTCGCCATCGGCCGTGTAACCCTCGACCGGCCGGAGCACGTACCCCTCGGGAAGATCGCCCGTCCTGTAGTACGAGATGAACAGCTGCGCGGCCTCGTCGGCATCGAAAACCTCGGCGCGGCTGACCATCTGGTCACCGTTGGGCAGCGGGATCGCGACGTCCAGCGGTAGGTCGCCGTCGTGCGGGTGGCCGATCGTGTAGCGAACCCACTTCGCGCCCCACTGCTCGCCGCCTGGCTTACGGATCTCCACGGTCATCGCCGCGGCGTCACCGGCAGCTTGGATGAACTGCTCGGTGGCCTCGTTGCGGACCTCCTCGAAGGTCTTCCCCTCGGGCAACCTGTAGAACAGCAAGAACCAGTTGCCGTTCTTGCCGAACTGCCGCAACGGGCCGAGGAACTGCAGCGGCCCCGAACCGCCGTCCATGGTCGCGGCGCCACCGCTGGTGTACACCATCGCGTGAGTCGGAACCCCCATGCCCACCACCCTATCTGGAACAGGGGTGGGGTGATGGCGGCGAAGTGGGCGCTCGGGCACTGAGCGCTACGCCGCCCTACCCTCCACATCCGCTGCGCGGATCAGCCACGCGCCCGGGACCGGTGTGCCAGCGCCGGCCCGCACCGCTGGCTGCGTCCCCCGAGTGATGCGCACGTTCAGAGCTTGGCGGGTGATGCCGAGCTCCGCGGCGGCTTCGGCCACGGACAACCACCCGTGCTCGCGCCGCCACGCTGCGGCGCCGTGGCTGGTGCGTGGCGCGGCGTCGATCCATTCATGCCGGGTGACGACGCGGTCCTCGACGCGTGTGGCCTGGAGTCGGCCGTCTCCGATCATCCGGCTCACGGTGTCGCGGTGCACGTTGAGCAGCGCTGCCGCGTCGGCGACGGTGAGGTAGCCCTCCGCATGGAGGGCCGCCTCTTCTCGTCGGAATCGGGCGCGGAGGGCTTCGGC
The DNA here is from genome assembly GCF_002013745.1 of Mycobacterium sp. D16Q16. NCBI lineage: Bacteria > Bacillati > Actinomycetota > Actinomycetes > Mycobacteriales > Mycobacteriaceae > Mycobacterium > Mycobacterium sp. D16Q16. The sequence goes on from NZ_MAEY01000013.1 coordinate 198,784, forward strand.
GGCGGGGTCGTGCTTGGTCATGCTGCACTCTCTTTTCGGTTCGCCCGCTCCACCGCGCGGTACACGGTGCTGCGGCCGACGCTGAACAGCTCGGCGAGCTCGGCGATGGTGTGCTCGTTCTTCTTGTACAGATCCACCAGGTGTCGTTCCTGGGCGGCGGAGAGCTTGGGCTGCTTGCCCCGCAGCTTTCCCTTCCGCTTCGCGACGGCCATGCCCTCGCGGGTGCGCATGCGGATCAGGTCAGCCTCGAACTCGGCGAAGGTGGCGAGGATGTTGAACAGCATCTTGCCCATCGGGTCGTTGGGGTCGTAGGCGGAGTTCCCGAGCCGCAGTGTCACCCCGCGCTCGACGAGCTCGTCGGCGATGTCCTTCGCGTCGCGGATCGACCTGGCGAGCCGGTCCAGCTTGGTGACGACGAACTCGTCGCCGGGGCGGCTGGCGGCGGCGAGCGCTTCCCGGAGCCCCGGCCGGTCGCGGTTCGTTCCGGTAAGCCCGTGGTCGACGCGGATGTCCCGCTCCTCGACACCGAGCTTGCGCAGCGCGACGATTTGGGCTTCTAGGTCTTGCTCGGAGGTGCTGACCCTCGCGTATCCGATCTTCATGTCTTCAACAGTACCGAATAGGGGGCCGTCATCGGGACTATTTACCGGACACCTCTAACGGGACGATGCGGCATGGGGAAACGCGGCCTGGCGTCGCGCCTACACGCCGTCCCGGTTACCGACCGGCTTACGGACGCGCCCGGACGCCAATCCGCGCTGCGCGGTGCCGCGACCCGCAAGGCCAACCGCGAGGCGAAGAAGAAGGCCGCGGCCGCTCGCGACTGATCCCCAACAGCAGACACCCCGGCCGCCATGGGAGCGGAGGCCGGGGGCTGTTTCATGTTCGGCCAAAGGTGTCGATGGTACCGACACCTTCATATATCCGTTCGCTGTACACGTCGCTCTCCGCGGTGCCCGGCAGCCGATCCCGCAGCAGGTTCTCCACCAGTTGCCGCGCGGCGCCCTCCGCGGCGTGGTGCGTCACGAAGCTGTTCTCCCGGCCGCGTTCGCTGATCGTGTAGCCGACTACCCACTCCGTCATCCCGGCCGGGTCGGTCCGGGTGCTCAGGCGGATGCGAACGGCGTGCCGGGTGATGCTCACAGCGGGGCGCTACGCGCGGCGGGTGACAGTCATCAGCTTGGCGGTGAGACCTGACGTCGCGGTGACTTTGCGGGATCCCACAAAGTAGCTCAGGACCATTTCCGCGACAGCACGAAGAAGGTCCGCCTCGGGTCCGGCGCTCAGCGGTCGATCATCTTCGTGCTGTCACGAAGATGATGCCAGCGGTGTGGCGACCTACTCCTCGGGCTTCTTCCGCTTCTTCGTGGGTGGCTTCGGCCTGACCGCAGCCCAGTCCACCGTCACCCTCCGCGTGCTCCCTGGGTCTGGTTCCGGCGGCGGGACGCGGAAGACCACGTAGCCATCGGTGCCAGCCGGGTTCGGGCGACCGTCTCGTCGAAGTTCGACCCTGTGCGGGCGGCCGCCTTCGGGCCAGCGCTCGGTGAGGTAGGGGATGAACTCGTCGACGGCCGTGAGCGGGAGGGACTCGTCCGGTGACAGCTCGGCGAGGTTGAACGGGACCCAAGTCTCGGTGAAGTTCGGCGGCATGGAGGCATTCTCTAAAACAGAGAACGCGGCGAGGAGGCGGGTCCGGGGTGTCGTTACGACATCGCACCCATGTCGTAGCCGATGTCGTAGCCATCGTTGCAGCTCAGCGGTGGTGTCGTAGATGTCGTAGGGGTGTCCCCGTCTGAGCACATTCGCAGCTAGGTAGGCAGATACTAAGCAAAGCTAAGAATCTTGATCCTTTTTCACTTCCGTTACGACGCATGGAAACGGGGACACCCCTACGACATCTACGACATGTGCTCTGACCTGGTGAAACAGCTACGACATCGCTTACGACACCCCTACGATGTCGTAACGACATGTCGTAGCCGCCGAGCCGAGCTCAGGACACGCAACAACCCCGTGACTCGAAGTCACGGGGTTGTGCTCCGCAGTGAGGCGTCGGGTATCAGGCCGCCGCGACGAGAGCAACCCGGTGGATCTCCTGTCCGCGCACCTCAACCTGACCTCGGCGGGTGAGCTGCTCGAGCGCCGCCTCGACGTACGGGCCGTGCCGCTTGGAGCTACGCACCTTCGGTCGCAGGATCATGTCGCCGACCGCCGGAACCTTCTCCAGGACGTAGTCGGCGGCCTGCTCGACCAGCTCGACGATGGTCACGGTTTCCGGCGCGTTGGTTGCAGCATCGAAGCTGCGCATCATCCAGTGCGCGATCTCCCACCCGCTCTGCATGTGGTGGGCCTGGATCGGGTGGACCTCGCTGCCCAGGTCCGTCACATCCAGCTGCGCGAAGCAGCGGGCGATGCGGACCGCCCGGCCGATGACCTTGCCCCAGGACTCCGCGCGCGTTCCGGGCTGCCGCTTGATCCGCTCCACCAGGTCGTAGTGGTCCGCGATCACCTCGAAGGCCTCCGGGGTGAGTCGGAAGCGGAGGTTCGCCCACGCCTCCCGGTCGCTGGCCGAAAGCATGTAGGAGCGCACCCACTCCGCGGTCACCGCCTCCGTGTACGCCTTCGCGGCCACCGGATCGATGCTGCGGTCACGGCGGAGCGTGTCCTCCTCCGATTCCGGTACCAGGACGAAACCCTGTCGGTCGCTCCATCCGTTCGTGGTGATCTTGCTCTTGCCGCCGCCCTGCCGAGGCGCGTACGCCTCCTTCACCGGGTCAGGCTGCACGATCAGCAGGCTGCACATGGACGGGCGGTCGATTTCGGTCACGCCGCGGGCGATGCGGTGTGTGCTGATGTACTCCTCGTCGTACGCGGAGCAGAACTTCGCGGTCTCCATGCCCTTGGTGTCGGTGCGGGTCGCCGAGGTCAAGATCTCCGACGCCTCGGGGTGGATTAGAAAGCCGCGGCCCTTCTGACGTGCCAACAGCTCCATCATCGCCTCGGGCGTCGCGTCGGTGAACACGGGCTCAACCTCTGGCGGGACCGCCGCCTGTGCCTCTTCGGCCATCTTCTTCAGCATCGCTGCCTTCGCCGCGAGGTCGGTGGCGAGCCCCTTCGCAGTGGGCGGAACCCAGGTCCCATTTGCGGCCGCCTTCGCCGCCGCCGATGCCGCACGTGCGGTGGCATCGGGATCGTCCACCAGTTCCTTCGCGGCCTGCTTCATCGCGACTTTGGCGTCGTTCTCGGCCTCCTCGGCGGCCTCGGCCAGGGCGTCGGCCTCCATCTGCAGCTCCGCACGCTGCTCGCCGAGAGCGAGGTTGATGATCCGGACGGCCTCTGTCATCGGCGCCTTGACCACCTTCAGCACCGGCGTCTTCCGGGTCGACGGCGGCGACACGATCATGATCCAGACCGCACCGGGCTCCGCCTCCCAGCCGTCGGTGACGTAGATGGTGGCCGGACCGCAGCCGGCCGCGAGGACGGCGATCTGCATCGGCGCGACCAGCTCCACCGGAACGGCCATCGACGCGGCAACGGCGACCGCGAAGTCACGCAGCACCTCCGGCAGTGCGTGCACAGGGAAGGGGCCGGCGCCCGTGTGCGGACGCGGTGCGACAGCAGCCGGCCCGCCGAACGCCGGCGGCACAGTTCCCGCGCTCAGCGGCACCTCGTTGCCCGACACCTGCGGCTGGCCGACCGCCCCCGCGTTCACGCCGGGAGCCTCCGTGCCGATCATCGGCTCAGAGAGGAAGGTTTCGCTTCCAGCCTGCCCCGCCGCCCGAGCCTCGCGCTCGGTCTGCATTGCCACCGCCGCCGACCTGAACCGAGCCGCGCGGTCCGTCTTCCCGGTCCGATCGAGGTAGTCTGCGATCGCCACGAAGTCAGCAGGTCGCGTGGCCGGCAGCGGGTCCCGCTCCGCCATCGTGATCAGATCGAACTCGCGCATCAGGTCCGCGCGGGTGAGGGGTTCGCCGACGTGGTCCCGCGCGCTGTTCCGCAGCCCCACAGCGAAGTCCAGACGCGAGACGCGAGCCCAATCCAACCCCAGCTCCGCCATGGTGGTGGTGCTGAACAGATGCGCCTTCCCTTCGTGCTCCTCGCACTCGTGCAGGTGCCCCGCCGTGTCGCTCGACTGCCCCTCGAAGTGGAAGTGGTTGCAGCCGCAGCTGCCCACCGAGTCGAGCAGCTGGATCCGCGGGTCGCCCGCGATCCACTCCGACCACGGGATCTCGACGATGGCGTCGGACAACGCCTGCGACTCGGCGCTGCGCTCGGCCCGCTCCCTCGGCGTCGGCGACGCGACGGCGCCATGGACCTGCGCGGCGTCGTACGGGTCCATGGTGTCCGGCACCGGGACGGTGCGGTCCCACAGCCAAGGCGGCGCCTCCGCGATGGCGGCGCCGGTGAACGCGTAGCTCCGGCCGTACGCCTCGTCCAACCGCGACGGCGGCGCGACGACCTGCCGCTCTTCCCGGCTCGCGAAGATCTCCAGGCGGCCACCGTTCTTCAGGTGGATCATCGACCGCGTGTCGCCGAGCTCCTCCGGCGCATCGTCCGGCAGCCGGAGCCACGCATGGCCACCACCCTCCTTGTCGTTGAACTCGCCGGTCGCCAGCACCGGACCCGCGCCGGACTTCGCGGGGATCACGGTGAGCGTGAAGCCCATCGCAGTGAGCCAGTCCACGCCAGCCTGGTTCTCGGCGTCCATCAGCACCATGCGGCTACGCCCCGGGTCGATGCCGACGTTCCCGCCCTCGGCGACGTGCGCGCGGGCAGCCTCGGGGGTGAGTCCGGGCTTGTGATTCCACCCGTAGCCGATCGGGTGCTTGAGCCCGGGCTTGACCTTCACCGTGAGAGCGCTGGATGCGAGCCCAGCGGCCAACTCGGCGTCGGCGGCGGTCATCATCCCGGCGGAAACGGCGGGGGCAGCAGACTCCTCGGTGGCCCCGGACTTCGCGTTCTGGACCGCCTCGGCCTTCCAGTCCCGCATCTGGGCCCGCATGTCGCGGGCGGACGCGAGCGGGTCGCGCTGCTCGGCGGCGGTCATGCTGCCACCGCCCCACGCGCGATGTAGGCCGCGCGCATCGTGCCGCGCCAGTAGCGGGGCACCGCCCCGCAGGCGCGCACCGCCTCCGCGACGGACACGGGGTCGGTGGGGTCGCACTCGGCCCAGCCGCCGCCCGAGTTGCACTCGACGATCACGCCGCCCTCGTCGGGCAGCACCTCGTAGGGGGCGTCGTCGGCGCTCAGCGCCGGCATCGCACCGGTGAGGGAGACGAAACGCTGCGCGCACAGGGTGCGCTCGGCGGTCGGGGTGCTCGGGTGCGTCATCCGGGCCAGCAGCGCATCAGCGCGGCGGCGGATTGCAGCCGAGTAGGTGAACTGGGCCCAGTCAGCATCGTGCGTGTCGTGCGGGAGGGTTGCATCGCCCGGGTCGTGTGTCATCATGGAGATGTCTCCTTCTTCGAGGGTGGAGCATTTCGAGAAGCGATCGGCCGGCCCGCAGAGCCGGCCTTTCGCGTGTCTGGGGCCTGTTAGCTGACGACGGTGTTGTCGAGGTACGCCTGAGCGTCGCTCGGGCGGATGCGCAGCTGGCGGCCGACCTTGCTGGCGCGCAGGGCGCCGGAGTGGATCAGCGTCTTGATGGTGTCGGTGTGTACGTCCCACTCAGCAGCGAGGCGCTCGACGCTCAGCAGCATTTCGGTTGTCGGTTCGATGGCGGTCGCGGTGGCGGTCACTGCTTCCCCTCCCTATTCGGTCTCGATCGGTCGTCACCCACGCTACACGCCGAAATCCGTTGGGGGATTCTCTATTTCAGAGAATATACCGCATATGCGCAGGTCAGACGCCCGATCCGGCCCGAAACAATCACTCGTGACTTTTCTCGCGAAACCCGTTCCCGCTCAAGGCCGTAACTCAGATCCATTCTCTAAAGTAGAGAACAGAAACATCCCTGCTCCGCAACGAATCACTAACCAGCACAGCAATATTCACGTCTCTCGAACACGTCACGCCGCCCAGTTTTCTCGTAACCCGTTGCCTCCCAACCCCGTATCGACGGAGGACGTGACATTCCGTTCTACCGTTCGTTTGACCCCACCCGATAGACTCGAACACATGAGCCGGTACCACATCGCACTGACAACCGCCGCGGCAGCTGCCGCGGCGGCGCTGCTGTCGGCGTGCTCTCCGACCGAGCCGAAGCCGTGGCCCAGCGCCGGACAGGCGGCCGCTGCTCCGACGAGTGCGACGGTGCTGCCCGCCGGCAGCCCCGAGAAGCCTGCGTTCACATGGCAGGACGTCACCGGGCAAGGTGTCGAGGCCCGGCGGGACAGCAACCCGCTCACCCTCGCGCAGTACGGTGCTGTTCCCGTCCCCGGCATCCAGGTTCAGCACGCCGAGAACGGCGAGATGCACCTGTGCACCATCGGCCCCGCCGTGGTGCCCGCCATGTCCCAGCAGGTCCGCGGATTCCTCACGGCCGGGCACTGCGCTCCCGCCCCCGGCGGTGTTCAGCAGTGGTTGCAACACACCCCTGACGGAGACCCGACCCCTCTGGCTCCGGCCACAGGGAGCGGAGACACGGTTGCGGTGTGGACTGCGGCTGTCCCTACGACGGCGACCCTGATCGCCGACACCTGGCCCGTTGCGGGCGTGCTCACCGTGGCCGGCGTGCAGCAGCTGGTGCCGGAGGGCGCGATGGTGTGCGTCAACGGCGCCCGCACGGGCGTGAAGTGCGGACCCCGCGGCACTGACGAGGACGGCATGATCACGTACGACGTCGCGACGCTCCAGGGAGACTCCGGCGCCCCCGTGTTCGTGGTGGATCAGCAGAACCGCGCGGTGCTGGTCGGCATCCACCAGGACGGGAACGGATTCCGGGGATTCGCAAGCTACCTCGACCCGGCCCTGCGGAGTGTCCGGGTGCAGATCGCCGCGGGTGTCGCCCCACTGCGAGGTGAAGGGTTCTCAGCGCGCACGACAGCAGGCAACAGCTGACAGCAACCGGCCCGCCTGGACCGTCGCCCGTCCGCCACCGTCCGCCCGAAATCGGTGTCGCCGGACCCGTAACCATGTTCTAGCTGGAACAATGGTTCGCATGACGTACATCGATCCCGACTTTACCGCCATCGACCCCCTGCCTGACCCCAGCGCCACAGCAAACCTAAACGAGCGACTGGACGAACTGGCGGGCGCTATCCGCACCACGGCCTCCGGTGAGGGAGAGCAGTCGGCATGACGTACACCGACCCGGATTTCAGCGGTATCGACGCACTCCCGGACCCCGACGGCCCCACTCGCCTGTCCGCCACGCTCGAGGACCTCGTCGGAGCGATCCGCTCCGGCCGCGACGGTGTCAACGGCACCTCGGCGGGAGTGGCGCCCGACAAGGTGGTGGAGGTCTCGGGGCAGGCCGAGACCGCCGCCCGTGACGAGTCCACCAACGCTGCCACCCGGCAGGCCGCGGTGAAGATCCTCAAGGACGCCGCGGCTGCCTGGAAGCGTGACGCCCCGAAGGCGGACGCGATGAACACCGCGGAGAAGAGGCTCGCTGACGCCGTGACGGCTGACGAGCAGGCGCGGGCGGCTCTGGCTGCCTGCACGACGGACGAGGCCCGGACGTTCATGCAGCCGATCGTGAACTCCGCCTCGTCCGAGTTGCTCGCCGCGACAACCGCTCTGGAGAGCCTGAAGGCGAAGCGTGACGCTGCGAACAAGGCGTTCGAGCGGGCACGCAAGCAGGCCGCCGAGAAGCTGGCGGGGGCCGCCAGGCAGGGCGGCCAGGACGGCGGCACCGGGAAGCCAGTGCCGGGGACCGGTACCTCCTCGACCTCCACTGGTGCTGGATCGGGCTCCGGCAGCAGCTCGGGCAACAACCGGACCGCCTCACCCGGCGCCGGCAAGCCCGCCACCCCCTCGATGCCCACGGTCGGGCAGACCTCCGCGCCCGCTGCGACGAAGACCAGCTCCGACAACAAGAGCACCGACCCCTCGGCGTTGCTGTCCGCGCTGTCTCAGAACGGCCAGCAGGGTCAGGGGCAGCAGCAGTCCACCCCGCAGGCCCAGGCTCAGCCCGCCGCCTCGACGCAGCCCCAGCAGCAGAACCAGCAGGACGGCAAAGACAAGGGCGACCCCTCCAAGAAGACGCCGGGCGTGATCGACGTCGACGACATCGCCCGCGAGCTCGGCGAAACGGGGACTGGTGCCGCTGCCGCTGTGCTCGGCACCGCCACGCCGGCGCCTGCGGTCAACGCGGCCTCCACCGCTCTTCGTCCAGGTGTGCAGGTTCCCGGCACCGGCCCGGGCGGCACACCTACCCCGCAGCCGGTGCCGGCCACGTCGGGCAACTCTGTCGAGGGACTCAACACCAAGAGCGACGTGGGCGGCCGCAGCACACCGACGCCCGGTGCCTTCGACTCGACGAAGACCACCACCAGCGCGGCGCACACCGCCGAGACGGGCCAGGGCACCCAGCAGCAGACCGCGCGCCCCGCCGGTACCGGCATGCCGATGGGCATGATGCCGCTGGCACCCGGAGCCGCGGGGCCTTCGTACGGCAGCCCCGCCAAGAAGGACGAGAACGGGAAGATCGTCGGGTACGGAAACAACCCCCAGACGTTGTTGCTCAACGGCGGCTACGCGGTCTCCGAAAGCGTCAAGGGCGGCACGATCTGCCAGGCCCTCAACCAGGAGAACCAGGCCCTTATCCGGGTCTAACGAGAGGACAGCATGACCGGCAAGATCACGATCAAGGACCGCGCCACCGTGCAGGGCCACATCAACGGCCTGACCGCCACCAAGACCAAGCTGACCGCTGCCGCCGAGCGCGCCCGCACCGAGCAGGCGGCGGTGATCGCGGCCCTCGGTGTGAGCGTGGACGGCAACGGGGGCGGTGAGGCTCCCGCAGCGGGTAACCCGGGAGCGCAGGCGGACGCCGCGGCCACTGCACTCGGCACCGCGACGACCGGGATGCAGTCCTGGCTGGACGGGCTGGAGACGGTCGACACCGAGGGCGCTACCGGGGTGCAGTCGGCGGACGGCGGCACTCCCGAGCCGACCGAGCCGAAGCCCGCGGACCCGAAGCCGTCGACTCCCACTCCCACCCCGGCTCCCGCGCCCACCACGCCGCAGGCGAAGCCGTACAGCACGTCGGGCGGCACGACCGGCGGCACCTCGCCGTACCCGGCGGGGTGAGGTGATGATGAACGCGCACGACGTAGATGTCGCCCGGTTCCGCCGCGCCGGGGAACTTCTGGCACGGGAGAGCCTGCTGCCGCTGCAGGGCCCAGAGATGCTGGAGGAGCACCGGATTCGGGTGCGCGGCGTGGTGTACGCCGGCACCGCCGCAGCCGCGGCACGCGTCATGACTCTCCGTGCCGACGAAGGCTATTCGTACGCGGACGCCTTGATAGAGGTACTGACCGCTGACCGGCTGGGCAACCAGTCCGCGAATGAGCTCGGAGTGCTGAACTGCCTGCGCGCCGAGAACTGGATCCAAGCGGTTCGGGTCGAGCTCTGCGCCCGCGCCGGGGAGATCGCCGTGCCCACCCTGACCGACACCGAGAGGTTCCACCGCCTGGCTGCCGTTGAGTACGCCTTGGACCATGCTCGATTCGACGGCAACGTGTCGACTGCGGCCGTGGTTGCGTTCGTCGAGGTCATGGCCGCGGCCCGGGTCCGGTGGCACCTCGGCGAGTTCGACCTCATGGAGGACATGGACCCCGCGGACCTGATCCGCGACGTGGTAACCGCCGAACCGGTAGCCGCGACTGCCGACGCAGAGCTCGACGAGGGTTGGAAGCGTTCAGCTGCACAGTTCATGTCGGAGAACTGGGACGAGATCCGCGAGAAGGCCGCCGATCTGGAGGCCGCCACCGCGATCGAGACCACCGAGGTCGGACCTGCGCAACGGGTGGAGGCCGCCCGCCGCGGTGCACGGCGGTACATGCAGGAGCTCGGCCGGGAGCACGGCGTCGACTGGAACCGCGAATACCTCTCGTACGCCGCCGCGGTGGCCGCCGGCCGCGCGCAGTGGCAGGAGACCGGCGGTGACCCGCAGCAGCAGGACCTGTTCGAGGTGCAGGCGCCGGGCATGGACCCGGCTTCCGGAGCGGACCAGCTGACCGACGAGACGCGCGAGCAGGTGCGGCAGCTCGTGGCGTCTGCGTGGGCCGAGATCGCGGGAGACACCGCCGCCGTCTGACCCGCAGCAACAAGCAGCCCCGGCACCACCACTAGGTGCCGGGGCTGCTGCGTGTAAGCCCCCGTCACGCGGTGAACGATCGACCGTCGCCTTGTCCTTGACGCTGATCTTGGAAGCACCCCCGTCACGCGGGGAACGGCGCAGCACCAAGCAGCCCCGGCGCCTCAACTGAGGAACACCCCCGGCCACGCGGGGAACGGGCTGCCTGCTTCCACTCCTTGTCGAACGCCTCGGGAACACCCCCGTCAAGCGGGGAACCGGTCGCCCGTCAACAACCGTACCGCCTAACAGCAAACCGCCTCGGACGCCGCATCTGACCCCGCACTCAACCGGTTTGTGATCCCAAATCACTGCTACAGCATATCAATTAGTGGCGCGTAACCTATTCCAGCGGTAGCGTTGATTACACCGATTCCACCGGTTCAGCAAACTCAGGAGATCACCGTGACCGCGACCCTCACCGCCGAGAACCTCGTCCAGTCCCACACCTGCCCGGACTGTCAGCACACGCAGCGCATCGACGCGATCGCCGCCGCCCTGGACCCCGACCGACTCGCCGACCGTGTCCGTGCGCAGCTGCGCAACTGGACCGGCGACGAGGACGACGCCGACCTGATCCTGTACGGCTCCGGCCACGAGTTCGCCGTCGATGTCGCCGAGCACGAGGTGTGGGAGGGCCAGTACACCCGCTCCGCCGAGCAGCAGCTGCACCTCGCGCTGGTGCACATGGCCGCCGCTCTCGCCGCCGGCGCGAAGCTCTGACACCCCAGACCTGAAGGAGCACAACATGACACGCGAGTTCGAGGTAACGATCCCCGAGGATCACTGGCTCACCCTCACTGAGATCGGCGGCGAAGGGCACGTGGTGCGGGCGCCGTGCAGCAACACCGCCGACATCGACGCTGTCGAAGGCGCACTGCTGGCGGCGAACTTCCGCCCGCAGTGGGAGAACGATCCGGTGCGCCTGACCGCCCTGCTCGGCTGACCCATCCAAGACTCCGGCCGCCGCATCTGTCCCCCTCGGTGCGGCGGCCGGCTCCACCTCCACGAACGAAGGAGTTCCCAATGCCCCTGTCCGCCACCGTCCTGAGCAAGCCGGGCTGCGCCCCATGCAAGTGGGTGAAGCGCACCCTCGACCAGCACGGCGTCCCCTACACCGACCGCGATGTGACCACCGACGCCGACGCCGAGCAGCTGATCCGCGACATCTACGCCGCCCGTCGCCCTGGTCAGATGCCGGCCACGCCCGTCACCCTGCTCACCTCCCCGGAGGGCACGCTCACCGTGTTCGGCCCTGACATCCGCGGTCACCTGCGCGAGCTCACCCGCGCCGCGGCCGCTGCCTGATCGGAACATCAACTAGGACAGGCACATGGACACCACGACACCGCCCGCACACGAATTGATCTCCCGTCCCGAGGCCGGCCGCATGCTCAGCGTCGGTCCCCAGGCCATCGACGGCATGGTGCGCCGCGGCGAGCTGCACGCCTGGAGGATCGGCGACCGGGTGAAGCTCCGGCGCCAGGAAGTGATCGACTACCTGATGAACGCAGCGGGGTTCGTGCCCGCCGGCCGCGACCCCTCGCACTGACCCCGAACAGCAAGCAGCCCCAGCCGATCTGGCTGGGGCTGCTGCCGTTCCTGACCCTCTACCTCACCGCACCTGGATCGAGCGCACCACCACCGCTGCTCGGACCGCCCTGACCGGTACCGGTCTCGGTGCTCGCCGCGTTGGCCGGACCCGCACCGCCCGGCTTCGGCACACCGGGCGCTCCGGTGCTCGGCACGCCACCGGTACCGGCCGGTGCACCCGCCGCGGGCTGCGAGGCATCGGCCGGACCCTGCAGAGCACCCGTTGCGTTCGGCACCGGGTTCTGCACCCCACCGGTCTGGCCGGACACCGGACCCGGCTGCTGTGCCGGTGCACCGGCCGGTGCCTGGTCTCCCGGCTGCCCCGGTGCGGCCTGACCCGGGTTCGGATCGTTGAGGTGGAAGTACCCCGCGCGGTCACCGAGGTTCTGCGGCAGGTCGCTGGCGCCGACGATCTTGTAGTCGGTGAGGTCGTAGAACTTGCCGTCACCCAGAAGCATGTAGCTCTTGTCCGCCGCGACCATGATGTCTCCGGGCTTCGCCTGGGCCGGGTTGACCTGCGTACCGGGATCCTGACCCGCCACCGGAGGCGTGAGACCGGCCTGCTTCGCCGCATCCGCCAGCGAGACCGGATGGGTCGGGTCGGCCTTCGACAAGATCTCGGCCAACTTCGCGGTCTTGGCGTCCGGGAACACCGTCTTCTGGCCCTTCACGTCGACCTCCTTGTTCGGCTCGGCCGCCTGCGCAGCGTGTGCCGCGTTGGCCTGCGCCGGGGTGGGTGCTGCGGCACCGGGTGCGGTGACCGCGGCGGCGGGCACGGGAGCGACCGGCTTCTGCCCCTGTCCGGGCACCACAGCCCTGGCCTGCTCCGGCTTGGCCCCGCTCAGCGACTTGTCGTCCCCGAGCTTGCGGGGCTCGGCCTTCTTGTCCTCCGTCTTCTTGTCGTCGGCCAGCTTCTTCGGCTCCGACTTCTCGCTCGAGTCCGGCTTGCTCGTGGCGAGCGGAGTGCCGCCGCCCGTACCGCCGCCGGTACCTGCACCGAGAGGCGACCCGCCGCCGAGTCCGCCGCCGGACCCGAGCGGGTTCGAGGTCGGGGTGGCCGCCTTCTGCTGGCCCAGCTGCGACAGCAGCTTCGACAGGTCGTCGTTGTTCTTGGTCGGCGTCTCGGTCTTGGCCGGGGTAGCCGCAGCGGGGGTCTGTGCAGCAGGGGTGACCGCGGCGGGGGTCGCGGTGACGGGCTTGACCGGCTCCGTCTTCTTCTCCGGCTTCGTTCCACCCGCCGTGAGGTCGCGCACCAGGACCACGGCCGGCGGCGTCTCTGCCCAGAGTCGCTCCAGCTTCGAGTTCGCCGCGGCGATGCCGGACTGCCCCTTCTGCACCTCGGTCTCCATCGTCGTGGCCGGACCGTGATCGTTCAGGCTGCCGCTGCTGGCGAGCTGACCACGAGCCGCCGCGTTCGCGGTGGTCACCGCCCGGTACGCCAGCGCGCCGCCCTGGTCAGCAGCCGAGAGCTGATCGGTCAGCTGCTTGACCTGGGTCTTGAGCGCGGCCATCGCCGTGAAGTGAGCGGCCAGACTCGCCCGCTGCTCAGTGAAGTACTGCTCCCCGGATCCGGTCAGCGCCTTGTCGATCGCCGCGAAGTGATCGGAGATCCCGGTGAGCCACGCCTCGGCCGCGGCCTTCACCTCCGCGTTGCTCAGTTCCAGCGCGGGAGGCGGCGACGCATCCCACACCGAACCGGTGGGGCCGTCCTGGAACGAGAAGACGTTCTGCTGCGCGGTACGCAGCGCCGCGTCAACCTCGCGTACGTTGGAGACGTCCTTTGCGTCGGCCTGCAGCATGTAGGTGTTCGTGCCGTCGGGCTTGGCCCACTCTTCGTAGCGGTCGCCGAATCCGCTCATTTCCCAGATCGCCGAGGCTCCCAGCGCCACCCAGCCGACCGGGCCCGGGATCATCCCGATCGCGTTGAGCGCCGCGCCCACGTAGTCGCCCTGCTTGAAATTGTGGATCGCGGCGTAGCCCGCCACCGCGGCGCCGAGGCCGGGCACGAACTTCGCCGCAGTCTTGAGCGCCCCCTTCCCGAACTTCGAGGGGACCAGCTTGCCGACCTTCTCCGCGCCCCTACCCGCCCAGTGCTGGCCGGCGTTCCACTGCCCCTTCGCGAGGCCCTTGATGCCGGCGACGCGCTCGCCCGACTTGATGTTGCGGACTGCGCTGGGCGGCACGCCCAGGTTGGTCATAGTCTTACCGACGGCCGGCGAGAACCGTTTGGTGTCGCTGGCCTTCATGTCGGCCGACGGCTTCGTGTCGGCAGGCTTGGTGTCGGGCGCGGGCTTCGTGTCCACAGCGGGCTTCGGAGAGTCAGCCGGGGCCGCAGCCGGCGTGGTGGTCGGCTTCGGCTCGGCCTTCGGCGTGGGCTTCCCCCCGAGGCCCTCTCCACGGCTCCACCGCTGCTGCGGTTCTGGGATTCCGCTCGCCAGGCCGCGCAGCACCGAGCTGGGGCTTGCAGTGTCGGCCATCGTCACTCACCTCCCAGAGCATCGCGGTACCGCATGACGGTGCGCGGGGAGATGCCGTATTCGGCCGCGAGGGCCGAGACGGACTCGCCGGCCTGTGCGCGCTGCGCGATAGTGAGTCGAGTGTCCTGGTCAGGCACCGCGTAGGGGAAGAATTTCCCGGGGATGCCTCTTGTTTGCTGGTCCATACCTAAGTGTGACACGCAGCGTGTCATATCTGCAGAAACGCAACGCCTTTCGGAGCCAGACGACACCGATAGTCGAGTTTGCTACTCCTCGCCCAACAGCCCCCGCACCACCGCCGGGCCCAGTTCCCGTTCCCAGCGCTTCCGTCCACCGCGTGCGCAAGCGTGGATGATGCTCTCGCGCTCCCAGAGGTCGAGCTGCCGGATCTTCGCCTGCGCCTCTTGCCATCCCGCTGCGTACGAGCGGACGGTAGAGACGCTGATGTCAAACTCTTCCGCGAGCTGCTCGACCGGGATGCCGTCGCGCACAGCAGCGGCGATGTCCCTACGGACGCTGGGGTTGGGCACAGCGTGGGTGAACCTATCCGAGTTACTCATCATCCCGGCGCTCCTCGTCGTCCCACTGCTCGCCGTCGTCGCGCAGGTCTTCGGTGTCCGTACACGGGGTCGGATCTGTGCTCATGGCGGGATGATCACCGCGGCGGCCCGGTCATGGTGGTGTGGGGCGCGGCTACTCCGTCCGCAGCAACACCACCGTGTTGCCGATCGGGTCGTGGCACCACCAGCCCTGCCCGTCTCGCGTGCGCTCCGGCAGGGCGAAGGCCGTGTCCTGGAGCCGGGTCACCGCGGCCTCGGCATCGCCGCGGAACTCTAACCTGGTCGACGTGTGCGGCCGTTGCCCGGACGGATATACCTCGATCACGAGACCCGCGTCCGGCGAGGTAACCGACCAGTGCTGCGGCCCGTTGTCTCCGTGCCGTTCCCGTACCGGCTCTGCGTCGAGCACGGCACCGTAGAACCGGGCGGCGCGCGGCAGAGTCGGCTCGGGGCAGTAGATCACGAGCAGCGAGAGCCTCACGGCCGCTCCACTGCGTCGGCGTCGTCGGAGTCCAGCCACTCCACCTTGGCCGAGCCGAGCCCAGCAGCGAGTGCGGTGGCCGTCTCCCGCCACGAGGTCAGCTCCTGCCGCAGCCCGCCCCGCAGCGCAGCAGTCGCGAGGTTCCACACGCAGCGGACTCGGTCGGCGGGCGACAGTGCGAGCATCCAGGGGAGCCTCACCGTGCCAGCTCCTGCAGCAGGAATGTCACGCCGCCGAGCTCGACGTGCCCAGCCCGTTCGGGATGCGTCGGTGACGGTGTGACGGTGAACCCCGCCGCGGCAACCCGGGCCACCGCGGCGGCGTAGGCGCGCGCACCCAACGGCACCCATTGCCGCTTCGGCGCCTCCACAGGTTCGACCCGGAACAGGATGGTTCCGACGACCACCCGGACGACACCGCTGGGCAGTGCGGGCTCCGGTGTCAGGTCGAACCAAGCGGCGAGGAACGCGGCCACCGCCGCCACGTCGTCGGTCTCGATGATGCGCACCTCGCCCGTGATCGCATCGGGCGGACGTGACTCGATCACCTCCCTGATTCGTGCCTTCTCCGCGTCGGTCGGGTCGTCCTCGCAGAAGCTCACGCGGCCGTCTCCGCCACGATCATCACCAGATGCCGTTCCGCCGGCGTCGGTACCGCTTCGTCGACCGCGGTGATCGCCACCGGAGCGTCGAAGAGGGTGGACAGAAACTCGGCCAGCTGCATGATGTCCGAGACGCTCGCGCGGATCACCGGACGTGTGGCGGTAACGTTGCTCATGCCGAAATCGTGCCACGGGCTCCCGACGAACCATCAGTGGAAAACTGCAGTCGCTCAAGCCCGTTCGGTGATCCTGCAACACCACGCGACGCCGCCGCTGGTCCAGCCGAAGTTGCCGGATCAGGTGCACATGCACCAGTTCATGCATCCGCATATTCGGTCGCGACGTGTCAGTGGAGGCCGTCAGACTGGCCCACATGACGGAACCAGAGTCCCAGAACGGCTGGCCGCGGATCGACCCGGATGACGGGTGGGCGCAGATCCTGACCGACCTCCAACGCGACCTTCTCGAGATCGATCCGGGCCACACGGTGCGGCAAGTGAAGCAGAAGTTCGGGGTGCTCTGCGTCTACGTCACCGCGAGCGACCCCGCGCTTGCTGAAGCCGTTCACGAACGAATCACCGCGGCCGAGGAGCAGTCGACCCGCACGTGCGAGCGCTGCGGGTTGCCCGGGCGGATCCAGCAGAAGCCGAACGGCTGGCTGCAGGCGCTCTGCGGTGAGCACGCAGCCGAAGCCCCGAAGGAAGAGTGGGGGGAGGGCTGATGCCCACTACCGAAGACCGTGATCGCCGCGCTGCTGATCTGAGCGAGCGCGCAGGACTGGTGCGCGCGAACGGTTGGTTCGACTACGTGAACGTCTGGTCTGCCGGTGAAGTCCTTGGTGTCCGTGCCGTCTTGGGAGAGCCAGATGCAGTCGACGCCGCGGTGGAGCTGTGGGCACCCACGCTGTGGGGTACCGCCGCAGCCGAGGCTGACGCCCGCACCGGCTACGCGTCGACGCGGCGCTGGTTCCTCACACAGCAAGGTGTCGCCGCCCTCGACGTGCTTCATGACGCGGCGGAGAAGGTGGCTTCCCGCAGTGAGTTCCGCACCCTGGACGAATTGCGTTCGCGCCTTGCGGGACGCCGATGAAGTACGACCCGGATACCCACCGTCTCGAGCTCACGACCAGGAACATCACCTCGTTGCTCGACAAACTCGACGACCCGCAGAGCGCCCGCGCCATCGGGTCACCTTGCGGTCGGATCACCGTGCGCGCCGTCGAGGACGGCGACCGAACAAGCACCGACACGAGCGGCGGTGTCGTCACCGTCACACGCTCCGAGCTCGACGAGCTGCTGGCCGGGGAGACGGTGGCCGTGGGCGGGATCGCCCTGGTTCCGGTGCCCGACGCGGCGCACTACAGCAACCGCCCGGCGGGTGATGTGCTGATGCCCTCGACTGGTGAACTTCGCCGCGGTGTGATGGCGATGTCGCTTCGACACATCTGCGAGATCTGCGGTGTCGAGGAGATCCTCACCCCGGAAGAGGCGTACACGGCAGGCTGGGACTACCCGCCGAGGATGGGTGCGTTCGGGATCATCAGCCCGCGCACGTGTCCGCGATGCCCGATGTTCGGAACGGTGTGGGCGGCGCTCGCGTCGGACGGCTACACGGAGGACATGCTCACCGACACGCAGCGAGAGACCATGTCCAGGATCCTCGCGGAGCCGGGCTCGATCATGGTGCGGGAGACCCGATGAGCATCACCTCCAACGGCCACGCCCCGATCACGGACATCGCCGCCTGGCTGGCAGAACACGGCGAACACACCGCGCTCCGCGCCCTCGGAGAGCTGCTGCTCGGCGTCACCAGCTCCGAGCCACGCGCGGAAACCGCCGAAAGATTCACCCTGCGGCACACCGGAACTGCCACCTCCGCGGAGTTGATCGACGAGGAAGCCCACCTCACCGCCGTCACCCGCGTGACCGCTGCCCTGGCGCTGGCGGAGCTGATCTCCGCACACACCGCGGAAGTGGGGCCTCCCGAGCACACCGGCCCGCCCAGCTACACCCAGACCGAGATCGCAGCGGGTGAGCATGTGCGGCATCCGCAGGCGCTACGCGCCGGTTTCCCCGCCGGCACCGTGGCGCAGGTGCCGGTGGTGATCCGCATCGAGAGTCGCGCGGACAGCATCCATGACCCCGCCGTCACCGTGTACGCGGCGCGGGAGCACCAGCTCGCGGCGCAGGCGGTGCTGGACCAGATCATGGCCCGCGCCGATCAGCTGAACCCATACCGCGGCAGGGCAATAAGGGCGACTTTCGCCCGAGGTATTACGTTCACCGTGATCGACCTGCCCCCGCTGAGCCGCGAGACCATCGTGGTGCCGCCCGAGGTCTGGACAGAGATCGATCTCGGCGTACGAGCGGTGCGGGACCAGCACGAGCTGCTCAACGCGCACAGTCTCGGATGTAGGCGCGGGGTGCTGCTCGTCGGCCCGCCCGGGACCGGCAAGAGCGCCGTGAGTGCGGTGGTGGCGCGGGAGCTGCTGGCCAGCGGCTTCACCGTGATCTACGTGGAGGCGCGGGCCGGCCAGCACCTGCTCACAGCGGTGATCGAAGAGGCGCGGCGGCTTGGCGGTCCCATCCTGCTCGTGCTCGAAGATGTCGATTTGTACGTGCGGAACCGCGGAGAGGCTGGGGGCGCGGGCCTGTCGGAACTCCTTCAGGCGATGGACATCGAGCCCGACGCCCGCATCCTGACGCTCGCCTCCACCAACGATGCCAGCACGCTCGACGCCGCGGCGATCCGCACCGGCCGCTTCGACTCGATCGTCACGGTGGGCTACCCGGACCGCGACGCCGCGGCGCGCATCCTCACCGCGCTGGTGAGCGGGATCCCGGGCGAGGTGGACACCGCAGTAGTCGCGTCGCGCCTGCCGGATCAGACCTCCGGCAGCGACCTGCGCGAGATGGTGAGGCGTGCGGTGCTTTCCGGAAGCGGTGAGGTGTCCACCGCCGCGCTGCTACGCGAGATAGGCAGCGGGCGGTACCGGGCCACGCTGCCGGGGCAGGGGCAGTACCTGTGACCGACACCGAACCGCATCAGTGGCCGGCCTGCCCGTGGCCCGGGTGGGCACAGCTGTACGCGCACCTGATCCGCGAACTCCGGGTCCTGGACCCGGATCTGATCGTCGAGGAGTTCGGCGGTGCGGTGCTGTCGATCGGCACCGTCACCGCGTCCTCGGCTGAGGTCGCCGACGTGGTGTTCGACCGCATCGAGGAAGCGGAGGACCTGTCCGCGATCACCTGCGTGGTGTGCGGCGGCGACGGCAGCGGGTGGCCACCACTCTGCGCCGAGCACGACGGGTAGGCGTCAGTCGCCCAACGCCTCGTCGATCAGCCTCTCGATTTCCTTGTACGGCACCAGTACCCGCGCGCCGAGCCGCACCACACGGAGCCTGCCCTGCGCCCGCATCCGGTACATCTGGCTTCTGCTGATGCGCAACTCCTCGGCGGCCTCGGGCAGGCTGAGCAGACTGCGGACGCGCTCTGTGCCGTTGGGGATCATGCGGGCACGGTATGTCCTC
Source organism: Mycobacterium sp. D16Q16 (assembly GCF_002013745.1). Lineage (NCBI taxonomy): Bacteria > Bacillati > Actinomycetota > Actinomycetes > Mycobacteriales > Mycobacteriaceae > Mycobacterium > Mycobacterium sp. D16Q16. Next base: position 218,268 of record NZ_MAEY01000013.1, read on the forward strand.
CGTGGGATACCAGCAGACGAAATCGGTATAGCTTTTCCGTCGCGGTCCCGGGCGTCCTGTGCCCAAACAGCAATACCGGCAACGGGATAACCCGCTGCCGGTCTCGTTGCAGATCCTGTTGCACGTTCAGATCAGGCCGCGCGGTTGGCCGCGATCACCCTGTCGATCTCGGTGGCCTCCACCAACACGCGGCGGCCGAACCGCACCGCGATCAAGTCGCCGTTCTTCCTCATCCGGTAGAGATACTCACGGCTCACCCGCAAGCGCTGGGCGGCCTCCTCCATCGTGTACAGCTTCGGCGGCTCGGCCGCCACGTCGTTCTCGCTCATGTACTGATGGTCTCCTGGAGATACGACATACTCCACTGAGAGGTCGCCAGTGCCTTCGGCGTGTCGTGGGACCGGCAGAGAGGCAACCGTGCACGCTGAGACACAGCGTCGCGGGGGAGGGGTGTCCGCGCTGGTCGCAGGGGTGAAAGTTGACACCGTTCTGACACAATCGCCTCCTGCGGGAACTCCCACGGGGGCATCCGGGTGCACGTCAGTACACACCGGGTTAATCAGCTAACATCCTGTTTACCCAGTTCGCGGCGTCTTGAAAGCGAGAGACGGCTAACACCGTCCGGGGGTTCAAATCCCTCCGCCACCGCTCTTAACGCCGCAGCTGGACCGTGCGCAGCTGCGGATGTTCCGGTTCCCGCCCGGCTCGAACGGGCTGCCTCCCTCGCCAGCTGCGTGAGCAGCGGACCGCGCGTACCGGTTAGCACGGTCTAGGGCGGGGCGCCGGTGATCCTCTCAGCGAGGCCCCTCGCCCGGCAATAGATTTACGACTGCGGCCGCGTGATCAGTTGCGTGCGCACAGGAGTGGAGCCGGTGGTCAGGTCCAGCACCGGGCAATGCGCGTCCACGGCTTCCTGAAGTTCGCGGTACCGCTCGTCGCTGTCCGGCCCGGAGACCGTCACCGTGACGCGGATCTGCTGGAAACCTGGCCGGACGCTGTCGTCCAGGCCGAAGAATCCGCGGACATCGAGGTCTCCCTCGGCGCTTGCGCTGAGCGTGTCGACGTGAATCCCCAGCCTCTCGGCCCAGAAGCGGTAGGTCACGACCTGGCAGGACAGCAGCGATGCCAGGTAGTACTCGACGGGGTTGGGTGCCGTGTGCTGACCGCCAAGGCTCGGTGGCTCGTCGACGTGGACGCGGTACTTGCCGAGGGTGATCTCGCTGCCGACGGCGCCCTCCGGCTGGGCGGACGCCTTGAACACCACCGTCGCGGCGCTCGGGTTGTCGGCGACCGCCGCTCGGGTCGCATCGGTGATCGCGTTGAGGGATGTTGTCGAGGCAGTCACGCGCGGTGACGTTAGTCCGATCACCGCCGCGAAGGGAGGTTTGCGTCCGTGGTGAATCCAACCCTCCGAGGGCGTGGGCCTATTTAAAAGGAGAAGTATCCTCTAAAGTGGAATCATGGCTGACAGAGAAACGCTCCCACTGGCCGGGCGCAGGGACGAAGACCTTCCCGGGCACTGGCTGCTCGCGCGACTGGGCAAGCGCGTCTTGCGTCCGGGCGGGCTTGAGCTGACCACCCGTCTCCTGGCCGCCGGAAAGGTGACTGACGCCGATGTGGTGGAGCTCGGGCCGGGGCTCGGCCGGACCGCGCGCGACATCGTGGCGCTGCACCCGCGGTCCTATGTCGGTGTCGATGACACCGCGGCGGCTATCTCATCGGTGCGCGACGTTGTCGCACCGTGTGGTGGCCGCGTGATCGTCGCGGACGCCGCCAGGACGGGGCTGCCCGATGCCAGCGCCGATGTCGTGGTCGGCGAGGCAATGCTGACGATGCAGACCGATAAGGCCAAGCGGGCCATCGTGGACGAGGCCTACCGGGTGTTGCGGCCGGGCGGGCGGTACGCGATCCACGAGCTTGGGCTGACACCGGACTCCGTGGACACCGCCACCAAGGACGACATTCGCCGGGCCCTAGCCCGCTCGATCAAGGTCAACGCCCGGCCGCTCACCGTGGCCGAGTGGAGCGAGTTGTTGAGGGCGTCCGGATTCGAGGTGGTGAGCACCGACCGGGCGCCGATGGCGCTGCTCAACCCGCGGCGCGTCATCGCCGATGAGGGCATTGTTGGAGCTTTGCGGCTGTTGAAAAACGTTCTGCTGCATGGCGCCGCGCGCAAGCGAGTGCTCGCGATGCGCCGTACGTTTCGGCACCACAGAGATGCGCTGACGGCGGTCGCCGTGGTGGGAGTCCGGCCCGAATGACGGCTCACCGCGGGGCGGGTCAACAGCGGGAGCGCGTCCTGGGGCTGCTGAGGGAGGCGCCGCAGCCGGTCGGTGCGCAGCACATCGCCGATAGTCTGCGGATCCACATCACCACGGCGCGCTTCCACCTCAAGACCCTGGAAGAGCAGGGGCAGATCGTCCGGCGCGGTGGCAGTGCAGGCCAGAAGGCGGGCAGGCCCAGCCTCGCCTACGCGATCGCCCCACGGCTCGACTACGCCGATGTCGTGTCACTGTTCGCAGTTCATCTCGGTGGCACCCCCGCCGAGCGCGAATCACGAGCGGCGTTGGTGGGGGCCGATCTGGCACACCGGGTAAACGTGGCACGGCACCGGGCCGCGATCCCTGCGGCCGATTTGGTCGTGGAAACCCTTGGAGAATTGGGGTTTACAGTGCACTCCACGCTGATGTCCTTTGGGCGAACCACCGTGCAGATTTGTTCCTGTCCACTTGCCGAGATCGCCGAGACTGCCCCGGAAGTGGTTCGCGGAATCCAGCGGGGTCTCATCCAAGAAGTTCTCGATGTCAACGCCGAGGCGGTCGGCGGGCAGTTCCAGGTGACTGTCGCACCGGATGCCGGTCACGGGGACTGCACGGTCAGCCTGACTCTGGATCCACAGGTGAAGGGAGATAAGTCATGGATGTCATCTCGATAACTGCTCTAGGGGAGGAGCAGGCCGAAACAGCGCGGAACGCGCACAGTGGTCGGTCCGCGCACACGGTGCACGGTGGCAGGGACCACGCACTGAAGCAGGTGGTGTTGGCCCTCGGTGCCGGCCATAAGCTTGCCGAACACGAAAACCCTGGCGAAGCAACATTATTGGTGCTCAGTGGGCGGGTGGAGCTCGCGACGGCGACCGCGAAGGCCGCGCTGGCCGCCGGCGATTACGTGGTAATCCCGCGAGAGCGGCATGACCTCACCGCGGTCGAAGACTCGGCGGTGCTGCTGACGGTGGTGGGCCGGGCGGGCTGAGCTCGTCGAGTGCATATCAGGTGCAGGGCATTTCGATGAGATGCCTGCGCGCGGTATGCACTCGACGAACGCTGCTCTACGCCTTGGGCCCGCCGCTTTCCGCCAGGCGCCGCACCGCGTCGATGAAGACGTCGATCTCGTCAAAGGTGTTGTAAAACGCGAACGACGGCCGCACCGTCTGCTCCAGCCCCAGCCGGCGCAGAATCGGCTGCGCGCAGTGGTGCCCGGCGCGCACCGCGATGCCGTCGGCGTTGAGCGCCTTGCCAACTTCCACCGGATCGTGTCCGTCGAGCACGAACGACAGCACCGACGCCTTGTGATCGGCCGTTCCGACCAGCGTTACGCCGGGGATCGCGGCCAACTGCGGTGTGGCGTACTCCAGCAGCGCATGTTCGTATTCAGCGATCCGGTCGATGCCGATGCGCTCCACATACCGCAGTGCCTCACCCAGTCCGACGGCGTCCGCGATGTTGCCGGTGCCCGCCTCGAACTTGTTGGGCGGACCCTGGAACACCGCGCGCTCCAGGGTGACATCGGCGATCATGTTGCCCCCGCCCTGCCACGGTGGTGTCTCGGCCAGCGCGTCCTCGCTGCCGTACAGCACGCCGATCCCGGTGGGGCCGTAAATCTTATGACCCGAGAAGACGAAGAAATCGGCGCCGAGTTCCTGCAGGTTCACCGTGAGGTGCGGTACCGATTGCGCACCGTCGATGAGTACGCGTGCGCCATAGCGGTGCGCGATCTCGACGATCTGCTTGGCTGGTGTCACCGTGCCCAGCGCGTTGGAAACCTGGGTGGCCGCAACCAGTTTGGTACGCGGACCGACCAAGTCTTCCAGCTCGGACAACAGCAGGTTACCGGCGTCGTCCACCGGGGCCACCTTGATGACGGCGCCGGTCTTCTTCGCGATCTGCTGCCACGGAACGATATTGGCGTGGTGCTCCAAGTGGGTGATGACGATCTCGTCCCCGTGCCCGAGGTGCTTGCCGCCCCAGGCGTGCGCCACCAGGTTGATGGCCTCGGTGGCCCCGCGCACAAAGATGATGTTCTCGTCCGCCTCGGCGCCCAGGAACTTGCGGACGGCGCCGCGGGCATCCTCGTACGCGTCGGTGGCCCGTGCCGCCAATTCGTGTGCGGCACGGTGGATATTCGAGTTCTCGTGCTGGTAGAAGTGCACCAGCCGATCGATCACCGACTGCGGCTTCTGCGTGGTCGCGGCGTTGTCGAACCAGATCAGTGGCTTACCGTTCACTGTCTCGGACAGGATCGGGAAATCCGCCCGAATCGACGCGACATCGAAGGCGCGCGCGTCTTCGTGAATTGGTGCCGCGGCCGGCGCCCCGCCCAGGAAGTAATAGTTCGCCTCGTCGCCGCCGGTCGGCGCCACCGGGGTCGTCCAACCCAGGTTCGGCACCCCGGGTGCATCCGAGTGCGGAGCCACGCGAGGTGAGGTGGCGGCTGGTGCGCCGGAGTTCACCGAAGGGATTGCGAGCACCCCGGGGATCGTCGGAACCAGCCCCGAGGGAACGGCGAAATCGGCCAACCCCGTCGTGGGATAAGTCGGATAACCGGTTGCGGTGGTGTGTGCGGCGGATGTACCCGATGTCAGGTCACCGCCACCACCGCGCGGAGCCACCGGCACCGCTCCGGGAATTCCGTCGGGGGTCGCCGAACCGAAGGCCGTAACCGGCGGAGCCACCGTTGCCGTCGACAGGGCGTCCGCCACCGGTGCCGGTGCGTACGGACTGGCCAACGAGCCTGCCGTGGCTGCGGCGGACGAGCCCGCGGTCGCGTCCGGGACGTTGCCCCGGGGCGCCACGGGTACGGCCGGCCCCGGAGTGTCGATACCCGGTGCTCCGGAAGGTGTTGCCTCCCAGAACAGCTGAGTGGCCAAGGCCGACAGCTCCGCCGCGGATGGGAAGCCAGGTGGGCTGTCGGTTACCGGAATCGCGTCACTTGTAGACATGGAACTTGTCCACCTGCACATCGTCGAGAACGGCAAGTGCGTCATCGGTCAGCACAGCCAGCGACGAATACAGGGTGACGAGGTATGAGGCGATGGCCGACCGGTTGATGCCGGTGAACCGCACCGAGAGACCCGGCGCCTGCTCTCCGACCAGACCGGGCTGGAACAGGCCGACGACGCCCTGGCGCTCCTCGCCGGTGCGCACCAGCAGGATCTTGGTCTTGGCGTCCTTCACGGGAACCTTGTCCGACGGGATGATCGGGATACCGCGCCAGGTGATGAACTGCGCACCGAACAGGCTCACCACAACCGGCGGCACGCCGCGGCGGGTGGCCTCGCGGCCGAATGCCGCCACACCCAGCGGGTGGGTCAGGAAGAAGCCGGGGGTCTTCCACACCTTGGTGATCAGGGCGTCCAGGTCATCCGGGGTGGGGGCGCCACCGAGGGTCTTGATGGTCTGCTCTGGCGTCGCCTGGGCCAGCAGGCCGTACTCGGCGTTGTTGATGAGCTCGCTTTCCTGACGTTCCTTGATGGACTCGATGGTCAGGCGCAGCTGCTGGGCGATCTGGTCGTGCGGGCTGGAGTACAGATCAGAGACCCGGGTGTTGATGTCGAGCAGCGTTGAGATGGTCCGCAGCGTGTACTCGCGCGGGTTGGTCTCGTAATCGACGTAGGTCTGCGGCAGCGGGGCCTCACCCTCGCCCTGCTCTTCGCTGTGGATCGCAACCTTGTCGGGGTTGATCACGCGGTTCACGCGGTAGATGCCGGCCTCGACGGGGACCCAGTTCAGCAGGTGCAGTAGCCACCGCGGGGTGATCGTCGACAGCTGAGGGACGGTCTTGGTGGCATTGGCTAGCTGCCGTGCGGCGAGATCGCCGAGGGCCTGGGATTCGTTCTTGGCAGCGGGCACAGCGGTTTCCTCCTGGGCGAATGGGATTAAGACCTGATGTCTGAAATCCTAATCGGGATTGGGTCGGCGCATCAGGTAACGAACACCCGTGCGCCAAACTCCGCAGGACGGGGTTTGGGTGACCCGCGGTAGCGCGGCGGGTTCGCCGCGCGGGTGCCCGCGGTGGGGTGGAGAGCCGGCAAAAATCCGGCCGCCTGGCCAGACGTACGTAGACTGGATGCATGCAGCACGTCGCACCATCGCACCGACTTCGGGCGATCAGCGGGCTGCGCGCCGACACCTTCGGGGCGCGCAGCGCCGCCGTGTGTTGCTGTTGTTGTTGATTCCCTAACCCCGCCCCTGGCATCCCAGCAGAACGTCCTTCGACGTTATCGAGCTTCTGGGCTGCAATCCGCCGGCACAAGGATCAACCAACCCATGACCACTCATTCTTTGCTATCGCTCGTCGAATGGCCGTCTGCCCGCATCACTGGGAGGCGTCACGGCCACAACGCCGAGGTGCTCCCACAGCGCCTGACTAGGTACCGCGGGGGCACCTATTCGTCCACCGTGGACGAGGTCGTGTTCACTGACGGCACTTCGGCTCGCACAGATTTAATTCGCCTCAACCCCACCATCGCGGCGTACTCGCTGGATATCGCGGGGATCGCACCCAACCTGCCGTCGGGCTACGCGGTGGCGGACTGGCTGTCGGTGGCGAACCTGCGGGCTCGCACCCGCGAATCGCAGGTCGCCTGGATCTTGGCCAACTCGTTCCCTGCGTTGTCGACGGCGCAGCTGAGTCGCCGGTTGCGCGCGGCCGGATACCTGAGTGAGGCCAATATCAAGGACCACGAGGCCATCGCCGGAACGCAGGCGGCCATCTGGTTCCTCACCAACGGCGTGGAGCTGGACACCGTGGCGCGCAACGTGCCCACAGCGACCCGAAAGTCGCCGTCCTTCATCGAGTTTGAATTCAAGGAACGCCCGCAGCTGGGCGGCCTCACAGTGCGTACCGGTGTGGGGCAGAAGTCGGCCAGCGTTCGGCTGCACGCATCTGTCAATGGCGCTGTATGGCGTGAGGTGTCCTCCTCGGAGTTGAGCTTCGCTCAAGGTGAGGCGCGATACGTCAAGACATTGGGCGTGGGTGCAACGGTCGCCGAAACTCAGCATGGTGCACCGGATCTCGGCTATCGCTTCTATCGCCTGTATGTGCAGGGCGGCACCGATGACGTCGAGGGTGTCGAGTTCTGGCTGCATGATGCGCGCAACCACCGCAACGCCGACCGTGTCGTGCAGCTGTACCAGTACCTATTGGAGCAGTCGCTGATCGCCGCCGGTCAGGTGGGCCATCCCCCCGTGATCGATGACTCGCAGGCGGTCATGGCCGCGGGCCTCATGGGTCCGTTTGTGGTGGATTCGCAGCGCCCGGTTCTGCTTTCACTCTCCGAGGGCGCCAAGGCAATGGACATCTCCGGGGCCGAGCTCACGGGACTGGTGGACTCAGGTACGCGCTTCTATGTGCGTCCCGCGGAGTGCGTTGCCGCGGTGACGGTCTCGGTGGTTGACCCGGTAGCGAGCGCCCGCGTACTCACCGGAGTGGCTGCGGGGCCGTTGACACCGCTGGCATTGGTGCTCCCGGATGCGCGGGAGGTCGTCGAGCTCACCGTCGAGTGGGCCGAAGCAGCACAACTTTCGCGGGTGAGCTAGCGCCAGGCGCGCGCGAATTCAAGGAATGCGTCGTTCTCCTCGGGCGCCCCAATGGTTACCCGTACACCGTCGGTTCCGAAAGGGCGCACGATGATTCGAGCCTCTGCGGAGGCCTGCGCGAACTCTGTCGAGCGTTCGGCCAGCGGTAACCATACGAAGTTCGCCTGCGATGGTGGCACGTCGTACCCTGCCTCCCGGAGTGCACTGGTTACCCGGATACGCTCGGCGACAACATCATTGGTCCGGGTGAGGAGCTCTTCCGCGGCACCGAGCGAGGCCACGGCGGCGGCCTGAGCGAGGCTGGATGCGCTGAACGGTACGTACACCTTGCCCAGCGTGGCGATCACGTCAGGATCGCCGATCGCATAGCCCACGCGCAGACCCGCCAGGCCATAGGCCTTTGAGAAGGTGCGCAACACAACCACATTGGGGTGATCGCGCACCAGTGCGATGCCATCGGTGAAGTCCTCGCGTACGTACTCGATGTAGGCCTCGTCGATCGCGATGAGGATATGAGCCGGCACCGTCTCGACGAACCGCCGCAGATCGGCGGGCGGCACCACGGTGCCGGTCGGGTTGTTCGGGTTGCAGACGAAGATCAGCCGCGTGGCGTCTGTCACGGCGGCGGCCATGGCATCAAGGTCGTAGGTGTAGTCGGTCAGCGGCACCTGGACCGGGGTGGCGCCGGCCACACGCACCACCAGGGGGTACGTCTCGAAGGAGCGCCAGCCGAACAGCACCTCATCGCCGACCGTCGCGGTGATTTGTACAAGCTGCTGGCACAGGCTCACAGATCCGCATCCCACCGCGATGTGTTCGGGCGCCATGTCCACGTGCTTGGCCAGGTGCGAGCGCAGCTCGGCGTACCCGTTGTCGGGGTACCGGTTGATCCGTGCGGTGGCCTCGACGATGGCTGCCCGGACGCTGGGAAGCGGTCCCTGCACGGTCTCGTTACTGGCCAGCTTGATGGCGCCGGGGACGGTGCGGCCCGGGGTGTACGCCGGCAGCTCGGTCAGCTCGGGGCGTAGTCGCGCGGGGACCGATGAGCCGCGTGCGCGACGAGGATCAGACACGGCCATCAGACTATCGGTGCATGTTGGACCGGACGACGACCGACGGCTTTGCCTTCCGGCCGCGCGGGCCTGTACTCTGTGCCCTCGGCGGTTCCGAATCCATTTATGGGTTCGGAGTACCGCTCGGGAAGTTCAGGAGGCGTGCCAGAGCGGCCGAATGGGACTCACTGCTAATGAGTTGTCCCCTTTACGGGGGACCGGAGGTTCAAATCCTCTCGCCTCCGCGTCGGTCTGCAGGCCAAACCTGTTGACCTGCAACAATTGAATAGCACGCGCCCGTAGCTCAACGGATAGAGCATCTGACTACGGATCAGAAGGTTAGGGGTTCGAATCCCTTCGGGCGCACCAGGACTTCTTCTCGAGTGAGTGAGAAGCTATGACACAGGTTCAACGGTATTTCCCGCACCCTCCCCATGATGTGTGGTCGGCTCTCGTCGATCCGGCATCGTGGTGGGGCAAACCTGACACCCCGCCGGTGGACGTCACCGTGGGGAGCACGTTCACGATGACCACCGTTCAGGTGGTGGGAACTCGGTTCACCGGTGTATTCGAGGTCGAGTTTCTCGACGCCGTCCCCTACGAGCATTTGACCCTGGGGCTTCACGCCCACGCCGGCACGGGGCAGTCGGCCCGGTGGACACGTCACGTGGCCTTTCGTGAGCACGAGGGCGGCACGCTGCTGACGGTGACAAACAGAGGTGTCAATCTCGACGACGTCGATGAACGGATTCTGCTTCGGGTCGTCAAAGAGATCCAGGAGACCGAGTTGTACGGCATTGCCAAACTGCTGGATCAGCCGCGCCCGTGATCCCGTGGGCGCGGTGCAGGGGTTCGCTGCGCCTCGCAAGACGGGGCGCTACCTGCGCCGATAGACTTACAGCATGACGGCGGCGCGTACGACGGAGTTAGCTACGTTTGGCGCGAGTCTTCGCGATCAGTTCGATGTGTTCCTCGATGAGCACAGGTCCTTGCTCCACGATTGTCTCGATGGTTTGACCGAGGAGGAGGCCCGGCGCTCGCTGGTTCCTTCCCGCACCACGCTCCTCGGTTTGGTCAAGCATGTGACGTTTGTGGAGGGGGTGTGGTTCAACGAGGCGATCACATGTCGCTCCCGCGCTGATCTGAGACTTCCCTTGACTCCCGACGAGTCGTTTGTTCTGGAACCCGCAGATGACATCCTGTCTGTCCAGCGCCGATACCGCGATGCTTGTGCCGCGTCGAAGCAACGGGTCGCTCCACTTGCCCTGGACGATCTGGTCATGGGCAACAGGCGAGGTCCATTGCCCTTGCGCTGGGTGTACTTGCATGTGCTCAGGGAGTTGGCACAGCATTGCGGCCACGCCGACATCTTGCGAGAGCAGATCATCACGCAGCGGTAGTCCGGTCCCCCCGGCCCGTCATCATGTGACCCATTCCTAGGCCCCAGGCGTCGATAGCCCGCCGCGCAGCTGTCGGAAGCCCTGTCGGACAATCTCTTCGGGTTCTCCCTGCAGTCCCGTATCGGTGCTTGCCAACTGGATGATCGTCGAAAGCACAGCGTAGGCGGCATTGCAGACCAGGCGCGGATACAGGTCGAGGTCGCGGTCCAGGCCGGTGCGCCGCGCGACTTCGGCAAGCACGGAGCCGTCCTCGTTGCTTGGTTCTGCCGCGGCGTGGGCGGCCAATCCGGGGCTCAGCTTGGCGAGGCGCGTGACCGCGACAACGGTATCGATGGCCTCGGAGGTGACCAGGCCCAACATGGTTGCCTCGAGTGAATCGATGATCGGTTCCTCGTCGGGGCGTGAGCACAGCAGCTCCACTCCGGTGTCGCCGTACTGGCGCATCAAGAACAGTACGGCGTCTTCCTTGCTGGTGAAGTAGTTGCGAAAGGTACGCGACGAGACGCGCGCAGCGTCCGCGATCTCGTCGACCGTGACCGCCGCAAGGTCGCCCCGGTCCAGTGCCAGTTCCAGGGCGGCGCGGCTCAGCGCCAGCTTGGTCTCGGACTTTTTCTGCTCGCGCAGGCCGCTGGTCGGTGGCATGTGGCCATAGTAACAAACCTTCCATTTAGGGAAACTTTTCCAAAAAAGGAAACGTTCTAAGGGTAGATCCGGCGTCAGGGTGAGGCCGGGAGCATGAAGAAGAGGCAACTGACATGCGGAAACTACTGGCCTCAGTGGGTATCGCCGCCGTGCTGGCGGCCGGGGGCGTCGCGCTGGCAGGTCCGGCCGCGGCGGCTCCGTGCGGAAACGTTGTGGTGTGGGGTAACGGTGGCGGCGTCTGCGAGTCGGACTACGCGCCCGACGGCAGTTTCACGCGCTGCGACACCGTGTATGTGCTCGGCATCGGCGGGACGAACTGTTACCGGGTGTACCCGTAGACGCCTGCGGGTAACCGTGGCGGTCGCACCTGGGACGTCCCGTACCAGAAGCTTCCCGGCGCGGTGTCCAGTCCGCTACCGTCCCCCACATGGTTGAGGACTTGGCAGCTGACTACGTCATCGTGGGCGCGGGATCGGCGGGGGCGCCGCTGGCCACCCGGCTCTCCGAACGCACCAACGATCAGGTGCTGGTGTTGGAAGCGGGCCCCAAGGACAAGGACATGGGAATTCACATTCCCGCCGCATTCTCGAAGCTGTTCCGCAGCGATGTCGACTGGGACTATCTCACCGAGCCGCAGCCCCAGCTGAACAACCGCCAGATCTATTGGCCGCGAGGAAAAACGCTGGGCGGCTCGTCCTCCATGAACGCGATGATGTGGGTGCGTGGATTCGCGGCCGACTATGACGACTGGGCAGCTGTCGCCGGCGATCAATGGTCGTTCGCGAATGTCGCGCCCTACTTCAAGCGCATCGAGACGGTGGAGGGCGCGACCGAAAGTGACGAGGGCACCGAGGGCGCGCTGAAGATCTCCAAACAGCGCAGCCCCCGCTCCAGCACCGCGGCGTGGCTGGAGGCCGTCAAAGAGGCCGGATTTGATGTCGAGCGGGCCAATACTCCTGAACCCAAGGGGTTCTCGGAAACCATGGTGTGCCAGAGCGGCGGCCGCCGGTGGAGCACCGCGGACGGTTACCTCAAACCCGGCCTGCGGCGGCGCAACCTGAATGTGGTCACGGAGGCCCAGGTACGCCGGGTGCTGTTCGATGGCGCCAGAGCCATCGGTGTCGAGTATGTACGTGACGGCATCACCCATACCGTGCGAGCCCGGCGCGAGGTGATTCTGAGCGGCGGTGCCATCAATTCCCCTCAGCTGCTGATGCTTTCGGGGATCGGTGATGCCCAGCGCCTTGCCGAGCTTGGTATCGACGTGATTGTCGATGCCCCGCAGGTCGGCCAGAATCTGCTCGATCACCTGTGTTGCCCGGTGGGCTATGCGGTGGAATCCGACTCGCTCTACGGCGCGGAAAAACCGCTGCAGCTCGCCAACTACTTCCTGCGCCATCGCGGCATGCTCACCTCAAATGTCGGGGAAGCATACGGATTCCTGCGCAGCCGGGCCGATCTCGCGCTACCCGACCTGGAGCTGATCTTCGCGCCCGCACCGTTCTTCGACGAAGGCCTGGGTGAGGCCACCGAGCACGCCATCGTGATGGGCCCGATTCTGCTCAAACCGGAGAGCAGCGGCGCGATCACCCTGACCTCACCGGACCCGCTGGCCAAGCCGCGCATCGATCCGCGCTACCTGAGCGATGCCGCCGGACAGGACCGCGCCGCCATGATGTTCGGACTGCGGACCACCGCCCGCATCGCCGAGACGCCGTCGATGCGGGCGATACTCGGCAAGATCCTGCGACCGAGAAATCCCAGCGACAACCTGGAGGAGACACTCGTGGCCGCGCTGGAGAACAACTCACACACGCTGTATCACCCTGTCGCTACCTGCCGGATGGGGACGGACGAGGCCAGCGTGGTTGCTCCGGATCTCACCGTGCGTGGTGTGCGGGGACTGCGGGTGGTCGATGCGTCGGTGATTCCGAGCCTCATCCGTGGTCACACGCATGCTCCCTCGGTGTTGCTCGGCGAGAAGGCTGCCGATTTGATTCTTTCTCCACAAGCATGAAACCGATCCGCGTCTCCGAACGTCTGACTGGATAGAGTCATCGATGAGGAGTTAGCGGAGGGAAATCATGAGCGACGAGTTCGGTGTCCGGACCGAGGAACTCGCGGCCATTTCCAAGACGTGGCTGGGTGAGACGCTGCACATCAACGACATGCCGTGGACCTCATTTCAGGACGCTTCGGGTTCGGGAAGTGAAGTGCTGGCCGCCATCCGCGATACCGCATCCCCCGGAATCAAGGCGATGTCCTCGATTGCCCGCCGATTCTCGGATATGGCCGGGCTTGTCGATACCTTCGCCACCAATGTGACGGCGCAAGACGAGAAGACCGCCACGTCGTTCGACGCGCTCAAGCCACGCTGATGCGCCCGACGATCAGTGCACTCCGGGGCTGGAATCTTGACGCGCTCAGCAAGGCTGCTGACATCGCTCGCGACAACGCCCAGACGCTGGACGCGTCGTTGGACTCGTGCGACCGTGTGTTCAACGATGCCTCGGGCTGGTTTGGCAAGACGCACGATGCGGCGCGGTCCAAGGTCGACCAGGAGCTGGACCACGGTCGGGAGGTCCGGAATGTCCTGAACCGGTTATCCGATGATGCCGAGGATGCGGGACGAACACTCAAGCACGCCAAGGAGTACACGCTTCAGGACGTGGACGCCGCTGTCGCCGAGGGATTCACGGTTACCGATACCGGAGAGGTCAGCCACCCGGATTCGACGAAGGCACAGGCCGCCGCCGACCACCAGCGCAGGATTCAGGCGGGTCTGGACGAGGTGGCTCGGCTGGACGAGATGTACGGCAGGAAGCTGCGGGAAGCCGTCAACGATCTGGACGCCATGCGCGACGGGCAGCAGGACGTCACGTTGCCGACGGGGGAGAAGATCGATCCCGACGCGCTCGTCGACCGGGTGCGTGGCATGTCCGAGGAAGAGCGTCGTGCGTTCCTGGAAGGGCTGCCCCCCGAGACGGTGCATCAGATGGTCATCGCCGACCCCGAGTTCATGGGGAACACCAACGGGGTGCCCTTCGATGTTCGTGCGGACGCCAATGAGATCAATATCAGGAGCGCACTCATCGACGAACTGCAGAGGCCCACGCCCGATCAGGCGCGGGTCGATCAGCTCAGGGCGATGCTCGCTCCCATGGATGACCCGTTCGCGACGGTTCCTGCCGGAGGTTCCCCCGCCGACTTCAAGGTCGATCGCAAGTTCGTCATGTTCTCCACGGAGGGCAACGGCCGGATGATCGAACAGATCGGCGACCTCAAACCTGGGGCGCCGGGTGTCGGGGTCTATGTCCCTGGCACCAATACCAACCTCAACGGCAGTAGAAACAACCACGATTCGGCCGTCAATCTGGCGAAACAGAGCGGGTCGCCGGTCTTCCTCTATATGGAGAACGATTTTCCACAGGGGCTGGACAAGGCGACCGACCCGTCGTACGGATTGGCGATGGCACCGCAGCTCGTCTCGTTCGGCAAGGAGCTCGACGCGGAGGTCGCCCGGCAGGCGCCCGGTACGCCCACTACCTACATTGGGCACTCGTACGGCGGATCCGTTGTCGGCACAGCAGAACAGATGGGACTACGCGCCGACCGCGTGTTGTACGCATCGTCCGCGGGCACAGGCATCCTCAGCACCGAGTGGCACAACCCCAATCCAAATGTCCAGCGGTTCTCCATGACCGCGCCCGGCGACCTCATCGGTGCCGCACAACTTGCGCCACGAGACAGCGATATCCCCACTCGATTCTCTCCGTTTCCCGGGGTCAATCTGGACCTTCCGCCGGTGATTCCGCGGGCTCCGGACGGCGATATCGGTAACCCGCATGCGGGTAATCCGCTTGGCGGAGACCCAGATTCGATTCCCGGAGTCACCCGTCTCGATACCGGCTACTACAGCGACGAGAACAAGAATCATCCCGGTCAGGTGGTGTTCGGCCCGAATGGGCACGGTAGCTACTGGGATGATCCGAAGTCCGATGCGTTCCAGAACATGGCGAATGTGATCAAGGGCGGCGAGGTGACCTCCTATGTCGAACGCGGCATTGAGTCGAACAATGTCGACATCAACCTCGGGGACGACAGCAGCTTGAACGAGTCGGTGAAGGACATCGCCAAGGCGTACGGCGATCAGTGGCTGTCCGGGGCCAAGATCGGCCCATTCACGCTGCCGACCAATCCCAAATGGGAAGACCCTTACGGCAATCCGCATGTTACGGACAATCCGGGCCTTGGCCGGAAGGTGCAGGTTCGATGAGGCGCGCATGGACGGCCGCAGTGGCGGGATTGACGATGCTGGTTGCGGTTTCGTGCAATTTCGGTGCGGACAGTGAGCAAGGAGGCAGTAAGAGCATGGAACCCACGTCGGTAAAGATGTCCGAAGCGCTGCGGGTCACGGCCGAGAATCTGGCGTTCGTCACGGCGGAGAAGGTGCAGCCGGGCGTCAACGACGTCGAGCGGATGGGCTGCCGGACGAGCTACAACTCGGCCCTCCCGGAGGGCCCGCCGTGGTGGTTGCGTCTGCAGCGCGATTTCGCAGACCCCACTCCGGAGCTGATCTCTGGCGTGCTGGATCGCCTCGAATCACTGTCGGGCAAGGGATTTCGCCGCCAAGAAAGCAAGCGGCCGGAGCCCGAGCCGCACAACAGCCGGACCTATCGTGATGATGCCGGCTACATCGTGAGCGCACGTGAAGACGTGCGCGGCAATGGGGTCCACGTGTATGTGGTCACCGCGTCGTCCCCCTGCGCCAACGAGGACTAGCGGTAGGTCACCAAATCCCGGTTGCCGCCATCGCCGATCAGATGGGTGTGGTCGTTGAAGGCGAGCAGGCTCACGCCGCGCTTGCCGTTGACCAGCGAGGTGATCGACGAGTTGATGACAACACGTTGTGCGGTAAGCCAATTCGATACGCGCCCGCCGCTATCTGTGGCCCAGAGGTCCGCGACGATCATCCCGATGACTCCGGCGGACGTGGCCACCACGGTGTCACCGTCGCGCTTGGCGGCATCGGCCATGGCGGCCAGCACGCGCTGCTGGAAGCGGGTGTAGCTCTCTGCGTAGCCACCGGATGAATCGGTGCTTGCCCATTTCGCCAGGCCGTCTTCCAGAATGGCCTGGGTGTCACCTTTGGCCAGGCTCTTGACGGTGTTGACCGACGCGAGGCGGCGCATCCGCGAGTTGCCGACAATCTCCTTGTAGTCGTACTCATCCCAACGCTCGTCCTGTTGCGGCTCGGATCCCAGAGCGACCGCGATGGCCTCACCGGTCTGCCGTTGCCGCTTCATCCCGCCATGCAGGAGCCGGGCGCCACTGAGGCCGCGGCGAGCCAGCTCGGCCGCCACGGCGTCGGCCTGTCGCTGTCCGGCGCCGGTCAACGGGCTATCGGGGCTGCTGGAGTAGTTGGCAGCCTGGCCATGCCGGACCAGGTAGATGACGCCCATACAGGGAATCGTATCGACTAGCCGCCGTCGAGGAGTCGCCGCTTCTCTGACTCGAACTCCGCATCGGTCAACGCGCCGGAATCACGCAGGGCAGCAAGAGATTTGAGTTGCTCAATGCGAATTCCATCATCAGTGGGTTCATAGGATGTGCCCGGCTGTGCGGTTACCGGGGGTGATGGGCGGACAGTCCGTGATCTCGTCAGCAGATAGGCGATCCAGCCCAGCGCCGCGGCCCCGAACAATCCGGCGAAGCCCCAGGTGAGAGGCCAATACGGGCTGCCGTGGCCGAAGGCGAGGCGTGGATTGACGAACCCGTTGACCTCGCCCTCGACCTGCACGTCGTACGTACCGGCGGCGGAGATCTGCGCGACCCACACCCGGCGGTGGGCATCGCCGTTCACCGTTGTCGAGCTGCCAATGCTCTCGCGGACCTGGGGTTCTGCCACCCCGTCGGGAGGAAAGATGGACAGGCCAAGCTGGGGGATGAGCAGCCCGTTGTCGCCGGACACCCAGGAGCGGAAGCTGATGGTCACCTCGCCGGCCGGCAGTTCCAGCCGCGTGTTGCCCGGGATCTTCACCTCGCCGTAGGCGTCGTACTCATCGAACACGAACACGTTCAGGATGAGGGACACGATGATGCCGATAACCCCGCCGATGGTCATCGTGGTGAGAGTCAGTACCGAGGCCCGGCGCATGCTCATGTGCCGAAGTCTGTCACGTGCCGCGCCAACCGCCCTAGCATCGGACAGATGGACTTCGCCCCCTCTGCCCGCGCCGCTGAACTGACCGCCGCCGTCCGGGAGTTCATCGACACGGAGATCATGCCGGTGGAGCGCGCGGTGCTGGCCCATCATGACCGGCTGCTGGGTGCGCGCGCCGGCACGACGGCTGAGCTCTGGGCTGTCCCTCCGGAGCTGGACGCGTTGAAAGCGAAGGCGCGCGCGGCGGGGCTGTGGAACCTCTTCCTGCCAGATCCGGAGTTGGGTGGCGGGCTGTCCAACTCCGAGTACGCGCCGCTGGCCGAGCAGATGGGCCGATCGCTCTTCGCGCCCACCGTATTCAACTGCAACGCACCAGATTCCGGGAACATGGAAGTGCTACACCGATACGGTAGCCAGGAGCAGAAGGAGGTCTGGCTCGAACCGCTGCTGGAGGGCGATATCCGGTCTGCCTTCTGCATGACCGAGCCCGATGTCGCGTCCTCCGATGCCACGAACATGGCGGCTACCGCCGTCGTCGACGGTGACGAGGTGGTGATCAACGGCCGCAAGTGGTGGAGCACCGGCGTCGGTCATCCTGATTGCAAGGTGATCATCTTCATGGGGCTGACGGACCCCGCCGCGCATCGGTACGCGCGCCACTCGATGGTGCTGGTCCCGATGGACACCCCGGGCGTCACCATCGAACGGATGCTGCCGACGATGGGGTTCTACGACGAGCCGGGTGGCCACGGCGTGGTGTCCTTCGAGAATGTGCGGCTGCCCGTGGATGCCTTCATCGCGGGACCGGGCAAGGGATTCGAGATCGCCCAGGGACGGCTGGGACCGGGCCGGGTGCATCATGCGATGCGCCTGATCGGCCTGGCCGAGGTGGCGCTGGAGCACGCGTGCCGGCGCGGACTGGACCGCACCGCGTTCGGAAAACCGTTGGTGAACCTGGGCGGAAACCGCGAGCGCATCGCCGACGCCCGGATCGCGATCAACCAGACCCGGTTGCTGGTACTGCACGCCGCCTGGCTGCTGGACACCGTGGGCATCATGGGTGCGTTGTCGGCAGTCTCGGAGATCAAGGTGGCCGCACCGAATATGGCTCAACAAATCATCGACATGGCGATCCAAATCCATGGCGGCGGGGGGCTTTCCCATGATTTCCCGTTGGCGGCGGCCTGGGTGAACGCCCGTGCGCTACGGCTTGCCGACGGTCCCGACGAGGTGCATCGCGGTGTGGTGGCCCGGATCGAACTGGCCAAATTCGCTACCGACTGATGGTGAGCGCGTAACGCATACCGCGGTGCAGGCTCGCTCCTACCAAGAGTCCCAGTGCGATCGAGAAGATCGCCATGCAGGTGTCGAGCAGCGCGGTGAGGTTGGCATGTCCGGTGGCAGCGACCTCGCTGACATTCACGAAGCTCAACGCGCCTGGCACCAGGCACCAGAAAGCGGCCAGTAGCAACACGATTGCGGAAGGCGCGCCCTTGAATCGCGCCGCGAACAGGGCGAAGGGAACGACGGCGACCGCCCCGATGAAGCCGGTCATCGCCGGTGCCAGGAACAGGCCGCCGAGTCGCTGTCCCAACATGGCGACGCCGATCGCCATAATCAGCCAGATGAGCGATCCGCGCGGTGCGGACTTGTACAGGTAGAACCCCACCGCGATCACCGGTACCGCCAGCGCGATCGTCCAGCTGCCCAGCGGCGGCCCCAGTGAAGAGGGCTCCAGGGGCCCAGCCACTTTCACACCGATGACCACGCCGAACGCCAACAGCATCAGCTGTGCGATGCCGTACACGATGCGGGTGGACCCGGCCATCAGCTGGGTACTCGTTAGCTCTAACGCTCCGATGGTGAGGGTCACTCCGGGGAGCACGGCGATCAGAGCCGGCGCCACCACTCGGGCAAGACCCTCGCTGGGCACATTCGCGACGATGAAGGTGCTGATCACCGTCACCACAAAGGCGGCCACGGCGGGCATCGTGGCGGCCAGGGTGGGCATGGGATTGGTCGCCAACATCAGCACGCCGACGATCAGTCCCAGTACCAGGTAGGCGGGCAGTGCCGAGGAGGTCGGCGCCAGCGCGAGTCCGAAGCCGAGGGTCAGAATGGTGTGCCCGACGACGGTGAGGATGGTCCCGAAACGTGGTTTCAAACAGCGGATCTCGTAGATTCTTGCGATGGCCTCCGCTGGTGCGATCGCCCCGGCGGAGGCCATGTCGGCGATGGTGTCGATATGGCCGGCCTGGTCCAACTGTGCTGTGCTGCGGGTGGATTCCTCCACTTCCAGCTGCCCGGTCACGCCGTCGATCTGGATGATCAGCACCGTGGGCAGGACGACGGCGCGTAGCTCCTTATCGGTGTATTGCGGTGCGATATCGTGCAATTTGGCCAACACCAGGTTTGTGGGCTGACCGACCTCGAGCATCGCGATGCCGAGCATCCGCAGCATCGTGACAACCTCGGCGTCGTCGAAATGCTTCGCGTCAGCCAGTGGTATGGGCTTGTCCTTGAGAGCTTTCCGGACAAGCGCGGAGAACGTGGCCACGGCCATATTGTCCAGGCAGACGTTCATCAACGTTGGGTGAAACGGCCTAATCGTCCAACTCGCGTACCTGGCTTTCAAACACAGCAGAGCATTCATCGATCGCCGCGAGCATCCAGGGAAGGGCGTGATAGTCCGCGCGGGCGCGGTTCAGCCAGTCGTGTACCTGCTCGTCCTCGTGGTCGTCATAGCTGCTGGGGTAGCGACAGGCCAGTGAGCCGGGCGGCGTCCAGGCCATCCCATGCTCTTCGAGAAACAAGTCGACGCTGGCAAGTTCGTGTATCTCTGTGCTGAGCTCGGGAATATGGCCTGCATAAATCTGCCCGGCCGCAGGGTCGGTGAAGACGCTTGTGAATTGTGCTTCGGTGGGTCGTTCTGGTCCTTTGTGATGCGCTGAAATCGCATCCCACACGGGTTGAGCGATCAGTGCATGCACGACGAAATCATCATCGAGCAATGTGGATGGTTTATGCCCGCCACCGTTGGGCCCGTAAGAGGTGTTCACTTCAGAGCATGTTGTGGTGCGCTCGATGACGTCGATAAGTGACTGGATGTTGTCTCGTGTGGGTGGCAGCCGGTACTCGGGACGCGTGGTGTCATCCGCGGCGAGGAAGGTTCCGTCTTCAAACCGGTCGATGAAGTAGTTCAGGACCAGTTTGGTATTCAGATCCTCCTTTGCGCTGACCGCACCCGCCATATTGTAGGAGCCGCGGAGGCCCAACGTGATTGGTGTGAAGCGCTTACCGGCTCGCCTCAGGATCACCAACACGGCATCCTGATACAGCAGACTGACTCCAGAGACCTGACAGTTGCAGTCGTAGAGGCCCAACCGGCTCTTAGGCCTTCAGGTTCTTCTTCGCCGCGCGCCGCAGCTGGATGATTCGCACCCCACCGACCAGGGCGGTGAGCGCTGCACCGGTGATGGCCGCGAATAACACGGTGATGCCCAGAGGCATCTGGATCTCCCACGCGAGGAAGTGGGTAGTCGTGTCCGTCAGGTTCTGCAGGATGAACACCAGCAGCAGAATCAGGATCAACAGGCCGAGGATGACGCCTGTCCAGGTCGCCGCCGCGCGGGTCCGCTTGACCGCGTCTTCCTTCTTGGTGGGCTTCGTGGAGGGCAGCGGTGGCTGTTCTCCGACGGGGATGTCGATCGATGTGTCGGCAACCGGAGAGTCCGGAGTCGTACCGGGGTCGCTGGTCATGAGTTCATCATTTGCTACATGGGCGCTGATTGCAAGCGCCCCGGGTCGGCCTTTCGCGGAAAAGATCGCGTGGATACCGCGAAAGGCCGACGCTCGGCGCAGGTCAGGCGCGGATAGTGCCTTGGCCCGCGATCAACGGCAAATCTAGTGGCGTCAGGAAGCCCGGTTTAGCGCCGATAACCGCTGGTATCGCGTTGATGGCGCGCATCCCGGTAGCGAGGCAGCCGCCGATCGCGCCGTCACCGGTGCGTTCGTCACGGAATACGGTCTCCTGGGTGATGTTGGGGCTGCCTTTGATCTCGATGCGGTAGGCGTCATTGTCGACCGACTGCGCTCGCGGCCAGTGCGGCGCGGTGTCGTTGGTGATCCGGTTGACGTGCTCGATGACGATCTTCGGCTGGCCGCCTACCCAGCCGCGGATCTCGAATCGCACCGCGGCGCAATGCCCGGCCTCGATGGTGCCGGTGTTGGGCTCGGCGCCGTAGGCGATGGCGGTGGGGGTGGCCCACTTTTCGTAGACGGTGTCGATCTTGTCGAGTTTCACCCCGACGGCGTCGGCGATCATCGGAATGGTGTGGCCCCAAGCCAGGATCAGCACCTCGGGGATCTCCAGCACCGCCGGCTGATCCATGGGCGCACCCAGTCCCATCGGCATGCTGAAATCACCGTTGTAGTACTGATAGTCCAGAAGCTCTTGCACCAGTACCGAATCCACCCGCCCGCCCACGCCGAGCAGGGTCATCGGGAACAGATCGTTCGCGAAGCCGGGGTCAATACCGGTGGTGAAACAGGAGGTCTGACCATCCTCACAGGCCTGCTTGATATCGGTCAGCATCTCGGGCGGGCACACCTGCGGGTACACCCACGGCGTCATCGCGGTCGAGACGACGTTGTGTCCACTGCGCAGCGCCCGGGACATGTTGTCGATGTTTTCCAGCGCGTACTGCGCAGTCGGCCCGAAGTAGGCGACGGTGCCCTCGGTGCCCAGCGCGGTGTCGATATCGGTGGTGGCCGCCAGTCCGATCGGGTGGCTGCCGACCAGGGTCCCCACGTCCACACCGTCCTTGGCCGGATCGTGCACCAGGACGGCGGCCAGCTCGAATACCGGATGGTCCAACAGCTCGCGGATCACCAGCTTGCCGACAACCCCTGTGCCCCAGACGATGACGGGATACTTATCACTCATGCGAAGAACTCTCCTGCGTTGACGAATAGGGTCTGCCCGGTCACCATGCGTGCCCGATCAGATGCGAAGAACACCACCGCGTCGGCGACGTCTTCATCGGCGGGCATCTCGCCCAGGGGGAACTTGGCCGTCAGTTCCGCCAGCACGTCCGCTTCGGTGATGCCGCGCTGCTGGGCAACCAGACCGATGTACAGCTGGATGGGTGGCCCGTACATCCATGTCGGCACGACCATGTTGAGCCGAATCTTGTGCGGCCCGAGCTCCTTCGCCAGCTGATACATGGCGTTCTGTAGGGCTCCCTTGGACGTCGCATATGCGGCCTGGGGCAGCTGTGGATGGAACGCCGATTGTGAACCGATGAAGACCACCGACCCGCCGTTCTTCTTCAGCTCCGGTACGGCCACCTGAACGAGTTGGAGTGTGCCGACGACGTTCGTGCTGAGCATCGCTTGCCACTGCGCCAGATCCGCGCCCTCGATACCGCCGAACACGTCCTCCTTGGCCGCGACGTTCACCAATGCGTCCACCGCGCCGAACCTCTCGACGGCGGTGTCGATGAGGCCCTGGCACGCTTGTGCATCGTTGATGTCGGTGACCGCCCAGGCGGCGGTGCCTCCGGTGTCGTCGAGTTCGGCCGCGAGGCTCGTAAGGTTTTCCCGGGTCCGCGCGCCGAGCACCACATTCGCGCCGTCCTGGTGCGCCTTGAGCGCGACCTCCCGGCCCAACCCGGTGCCCACTCCGGATATCACCACCGTTTTTCCGGAAAGAAGTCCTGTCATCGGCTGCCCTTCTGTCTGTGACCCACGCCACCAACCTTCTTAATACGTAACATGGTGTACCGTTATTTGCAATGACTACTGACGAGTTACCCGTGGGCAGGGGTCGCCGCCGCAGTTCCGATATCGACACCAAGGCGCTTGCTGCCGCGCGTGAGCTCCTGGTGGAGCAGGGGTGGGATGCCACCACCATGGTTGCGATCGCCGAGCGGGCCGGTGTAGGCAAGCCGGCGCTGTACCGCCGCTGGCCCTCGCGCGCGCACCTGGTGTTCGAGGCGGTTTTCGGTTGGACCGCTCCCACCCGGGAGATGAGTGCTGCCGCGGGAGTTGGCGACTGGGTCCGGGAATCCTGCTCGTACACAGCCGAACTCTTCGAACGGCCGGATGTCATCGCGGCCGCCCCCGCCCTTCTCGGCCAGATGCGGACCGATCCCGAATTAGGGCAGGCGCTGTGGGCGAGCTTCGGTGAGACGGGTGCCGAACTCCTGTCGCAGGTGATGCGCGCACAGCGTCCGGAGATCGGGCAGCACGAGGCGCGGGATCGGGCCAACGCCACGATGTTGATGATCATCGGAGCGAATGTGCTCGCGCGTCAGCTGCTTCCCGATGAGCAGGCGGAGGCGGTTATCAAATATTTGCCAGAGCTCTTGGCCGGGCCGGGTGGAAGTCCGGAAACCACGGCGCCTACGGGTTAGCCACCGGAATCTTCGTGACGGTAAAGCCGGGCGAGGTGACGGTTGCCCGGTTACTGTCGGAGGATGCGCAGGGCCGCACGACTCCTCGCCACCGTCATGGCCGCGGTTGTCTTCAGCGGCTGCGGTAGTGCCAATCCCCTGGGCGGAGGGCCGCTTTCGGGCGATCTTAATACGCTGATCGTCGGCTCCGCCGACTTCCCCGAATCGAAGATCGTGGCCGAGCTGTATGCACAGATATTGCAGACCAACGGCTTTCACATCACCAAACAGCTGGGCATCGGTAGCCGCGAGACGTACATCCCGGCGGTCAAGGACCATTCGATCGATCTCATCGCCGATTACACCGGAAATCTGCTGCGCTACTTCGATCCGGATGCCACCGCCACCAAGCCCGACGACGTCGAGCTGGCGCTGCTGCGCAAGCTCGACGGCGATCTGGACATTCTGTCGCCCTCGCCGGCCTCGGACGCGGACACGCTCTGCGTCACCAGGGCCACCGCCGACGCCTGGAATCTGCACTCCATCGCCGACCTCGCGGCCCACTCGGAGGAGGTAAAGGTCGGTGCGCCCTCGGAGTTCCTGCACCGCAGCGTCGGCCTGGCCGGACTCAAGGCCAACTACGGTCTGGATATCCCGGAGTCGCGGTTCGTGGCCATCAGCGATGGTGGCGGACCGGCGACGGTCAGGGCGTTGTTGGACGGAACGATCACCGCGGCCAACATATTCAGCACATCGCCGGCCATCGCCGAGCATGATCTGGTGGTGTTGGACGACCCCAAGTTCACTTTTCCGGCCGGCAATCTGGTGCCGCTGGTCAACGCGCAGAAGAAATCCGAGAAGTTGAAGAAGGTGCTCGACGCACTGTCCGCACGCTTGACCACCGAGGATCTTACCCGGCTCAACGCTGCGGTATCCGGCAACGACGGCGTCGACCCCAAGGAGGCTGCGCAGAAGTGGTTGACGGACAAGGGTTTCGACAAACCGATAGGGAACTGATCGCGTGATCACCTTCGAGAATGTCACCAAGAAGTACCCCGACGGGACTACCGCGGTCGACGATCTCACCATGCACGTCGACGAGGGGTCATTCACGGTGTTCGTGGGGCCGTCGGGATGCGGCAAGACCACCTCGATGCGGATGATCAACAGGATGACCGACCTCACTTCCGGTGTGCTGATCGTCGACGGAGAAGATGTCAGGACGGTGGATCCGGTCAAACTGCGGCTGGGTATCGGGTATGTCATCCAGAACGCCGGCCTGATGCCGCATCAGCGTGTGGTCGACAACGTTGCGACAGTGCCGGTGTTGCGCGGCGAATCCCGGCGTGCCGCACGCAAGGCGGCTCTCGACGTTTTGGAACGGGTGGGGCTCGATCCAAAACTGGCCAGCCGGTACCCGGCACAGCTCTCAGGCGGGCAGCAACAACGTGTCGGAGTGGCGCGTGCACTTGCCGCTGATCCGCCGATCCTGCTGATGGATGAACCCTTCAGCGCCGTCGACCCGAATGTGCGCGATGACCTGCAGGCCGAGATGCAACGCCTCCAGGCCGAGCTCAACAAGACCATCGTCTTTGTCACGCACGATATCGACGAGGCCGTCAAGCTTGGGGACAGGGTCGCAGTCTTCGGGCCCGGCGGGGTGTTGCAGCAGTATGACGAGCCTGAGCGGGTGTTATCCAACCCGGCAAGCGATTTCGTCGCCGGGTTCATCGGGCGTGATCGGGGCTATCGAAGCTTGCAGTTCCGCGAGGCGGGTGAGTTGCCGCTGTACGAGATCAGGCAGATCTTTGAAACAGACGTCCCCGACCTCATCATCGCCCCGCGCAGCTGGGTGCTTGTCTGCAATCCCGATGGCACACCATTCGGCTGGATGGACGATGCCGGGGCGGAGGTCTACCGGTCGGGAAAGTCGTTATACGACAGCGTGATAGCGGGCGGATCATTATTCGGTCCGGACGGGACATTGCGGCAGGCTCTCGATGCCGCACTGTCCTCGCCATCGGGGCTGGGTGTGGCCACCGATGAGGACGGCCGCGTCCGCGGGGGCGTCCGCGGGGATGACGTCCTCATCGCGCTGGATCGGCAACGCCGTACCGGGCAGCGGTGAGATGCGTTATCTCTTCACCCATCTCGGCGACGCCTGGCAGCTCTCGCTGATCCACATGCGGCTGTCACTGGTACCCATCCTCATCGGGTTGGCCATCGCGATTCCTTGTGGCGCACTGATTCACCGGCACCGGACCGCGCGGCGGATCACCACGGTGATAGCCAGCATCGTGTTCACCATCCCGTCGCTGGCTCTGTTCGTGGCGTTACCCCTCATCATTCCCACCCGGATACTCGACGAGGCCAATGTGATGGTCGCGCTGACGCTGTACACCACCGCGCTGCTGATCCGTGCTGTGCCCGAGGCGCTCGACGCCATTGCCCCACAGGTGCGTGATGCGGCCACCGCCGTGGGATATCGGCCGTTGGCCCGCCTCGTCCGGGTTGAGTTGCCGCTATCCATACCGGTGTTGGTGGCGGGCCTGAGAGTCGTTGCCGTCACCAATATCTCGATGGTCTCGGTGGGATCGGTGATCGGCATTGGCGGCCTGGGTACCTGGTTCACTGAGGGTTACCAGGCCAACAAGAGCAGCCAGATCGTTGCCGGGATCATCGCCATCTTTCTGCTTGCCGTCGTCGTGGATTCGCTCCTGGTGGTTCTCGGCCGCGCGGCGACGCCATGGACCAGAGCAACGAAAGCCGTTGGTGCAGTGTGAACTTCCTCTCCGATGCGCTCGGCTACATATTCACCGCGTCCCATTGGACGGGCAACAGCGGGCTGGGCACGCGGATTGGTGAGCACTTGCAGTACACCGCGATCGCCCTGCTGGCCGCGGTGCTCATCGCGGTGCCGATAGGTCTGATCATCGGGCACACCGGCCGCGGCACGTTTCTCGTAGTCAGCGCGGTAAATGCGCTGCGCGCACTGCCGACGCTGGGTGTGCTGCTGTTGGGTGTGCTGCTGTGGGGTCTGGGTCTGGTTCCGCCGACGGTCGCATTGCTGCTGCTCGGGGTGCCGCCGCTGCTGGCCGGAACCTATTCAGGGATCGCGAACGTGGACCGCACGGTGGTGGAGGCGGCGCGTGCCATGGGGATGACAGAACGCCAGGTGCTGCTCGGTGTCGAGATACCGAACGCGTTACCGCTCATCCTGTCGGGCTTGCGGACAGCGACGCTGCAGATCGTCGCGACCGCGACCGTCGCCGCCTACGCCAGTCTCGGCGGGCTGGGCCGGTACCTCATCGACGGCATCAAGGTCCGGCAGTTTCACTTGGCGTTGGTCGGCGCCCTCCTGGTGACCGCGCTGGCCCTGCTGCTGGACTCGGTTCTTGCCTTTGCGGTGTGGCTGTCGGCCCCGGGCACCGGAAGGCTGCGCCCGGCTCCGCGCGATCTCACCGGGGACTCAGGGCCGGGGGACACCGGCGTAGAGGGGCGGGTCGAACCAGGCCGGCAGCCCGCGGCACAACCCTGATGGCCCGTTGAAGGCCACCTCGCCCGAGCGCAACGCATCCGACCATGAGGCGTCACCGCGCCACACTCGTGTAAGGCTGCGCAACTGGGCCGTCACGCCGATGTTCACGTCGAAGCCGGGGTCGGCATCGCAGAGGTCGGCTGCCTCGGGCGTGATGATCAGCCACCAGTGCCGCTTATCGACCGTGACATCGCCGAAGTGGAAATGCAGCACCGTACGGCCCTCGGGGACCGCGCTGCCGATGACGTGGCGGCGCATATCCCAGAGCAGCAGCTTGGGGTCCAGATCCTCGTCCCCGATCTCGCCGATCCACCGGATTCCCCACTGGCTCAGCATCTCGACCACGGGCCGCAGCTCACGACCGGCGTCCGTGGGTACGTAGCGGTTGTCGTGGCGCTCGGCGATTCCGGCACGCACCAACCGATCCAGCCTCTTGGACAACAATGTCGGAGACATGCGCGGCACTCCACGCCGAATATCGTTGAAATGCTCACTGCCGAACAGTAATTCACGCACGATCAGCAGCGTCCAGCGCTCGTCGAGCAGCTCCATCGCCTTGGCGACGGGGCAGAATTGGTAGTACGACGCACCCATGGATGAACGGTAGGCCGCCGACGTCGCGGTGAACAGCCCCAGTACAGATCTTGTACTAGCCCCCGGGGCGGTGATCCTTCTAGCGTATGTACATGAACGCAGAGACAGGCCAAAGAGTTTCGTTGTGGGCCCTGGGCAACTACGCCGCGGTGGCTTCCGAGGTGATTGCGTCGCTCGGCCCGGTCCTCGTCAAGGAATCCGGCGTTGTCCCCGGTGCCCGGGTATTGGATGTCGCGGCCGGATCCGGGAACGTGGCGATCCCAGCCGCGGGGGCCGGCGCGCACGTGGTGGCCTCCGATCTCACTCCCGAGCTGCTGGAGGCGGGGCGCGCCGTGGCCGCCGCGGCCGGTGCAGACATTGATTGGCAGGTCGCGGACGCGCAGGCGCTCCCGTTTGGCGACGACGAGTTCGATGTCGTGGTGTCCTGTGTCGGGGTGATGTTCGCTCCGCGGCACCAGGACAGCGCGGATGAACTGATCCGTGTGTGTCGGCCGGGTGGAACCATCGGCCTGATCAACTGGACACCGCAGGGATTCATCGGCCAGATGTTCGCGACCATGAAACCGTTCGCGGCCGCTCCACCGCCTGGCGCGCAACCGCCTCCGTTGTGGGGAGACGCGGCCCATGTGCGAACACTCCTTGCGGACCGGGTCATCGAAGTCACCGTGGAGCGGCGGATGCTGACGGTGGACCGGTTCGCCACCGCGCAGGAGTTCCGCGACTTCTTCAAGGCCTGTTACGGGCCGACGATCGCCGTCTACGCGGCAATCGCGGATGACGCGGGCAAGACCGCCGAACTCGATGACGCGCTTGTCGAGCTGGCACGACGACACGATCGCGGCGACGGACGACTGCTGATGGACTGGGAGTACCTGCTCTACGTCGCACGCAAGCGGGGGTGATTGGAGGCAGAAAGGGCTCACGGGGGCTCAATTTGCGCGGTCGCCTACGGTAGACGGGTGAGTAACCCCAGTCAGACTGACGCGGCGACCGGTCCTGCCGTGCTGACCTGGCGCGCCCATGACGCGTCGCGTATGGAATCCACCCGGGTCCAACTGTCGGGCCGGCGCATCCGTGCGCATGGCCGTTTCGTGGCCGGCGCGTCCGACGCTCATCCCGCTTTCAGTGCCTCATACGAC
This sequence comes from Mycobacterium sp. D16Q16, assembly GCF_002013745.1. NCBI lineage: Bacteria > Bacillati > Actinomycetota > Actinomycetes > Mycobacteriales > Mycobacteriaceae > Mycobacterium > Mycobacterium sp. D16Q16. The sequence goes on from NZ_MAEY01000013.1 coordinate 247,008, forward strand.
TTGGTGACCGACGAGACGGGCTCCACCAACCGCCTGTCGCTGTCGACCACCGTTGCCGAAAGGGAACGGCAGCTGTCCATCGCCCGGGACGAAGAGGGCATGTGGACCGTGCAGAACCATGAGGGCGCGACGCGTTCCTCCTTCGACGGGGCTCTGGACGTCGACGTGGTGTTCAGCCCCTTCTTCAACGCGCTGCCAATCCGCCGGACCGGCCTTTACCAGCAGGAAGGCAGCGCGGTGCTGCCCGTTGTCTACGTGACCCTCCCGGATTTGGTCGTCAGCCCGGCCACCATTAGCTACCGCAACGACGGCAAGGGCATCAAGGTGGTTTCGCCGGTCGCCGACACCACCGTCACCGTCGATGACGAGGGATTCCTGCTGGAATACCCCGGTTTGGCTCTCCGGATCTAGGGCACGGTCCGCAGCACACCGCCCTGCCGCCCGGCCTCGGCCAGTTGCTCGCGCCAAGGAGGGTCCTCCCGGCTGATGCCGGTGATGTCGAATCGTTCGTGTGCCTCATACCGCTGCCGTGCGGCGTGGCCGGCCTCTACCAGCAGCTCCACGGAGCTCTCCGCGTTCAGGGTGTTCCACGTCGCCGCGAGTAGCGCCATGGCCTCTTCCAGGGCCGGCAGCACACCATGCGGATTGGATTCGCACATGGCGCGCACCAGCGACGGATCGGTGGCGGCCACCCGGGTGCCGTCCCGGAACGATCCGGCGGCCAGGGAGTACGCCAGGGGGATCCCGTCGGCGGTGACGGCCAGGGCCTCGGCGAGCAGGTGGGGCAGATGCGAGATGGCCGCGGCGGCGGCGTCGTGCTCGTCCGAGCGTGCCGGGACGACGACGGATCCGCAGTCCAGGGCCAGCCGCGTTACTTGAGCGAACACCAGTGGATCGACCTCGTCGTCGACACTGACGACCCAGGTCGCGTCGCGGAAGAGCTTGGCGTCCCCGGCGTCCCACCCTGACTCCGTGGTGCCCGCCATGGGATGGCCACCGACGAATCGTTGCGCCAGTCCGTGCTGGGACACCTGTTGTAGGACAGCTGATTTCACGCTGGTGACGTCGGTGAGCGGGCATTCGGGGGCCAGCTCCGCGATGCGCGTCAGGAGCGCGGGCAGGGCTGGGACCGGTACCGCGAGCACGATGAGGGCCCGGGCGTTGCGGGCGCGCCGCAACGCCAGATCCAGGTCGGCGGTGGCGTCGAAACCGGCCGCCCGTGCGGCGTCTGTGCCCTCCGCGGAACGGTTGTATCCCCAGACGTGCCGCCCTGCGGCGGTGGCCGCGCGGACCAGAGAGCCGCCGATGAGCCCGAGGCCAAGTACGCAGATCGGGGGGCGTTGGTGGTCGTGTTCGGCGGCGTTCATCCCATCAGGTTGGCACACGTGACCAAGTTGTTTGTGGTCACAACACGGGGTGGGGCACTACCGTATTGCCCATGGACGCACAACGTGCCAAGGCCGCAGGGCCCAGCGCCGAAAGCCTGGAGGGCTTCGGCGTGGCCGTCGTTCGTGAAGAGGGCCGCTGGCGGGTGACATCGTTGAAGGCTGGAGCGCTCACCGATTTGGCGGCAGCCGAAACCGAGCTACGCGAATTGCGCAGCGCTGGTGCCGTGTTCGGCCTGCTGGATGTGGATGAGGAGTTCTTCATCATTATCCGCCCGGCACCTGCGGGAACGCATCTGCTGCTTTCCGACGCCACGGCGGCCATCGACTACGACATCGCCGCCGAGGTGTTAGAGCGGCTGAATATTCCTGTCCCGGAGCTCGATTCCGATGAGCTGGACGAGGTCGATCCGTGGGAGGAAGGCGATCTGGGCCTGCTCTCCGATATCGGGCTGCCCGAGCCGGTACTCAGCGTGATCCTCAGTGAGACGGATCTCTATCCCGATGAGCAACTCGGGATGATCGCGGCGCGCATGGGCTTCGCCGACGAGTTCGGTGCGGTGCTCGACAAGCTAGATCGGTGACGTTTCCGGATGACGAGGCGCTGATTCGCGCGGCGCTGGTGGCCGCCGGGGAGGCTGGTGCCGACGACGTGCCGATCGGTGCGGTGATCTATGCCGCAGACGGAACAGAGCTGGCCCGCACCGCCAATGCTCGTGAACGCCTGGGTGATCCGACGGCACATGCCGAAGTTCTCGCGTTGCGCGAGGCCGCCGCGAAGCATGGTGACGGCTGGCGGCTGGAGGGGACGACGCTGGCGGTGACCGTCGAGCCATGCACCATGTGCGCCGGTGCGTTAGTGCTTGCGCGGGTTGGCCGGGTGGTCTTCGGGGCCTGGGAACCCAAGACCGGAGCGGTGGGATCGCTGTGGGATGTGGTGCGGGACCGTCGGCAGGTGCACCGCCCGGAGGTGCGCGGCGGCGTGCTTGCCGACGAGTGTGCAGCCCTGCTCGAGAGCTTCTTCGCGGCGAAAAGGTAAGTGGCCCGCCCGGCGCTGATGAGTCGGGGTCGCACGCCGGACGGGCCGATTCAGGAGGTTTAGCGGTGCCAGTCGTTGCCGGGTCCACGGTCGGGACCGCGATCGGGTCCACGGTCGGGTCCGCGGTTGTCACCCGGGCCGGGGCCGTTGTTGCGCCAGCGGCCGTCGTCGCCGCGCCAGTCGCCAGGACGGTCGCGGTCGAGGATGCCGTCGGCGTGGCATTCGCCCCAGTTCATGTTGAAGCCCCAGATCGGGTTCCAGAACTCGCCGGGACACCAGTGATACGTGGGCGCCGGAAGCTCTGGAGCCGGGGCGGCATTGGCGGTGGCGGCGAGGCCGAGCCCGCCTGCGGCTATGGCTGCGGAAGCGGCAAGTCCAACGAGAATTTTCATAAAGAAAGCAAAGCATTCTTTGCTGGCAATCAACGTGCGCTATGCGTACAGTGAGCTGTAAACCTGCTGTCAGTCAAGATATTTCGTATGGATCTTATTGCCCACCCATTGCGTTGTGGCGGTGCAAGGCAAACAACCCCACCCACTGGAGCGAGTCCGGCGGGCGGGGTTGCTTCTCGATGACGTTGGGCTAGGGCCTCCAGTCGCGATCGTGGCCATGCCCCCAGTCGCCGCGGTCATGGTCATGCCAGTCGCCACGATCGCCGCGCCAGTCGCGGTCGTGCCAGTCTCCGTCGCGGTCGCGATGCCAGTCGTCGTGGCATTCGCCGAATTCCCAGTTGAATCCCCAGATCGGATTCCAGAACTCGCCCGGGCACCAGTGGTAGTTGGGGGCTGGGAGCGCCGGTGCCGCGTCGGCCGTCGCCGCGAGGCCGAGCGTGCTCGCGGCGATGGCCGCGGATGCTGCGATTCCTACAAGAATTTTCATTGGTCAGGGCCTTCCCATCGTGATGGTGTCGATCTCCTCGTGCCGGTCTCGCTGATGGCCCGGCGGCGTCCGCCCGCCCCGAGAGGCGGATATCGCGATGCCAACGAGAACCTGCACAAGCAAGATGGAAGGCCACTTTCCTTGGAGCCACGCCGCTGATTTCGTACAGCACGCTGGGAGTTTCCTGCCAGCCATGCGACTTCACGCATATGGCTGGCGCGTTGCTAACGCCGCCGGGTGATAACGCGATATAGCGCTTTCGCTTGCGGCGGCAGCCGCGCCTGTCGCCGGTGGCCGGGTCAACCGATTGGGGGATCGGGCCGGCCTGCCTGTAGTCTCTTCGGCGGTGGCGTGTCCGAGCGGCCTAAGGAGCACGCCTCGAAAGCGTGTGACGGGTAACCCCCGTCCGAGGGTTCAAATCCCTCCGCCACCGCCATTACCCTCTGACTGTTGACGCAGTTTGGGGGTATTTTCTTGCTCGCCGCGTGGAGCCGCTTGACCGGCGGCGGTGCCCTTGCCCGGTATCCGGTAGCGGTCCGCCAGCCGTTCACCGAGCAGGTGTGCGGATCGCGCCGTGCTCTCGGTCACGATGCGCATCAGTACCTTCTCGGAGTGATCGTTGATGTCGACCCCTTCCAGATACGTCGTGAGAGTGGTCGCGCCATTCTCGGCGGTGAGGCGGTGGCTGATGGTCCAGCGGGCGGGTTCGCCTTCTCGTACCGCGCCGACGAACTGCACAGAGAGCAGCGCACCCGGATCCGCGGCGACGACTGTGCAGTCGCCGGTGCCGAGTAGCCGAGTGCCCAGGATGGCTGGGTGGGTGATGCGGTACTCGCAACCGACCTCGGGCCGAAACCCGGTGGTGTGTAGCGACCACAGATCGGGATCGACCATCACACCCCACACGTGCAGCGGTGTATAGGCGAAAGACCGCTCGAACAAGATCATTTCAGCGCCCTCACCGAGGCAGCTTAGACGCGATCAGGCCGCGAGGACTCCTAGGCGATGGGGCAACCGCGTTCAGTCTCGGCGCAACGTGAAGAAGTACGGCTGCTCCATGTCCCGCAGGTCCATGATGCCCAGCAGCGTGGCGTCGTCGACCTTGCGGAAGTGGTCGATGATCGCCTTGTGGTCGTAGACCATGGCCGCACTGACGGCGCCGCGGAACTCGATGTTGCGCAGCCGCGCGCGGTGCTTGTTGGTCCTGATCAGTGGCTTGAGCGCGGACAACGCTGTCGGCGAGGTCCGCTTGACCATCGGGGACTCGGTCAGGCCGCTGATCCGGCCCGCGAGCCCCATCGGTGCCAGCATCGGATCCACCGCGAAGATGTCGCCACCACCATCGCTGAACAGCAGCGGATGCACGTGGTCCAGGTCGTCGAACTGCTTGCCGTACCAGCCCGACACGGTCAGGATGCCGTCCATCGAATGCCCAGTGGGCACCTCACCGCCATGCCAGCGCTGGCCGATCAATTCCTCTGATCGCACGGGTGCCAGATTGTCGAAGAAAGCCAGGGCTTCTGGGGTGGTGGTGCCATGCTCCAGCGCGAGAAGATCCGACGTCGTTGTCATGGCCTTGAGCCTACGACCCAGGGGTACGACCCGCCCAGGGCAAAATAACCCCCGATGACTGATCAGTACTTCTCCGTCGACGCCACCCTGCCCGGAACCGCGGGCCGGGCCGGGGTGATCCACACCCCGCACGGTGACATCCAGACCCCGGCCTTCATTGCCGTCGGAACCAAGGCCACGGTCAAGGCGGTGCTGCCGGAAACCATGGCCGCACTCGGAGCCCAGGCCGTGCTCGCCAACGCCTACCACCTGTACCTGCAGCCTGGCCCCGACATCGTGGACGAGGCCGGGGGGCTTGGGGCGTTCATGAACTGGCCGGGCCCGACGTTCACGGACAGCGGCGGGTTTCAGGTGCTCTCGCTCGGGTCGGGGGCGCGCAAGGTCATGGCGATGGACGTCGACCGGGCCCGCTCCGACGATGTCCTGGGTGCCCTGGGCACCGGGGCGAAGAAGGACAAGCTCGCGCATGTCGATGACGACGGTGTCACGTTCACGTCGCACCTGGACGGGTCCGCGCATAGGTTCACCCCCGAGGTGTCCATGCAGATTCAGCATCAGTTGGGTGCCGACATCATCTTTGCCTTCGACGAGCTCACCACGCTGATCAACACCCGTGAATATCAAGAAGATTCGGTACAGCGCACCCACGAGTGGGCGCAGCGGTGCCTGGACGAACACGAGAAGCTGACGCGCGAGCGTGCCGACAAGCCCTACCAGGCATTGTTCGGCGTGGTGCAGGGCGCACAGTACGAGGATCTGCGGCGTCAGGCCGCACGTGGGTTGGAATCGCTTGTCAGCGAAGAAGGCCGAGGCTTCGATGGCTACGGGATCGGTGGCGCGCTGGAGAAGCAGAATCTCGGCACCATCGTCAGCTGGGTGACATCCGAACTGCCCGAACACAAACCGCGTCACCTGCTCGGAATCAGCGAGCCCGACGATCTCTTCGCCGCGGTGGCCGCGGGGGCGGACACCTTCGACTGTGTGTCTCCGTCACGCGTCGCGCGTAACGCCGCCGTCTATACCCGCGACGGCCGGGTGAACATCACCGGGGCCAGGTACCGCCGGGACTTCACCCCGATCGACGCCGAGTGCGACTGCTACACCTGTACGCACTACACACGGGCCTATATGCACCACCTGTTCAAGGCCAGGGAGATGTTGGGCTCCACCTTGGCCACCATCCACAATGAGCGATTCACCATCGGACTGGTGGACCGCATCCGCGCCAGCATCGTGGACGGCCGATTCGCCGAGCTGCGCGAAGAGACCCTGGGCCGCTACTACAGCTGAGCCAAAAAGCTCAGGCACATCTCAGAATTCCGGCGCACACTGGACACATGCCTACTACGACTGACCCGGGCACCCTGTTGCTTCAGGTGCTCGACCCGGCCAATCGTGCGAATCCCTACCCGGTCTACAGCCAGCTGGTCGAGCAGACGCAGGCCGGTCCGGTGCACCCGCCGGGTATGGACGTCAGTGTGCTGGCCACCTTCGCGGACTGCAATGCCGTGCTGCGCCACCCACAGGCGTCCTCGGATCGTCGCAAGTCGAAGATCGTCCAGCGACAGCTTGCACAGAATCCCAACCTGATCGCCAGGCCCTCGTTCCTGGGGCTGGATGCCCCCGACCACACCCGGTTGCGCAAGCTGGCGTCGAAGGCATTCGCACCCAAGGTGATCAACGCGATGGCCGACGATATCCAGGCCCTCGTGGACCGGCTTCTGGACGACATCGCTCTGTGTGGCACCTTCAACCTGGTCACGGATTTCGCCTATCCGCTGCCTGTCGCGGTAATCTGCCGAATGCTCGGGGTGCCGATCGAAGACGAGCCTGAATTCGGCAGGGCCTCAGCGCTGCTCGCACAGGGGTTGGACCCGGTTTTCGCGTTGACCGGTCAGGCGCCTGCCAATATGGACGCACGATTCCAGGCGGCCCATTGGATGTGGGATTACTTCGCCCGCCTCATCGCGGCCCGCCGGCGCAACCTCGGTGACGATCTGCTGTCCGCGCTGATCCAGGTGGAGGAGGCCGGCGATCAGCTCACCGAGGAAGAAATCATCTCCACCTGCACGCTGCTGCTCATCGCCGGACACGAGACCACGGTCAACCTGATCGCCAACGCGTCATTGGCCATGCTGCAGACGCCGACACAGTGGAAACTGCTGGGGCAGAACGCTGATCGAGCGCCTGCGGTCATCGAGGAGACGCTGCGCTATGACCCGCCCGTGCATATGGTGGCGCGGGTCGCCGACGGCGACATGACCATTCGCGACTTCACCTTGCCCGACGGCGAGTGGGTGTTGTTGATGCTTGCTGCCGCGCAACGCGATCCGGAGATCGGCCCGGATCTGGATGTCTTCGATCCCGATCGCGCGGAGATCAAGCACCTTGCGTTCGGACACGGACCACACTTCTGCTTGGGTGCTCCGCTGGCCCGATTGGAGGCCAAGCTGGCGTTGAGCTCGATCACGGCGCGGTTCCCTGATGCGTGGTTGATCGGTGAACCCAGCTACAAGCCCCATGTCACGCTGCGCGGGCTCGCCGATCTTCCGGTGCGTATCGCCTAGCGCGCAACCGACTTGGCCAAGCGTTCCTCCAGCCTGTCCTGTACCACCGACATCGCCATGCAGACGATCCAGTAGTAGACGCCGGCGGTGACGTAGAGCGTGAAGAACTGAAAGGTCGGCGCGGCGGCGACCTGTGCCGTGCGCATGACGTCGGTCACCAGAATCGCCGACGCCAGTGAGGTGTCCTTCACCAGCGAGATCAACGTGTTGGACAACGGGGGTACCGCGACACGATTGGCTTGCGGAATGACGATGCGCCACAACGTGGTGCTGTAACTCATGCCCAGGCTTGAGGCGGCCTCCCACTGTCCACGGGGGATGCTCAGGATGGACGAGCGGATGATTTCGGCGGCATAGCCGCCGACGTTGAGGCTGAACGCGATGACCGCGGCCGGAAATGGACTGATCTTCAGTCCGAATTCGGGCAGGGCGAAGAAGATCAGAAACAGCTGAAGCAGCAGTGGTGTGCCACGGATGATCGAGATGTAGAGCCGGGCCAGGCTGGAGAGCACGCGCCGATGGGACATACGGGCCAGCGCCACTCCGAGTGCGATGACCAGCCCAATCGTGAAGCTGATGGCGGTCAGCGGAAGGGTGACCGTGAGCATGGCGCGGGCCATCGGCCACAGATTGTCCAGAACCAGCCGGGTGTTGGACCTTCCCGGGCCGGAATTCCCCTGGCCCGCTTGTGGTTTCTGGGCGCCGCTGGCATCGGCCTTGAGGTACTTCTCGGAGATGCGGGTCAACGTGCCGTCGGCCGACAGCTGATCCAGCGCCTTGTCCAGCTCGGGCAGCAGACCGCTGTTCTTCCGGGCCGCGAACCCCTGCTCACTGCGTTCACCGGTGGTCCCCGCGATTTTCACCGCCGGGTCTCCGGTGCTGGCCAAGTAGGCGTAGACGGCGATGCTGTCGTTGATGACGACATCGACCCTGCCCTGGCTCAGCAGCGTGATGGATTGAGTAAAGCCCTCGACGGTCTCCACGCGGGCTCCGGCGTCGCGGGCGATCTGCGACCAGTTGCTTGTCGCATTCTCGGCGGCCACCTTGCCGCGGACATCTGCCAGCGTGTGAATGGTGTGGTCGTCGGCCCGGGTGACGATCACGCCCTCGCCCACCGCATACGGCGTGGAAAGGTCGTACTTGGCCTTACGCTCCGGGGTGATCGTCACCTGGTTGGCGACGACGTCGAATCGCTCGGCGTCCAATCCGGCAAAGATCGCGTCCCACGGGATCTCGACGAACTCCACCGGACGGCCCAGTTTCTCGCCGACAGCGCGAGCCACATCCACGTCATATCCGGTCAGCTCTCCGGTGCGCTCATCATGGAAACTGAAGGGCGCATAAACCCCCTCGGTGCCAACCCGCAGCGTTTCCTGTGCCGGGCCCCCGCAACCGGCTACTGCCAGTAGTGCCAGAAGTGCGAGCGCGACGGCACGAAACACCGCGGGAGGCTAACACGAATTCGTGCCAACCAGGCTGCTTCGGATCAGCCCGGGTATATCCACGGGTCGCGCGGGATGCGCTCCGCGCCGAACTGGCCCAGCAGGTCGGCGGCGTCCGCGGCCGCGTATCCGAGCGATTCGCATATCAAGCCGAATGCCCGCTGGGCACCCAGATCGGCGATGGTCACCGCACCATCGCGTTTGGCCAGTCGTGCGCCCGCCGTGTTGAGAACCAGCGGGACATGGGCGTACGTGGGCACCGGGTAACCCAGCAGCGCGCCAAGGTAGGCCTGTCTGGGCGCGGAGGCCAGTAGATCGTCGCCGCGTACCACCTGGTCGACGCCCTGTGCGTGATCGTCGACCACCACTGCGACGTTGTAGGCGGTCACACCGTCACCGCGGCGCACTACGAAATCGTCGACCAGGCCGGCGTATTCACCGTGCAATGTGTCCGACACGGTGACGGTGGAGTTCTCCGTTCGCAGCCGCAGCGCGGGCGGGCGTTCGGCACGGCGCTGCGCGCGCTGCGACTCCGACAGTTCTCGGCAGGTGCCCGGATAAGCACCCGGCGGTCCATGCGGCGCCGTCGGCGCTTGGGCGATATCTTTTCTGCTGCAATAGCATTCGTAGAGCAGGCCGCGAGAGTCCAGCGAGTCGAGAACCTCGCGGTAGGCACTGGTCCGATTGGTCTGCCACACCACGGGTGCATCCCACTCCAGGCCGATCGCGGCGAGGTCGGCCAGCTGGCGTTCCGCTACGACGGTGCTGGTGCGAGTATCCAGGTCTTCCACCCGCATGAGGAACCTGCGGCCGGTCGAGCGTGCCATCAGCCATGCCAACAACGCGGTGCGCAGGTTGCCTATGTGCAGGTCACCCGATGGACTCGGCGCGAATCGCCCGGCACCGGTCACACCAGGCCCGGAACAATATTGTTGAGGCTGAACGCGATTGGCCGTTCGAGTTGGTCGTAGGTGCAGGAATGTGGATCGCGATCCGGGCGCCAGCGATTGAATTGCGCGGTGTGGCGAAACCGCACACCCTCCATATGGTCGTAGCGGACCTCCACTACCCGCTCCGGACGTAACGCCACAAACGACAGGTCCTTGCCGGCATTCCAGCGAGAGCCCGCGTTCTTCTGCGGAGTGCGTTCACCGGCCTGGTGAGCCGCCCAGTTCCAGGGGTGATCCTCGAGGGAGGTGACCAGCGGTTGCAGCTCCTGGAAGAGTCGCTTGCGCTCGGCCATGGGGAACGCGCCGATCACGCCGACCGAAGCCAACGCACCATCGTGCTGATACAGGCCGAGCAGCAGTGACCCAATGGCATCATCGCCCGACTTATGCACCCGATACCCGGCCACGACGCAATCGGCGGTCCGCTCGGGTTTGATCTTGAACATCACGCGCTTGTCGGGCTGGTACGCGATGGTCAGCGGCTTCGCGATGAGACCGTCGGTACCGGCACCCTCGAACTCCTCGAACCAGCGTTGTGCCAGGACCTGGTCGGTGGTGGCGGGGGTGAGATGAACGGACGTCCCGGCCCCAGACAGTGCCTGCGTCAGGGCCGAACGGCGCTCGCTGAAAGGTCGCCCGGTGTAGTCCTCGTCGCCCAGCGCGAGCAGATCGAAAGCGATGAAGGAGGCGGGCGTCTGCTCGGCCAGCAGCCGCACCCGGGAATCCGCGGGGTGAATCCGCTGCTGGAGCGCCTCGAAGTCCAGCCCGGACTCGGTGGCGATCACGATCTCGCCGTCGACCACGCAGCGCTCGGGCAGCTCAGCCAGTACCGCCGTCACCAGTTCGGGGAAGTACCGGGTCAGCGGCTTTTCGTTGCGACTGCCCAGTTCCACCTCGTTGCCATCACGAAAGACGATCGACCTAAACCCGTCCCACTTGGGCTCGTACGACGCGTCGCCCGGGATTTTTGCGACAGGTTTGGCAAGCATTGGGGCGATTGGAGGCATGACGGGCAGGTCCATTCCCATATGATGACGGTAATGCCCACGCCCGCCGAGGAACTGGATGTCGACGGTATCGCCGTCCGGCTGAGCAACCCTGACAAGGTGTATTTCCCCCAGTTGGGCCCCGATGGCGGCACCAAGCGTCACCTCGCCGAGTACTACCGGACCGTGGCACTCGTCCCGATGATGAACGCGGTGCGCGACCGCCCCACCCACCTGCAGCGTTTTCCCGACGGCATCGACGGCGAGGAGATCTACCAAAAGCGGCTGCCCAAGCACTATCCCGATTATTTGGACAGCTGCGAGGTGACTTTTCCCTCGGGTCGCACCGCCGAGGTCCTGCGGGTGACCAAGCCCGCCGCGATCGTGTGGGCAGCGCAGATGGGCACAGTGACGCTGCATCCGTGGCAGGTGCGATATCCCGATCTGGATCACCCCGATGAGCTGCGCATCGATCTGGACCCGCAGCCGGGGACCGGATTCGACGAAGCCAAGTCGGTGGCACTCGACGTGCTGCGCCCACTGCTTGACGAGCTGGGGTTCGTTGCCTACCCGAAGACCTCCGGGGGCCGCGGCATCCACATCTATCTGCGCATCGAAACCCAATGGGATTTCATCGAGGTGCGTCGTGCCGGTATCGCGCTGGCCCGCGAGGTGGAACGTCGTGCACCCAAGCAGGTGACCACGTCGTGGTGGAAGGAAGAACGCGGCGAGCGCATCTTCATCGATTTCAATCAGAACGCGCGCGATCGCACCATGGCATCGGCCTATTCGGTGCGGCGAACGCCGATCGCCACCGTTTCCACCCCGTTGACGTGGGAAGAGCTGGTCGACGCCGAGCCCGACGACTTCACCATCGCGACCGTGCCCAATTTGCTCCGGAAACGTCCAGACCCCATGGCCGATATGGACGATGCGCCGCAATCGATCGAGCCGCTGCTTGAGATGGTAGAACGGGACGAGGCGGATGGACTCGGCGATATGCCCTATCCGCCGAACTACCCGAAGATGCCGGGCGAGCCGAAACGCGTTCAGCCATCCCGGGATACCGATAGGAAGCAGTAGTGACGGTCCGCAGTATGTCGTGGCGGGCAGCCGGCGCATGGCTCGCGGCCGGGGTCGTGGCCGTGCTGGTGCAGCATTGGCTCATTCCGCTGAATGCCCCCAACAGCTTCGGATTATTCAGCAACGGTGGCGATCTGATGACCTACCGGTTCGGCGGTCTGCGGGTTCTGCACGGTGAGCCGTTGTATGCCACGGAGATTCCGGACGCGGGGTGGTTCACGTATACGCCCTTCGCGGGGTTGCTTTTCGCCCCATTGGGTTTCGTTCCGCTGGGGGTGGCCAAGGTCATCTGGTTCCTGGTGAATCTGGGAGCGCTCTTCGCCATTATCTGGCGATGCTGGCGGGTTTCCGGATTCTCGGCGGATGGTCGCCTGGTCGTCGCGTGTGTGGGAATGAACTTGGTGGCCTGGGATATTCAGCCGATCCATGGAACGTTATGGCAGGGGCAGGTCAATCTCGTGCTGGCCGCGCTCATCATCTGGGACCTCACCCGGCCCGAGGGCGCACGGTGGCGCGGCTGGTCGGTGGGTGTTGCTTCGGGGGTCAAACTCACGGCGATCATCTTCGTTCCGTACCTGGTGATTTCCCGTCAGTGGCGGGCCGCGGTGACGGCGATGGTGACGGCGGTGGGCACCGTGGCGCTGGGATGGATTCTGCTGCCCTCTGATTCGTCCGACTACTGGCTGGGTGCCGTGCGTACCACCGGACATATCGGCTCACTGGACCATCCGGCCAACGCGTCGATCGGTGGCGCGTTATCGAATATCTATGCACCACAACCCATGCCAACGTGGCTGTGGGTTCTTCTCGCGGGTGGGGCCGCGCTGCTGGGGATGGCCGCCGCACGGCGGGCCCACCGGAATGGCCGGGAGCTGCTGGCGGTCACCGTGGTGGGAATGGTCGGCTGTGTTGTCTCCCCGCTGGCGTGGGGACATCACTGGGTGTGGACGGTGCCGCTGATGGTGTTGTTGGTCAACCAGGTTCTGATCACTCGTGGTGCTCAGCGGGGGCAGTGGATCGCGATGACGGCCATCGCCGCAGTGACCGTGTCCATGTGGTGGTACTGGGTGCTGTACGTCCGCGCTATGCGGATAGACCCCGATTTCGGCTCCTACATCACCGCGTGGGACGCCGTGATCGCGCAGATGTTGCGTGCGGAAAGGGTCTTCGACTCGGCCATCTATCCGTTGCTGTTCTTTGCGGTGGCGATCTGGATACTCGCAACCACATCGCGGCGTGCCGGTACCGTGCAGGAATGAAGCGGTGGGCGGCGACCTGTGTCATTGCGCTGCTCGCGGTGGGCGGCTGCTCGTCATGGAACGAGCCCGATTCCACCCAGGCCTCCTACACGCCGCAAAAGACCGGAGCATCGCCAATTCGCTACGACTCCGGACCGTTGGAGCAGCGATTCTCCAAGCTCCCGAAACCGGTGACCGGTGAATGGGTGCAGGGCTTCTTCGGTGACCAGCCCCTGCCCGGTCCGAATACCACGTACTGGGTCGACGCGATCATCGAAATGCCGCCGCAACAGCTGTCCGCGTACATCGCGCCCTTCCGCTCCAGCATGGTGCTCGCTACCAGACCGCGTCTGTGGAAGACACTCGATACGGGTGTGCCCTCCTCCGCGCAGTTCGAACGCAGCGACGAACTCGACCGGATGCTGTCCACCAATACCGCGAAGGGCGGGTGGGATGTCAAGGCCTTCGCGCCCAAGGACGGTTCGGTGCTTGTCTTGTCCGCTCAGGGTAAGGACGTGACCTAGGACTTGCGGGTGCGACGGTTCCGCAGGCCGCGCGCCGGCTCGAGGGATTCGTTGTCCTCGATGTCTGGGGCGGCTTTGGTGTCCTCTGCGGTTTCATCGACAGGCGGCTCCACTGCCTCGGACTCCTCAGACTCCTCGATCAGGGTCTCGTCGGCTGCCTTGGTCTCGTCGGTGCCTGTGCTGGGTTCCGCGACCTCGGTGGCTTTTTTCTTGGCGGGACGAGGCGTGCGTTCCTTTTCTGGGGCCTCGGCCACGAATGCCAGGTGATACGCCGCGAAGGCCAGTATTCCGATGGCCGCTGCCGCGCCGTATACCCCGAATTCCCAGATGCCGAATCGGTCCAGGTTCAGCCAGACCTCGGCGATCGCCGTTCCTACGATGAGGGCGCCGGCAAGGAAATGGCCGGTGAAGGCGGCCGCGCGCAGCGTGAGCGCCAGCTGTGGCGTCGCGAACTCGGGCTGACGAGTCCGCCGCCAGGAGAGCAGGGCCGGGACACCGGCCGCCGCCAGCAGTAGGCCCGTGAGGATGCGCAGCCCGGTACCGAAGGCGTGGCTGGTGGCCCCGTTCAGTTCGGGCCAGCGGGGCAGCACGAAGAAGAAAAAAAGCAGTCCCGCGATCAAGGAGAGAGCGGCATGGCTGCTGGTCAGAACGATGGTCGCCGTCCGGCGTCCGGCAGCCATTGCCCTCCTTGATGCGGTCCTGCAGTGGCGGAGGATAGGGGATTTGAACCCCTGAGGGCTATTAACCCAACCCGCGTTCCAGGCGAGCGCCATAGGCCACTAGGCGAATCCTCCGTCGGTCATGGTAGCGGACTGAGCTGAGTGCTCTGGCCCCGCTACCAGCGGCCGTGCGGATACGGGTGCTGCGGAGGGCCGGGATGCGGCGGTGATTCGGGTCGGCGCCGCGACGCGGTGACGATCAAGACGATGATTCCGGCGACGACCAGACACACGCCGCCGATCGGCCCCGCGATCGTCGCGGTGATTGCCGCGGTGCCAGCTCTGGGGCCCACCCCGTAGTACCTATCCGCCGGTCCGGCACAGCTGATGGTGTAGTTCCCCGCTTCCTGTGCGGTAACTACATAGAGGGCGTTCCATCGGTTGATCGACATGCTGCCCCCGTAGCGTCGGAGCGTCGCGTCACGATTGTTCTCGTCGCGGGCCGCGCAACGCGTATGCGCTGCTACCGATGTGCCGACCTTGACGTCGGCGACATAGATGATCTGCGAAGTGCCTGCCGCGAAAGGGACTGTGGCCGAAGTATTTCCGTCGAATTCGTGGGTTGGTCCCTGAACAACGGAGACGATGCCCGCGATGAACAGTGCGATCCCGCCGATCACACCGGTCGCGATCAGTGCCGCGCCGATGCCATACCAATAGCGGGGAAGCGGCCGCCGCGGTGCCGGCATGCTCATGCGAGGTAGCCTACGACGCCCTGAGCTGCGCGAACGGCGATTGAGTTCTTAGATCTCGAGGGAACTTACCGTCGCCTTGACCGGCCCCGATGCACGCCGCGTGGTGGCCACCAGGGCCGCGCCGCCGATCAGCGCGACCACCAGCACGCCCAGCAGCGGCCGGAAACCGAGGGCATGCGCGAGGTAGGGCGCAGAGCTGGCGCCGAGGAAAACGGTGAACCCGTACAGGGCGGTACCGGCACCGCGCCGGGGAGCCGCCCGATCGCCGAACATGGTGACCATCGCCGTCGACGCGACGGCGATACCGGCGACGAAGATATTGCTGCCGACGACGATGACAGGAACCGAATCGGCGCCCAGGGCCTCGACCGCCAACCCCGCCGCCGCCAGCACGTACCCCACCAGCGCCCCGGTCTCGGTGCCGACCTTGCCCACCCACGATCCGACGAACGGTGCCACCAACATTCCGGGAATGCCCGCTAGCCGGATCGTTGTGACGGTGGACTCCGGCAGCCGCAGCTCGTCGACCAGCTGATTCGCCAGGCTCGTGTACATCGCGACGAACGACAGCATCAGGACGAACACCGCGGCCAGCGGCACCGCGATATCCCGGCGGGTGAGCAGGCGGGCCTGGGCGGCGAAACCGGAAACCACTCGCGCCGAGGGATCCCCGCCGCGCTCCTCGCGCATGACGAGCGCCAGCAGCCCCACATTGAGTGCGAGCCCGGCGGCGCTCACCCAGAACAGCCACTGCCATCCCCATGCCTGGGTGATGAGGGAGGCCAGCACCTGCCCGAGCACCCCGGCCATCAGATACGCGGTGGACACCGCGCCAATCGCCGTCGTCGCCGTCCGGCGGGGCAGCGCCTCCCCGAGATAGCTCAGCGCGGACGGTGAGAACGCTCCGCCGGCGAAGCCCTGAAGAACTCGCAGCAATCCGAACAGCGCGGGTGTGAGGGCAAAGGGCACCAGCAAGGTCAGGACGGCCATCACCGATACCCCGGCGATCAGCACATGCCGACGACCGAAACGATCGGTGATCGGACCGAATAGCAGGAACCCCGCGGCGTAGCCGAACAGCGCCGAGGACAGCGCGGGTGTCATGTTCTGTCCGCCGTAGGACGCCGATACGGCGGCGTGAATCGGAATCCACACATAGAGCTGCATGGTGACCTGCAGTGCACACAGCACGATCAGGACAACCCGCGTCATTTCTGCACTATTGGCCGGGCGCGGGGCCACCGGCAACCGCCGGCGTCGTTGTCCGTCACCTCTCGGGGCAGTGATGACCCAAACAGGCCGATTCCCAGCGATTCTCCAGAATGCACGGAACCTCCTTACAGGAATCCCACGGACAATCAGGGCGTGCCGCCGTCGGGGACCTGGGTACTGGCCGAGCTGCCTGCTTACGCGCGGAACAATCCGCTGTACGCCGGCCCTTCGCTCATCCATGGCTGGCTCCCGGTGACGATTCAAGTCCTGGCCGCGCTGGCGTTGGTGGCCGGTCTCTACCGCAGACCCCGGAGCTGGCTGCGGGTGTGGGTGCCCAGTGCCGCTGTCTGCGGTATGAGTGTGGGTGCGCTGGCGTACTGGTACATCACCTCGCAAGGAATGGCGGACAACCCGCCACCGCTCATGCTGTGGATCTGGATCGGTTTTGCCGCAGTGGCATTGGTTGTCTTGATAGCCGGCTGGATGCGGACAGCATGGATGCGTCGCGGTGCGATGGTCCTGGCGGTGCCGCTATGCCTCGTGGCGGCGCTGACTGTGCTCAATCAGTGGATCGACTACTACGACACGCTGCGTCTGGCGTGGGCCGCGGTGACCGCCGGGCCACTACCCGACGAGGCGGAGCTGGCGGAGGTACGCGATCTGAAGGGCCAGGGTGCCACGGCAACTGGACGTGTGGTTCCCGTCGAGATCCCGGCTGACGTCTCTGGATTCCAGCACCGAACCGAGTACGTGTATCTGCCGCCCGCCTGGTTCGCGCGGCCCGCACCCCCGAAACTTCCCGTGGTCGTGATGATTTCCGGGGCGTGGTCGACTCCCGCCGACTGGGTACGTCAGGGCAACGCGGCTGCGGCCATGGACCGTTTCGCGCAATCGCATGATGGCGTCACTCCGGTGCTGGTCTTCGTCGACACCGGCGGGACCTTCAACAACGACACCGAATGCGTGGATGGTCCGCGCGGAAATGTCGCCGCGCATGTCACCAAAGAGGTTATCCCATACGTCAATTCGGAGTTCGGGACGAGTTCGAGCCCCGCCAATTGGGGTATCGTCGGCTGGTCGATGGGTGGAACGTGCGCGGCGGATTTTGCCATCACCCACCCGGAACTGTTCCATACCTTCGTCGACATGGCCGGCGACCTCACTCCCAATGCGGGCACTAAGGAACAGACGGTGGAGCGACTCTACGGCGGTGATGAGAAGCAATGGGCGCTGTTCGACACGCTCTCGGTGATACATGGCCATCGTCGATACCAGGACGTGGCGGGTTGGCTGGACGTATCGACGACCGCGAAAATCAGGGCGGGTCAGGAGCAGCTCACCGGTCCGATCGCGGCGCGTCGACTGTGTGAGGCGGCGTTGCCCGCGGGCATCGACTGCGCGGTGGTGCGGCGCGGTGGCAACCATGACTGGGCGTACGCGCAGGAGGCGTTCGCACAGGCCTTTCCCTGGGTCGCCGGCAGACTCGGTACGCCCGGGGTGCCGAGCACGCCGCTGCCCAGCAGCGGGTCGTGAATTGCAAGCATTGGCAACGTAATCCGTCACGTTGTGGGTGCGGCGGCCATACCGCAAGATGTGCGTATGCGCGCCGCCTATATCGAGCAGCGGGGACCCGCTGAAAACATCCAGTACGGCACGCTTCCCGAACCCGTGGCGTCGCCCGGTGAAGTGCTCGTCCAGGTCGACGCGGTGGCGGTCAACCCGGTGGATACCTTTGTGCGTTCGGGCTCGTACGCCACCGCGATTCCGCTGCCGTTTGTGGTGGGGCGTGACCTGGTCGGGACAGTTGTCCAGGCATCCGAGGGATTCCGCACCGGTGAGCGGGTCTGGTGCACCAGTCTTGGCTACGACGGAAGACAAGGTGCCACAGCAGAATTCGCTGCGGTTCCGGCTGAGAGGTTGTATGAACTGCCGCCGGATGTGGATCCGGAGGTCGCTGTCGCGGTGGCTCACCCCGCCTCGACCGCCTATCTGGCGACCGTCGAGTACGGGGACATCAGAGCCGGGGAAACGGTGCTGATCGTCGGGGCCGGTGGAAACGTCGGGTCGGCCGCGGTCTCCCTGGCGGCGGGTGCCGGCGCGCGGGTGATCGCCGTGGCATCGCAGCGCAGCCTGGATCGATGCGTGCAACTCGGGGCCTACGAGGTGTACGACTACACCTCCGATTGGGTGCCGCTGGTCAGTAAGAAGCACCCCGGTGCCGTCGATGTCTACTTGGACACCTCGGGCGTCAACGATGTCATGACGGCGGTGGATCTGCTTGCACCACACGGTCGGATCGTCCTGATATCCGGCGATGGAACCCCGGAGACCCAGCGGCCGGTGCCCCTTGGTCCGTTGTATCGCAAGAGTGGGTCCATTCGCGGATTTGTCATGTCCAGGGCGTCCACCCGCCAGCTCGCCGATGCGGCCCAGCGCACGGCGGTTCTGCTTGCCGGCGGTGATATTGTTCCGAATTCTATTGATTTGATGCAGTTTTCAGAGACAGCGCGGGCGCACCGACGCATCGAGACGGAAGTTATGGGCGGCACCCGGCTGGTGCTGCTTCCCGCGTGATTTCCGGCCGCAACCTGGTGTCTACTCCGCACCGGCGCACCGACTTGACGGACCCGAAAACCAACTTGACGGACCTTCTCCGGATACATCGCTGCTCCCTGTCGCCGGTGCCAGCCTTTGATGCGTGAGCCTCTTCGAAATCGAAACCAGCGCCTTCTGCACCTCATCGCCTGACGACCTGTACGCATTGGTCAGCGACCTCCCCGAGAGTGGTCGATGGAGCCCTGAATGCATTGGTGGACAATGGATATCCGGTGAACCCGGACAGGTTGGCGCGGTGTTCCGCGGCAACAACAATCGCGCGACCGATGTCGTCGCATGGGCGCCGGTGGTGCGCGGAGGCTGGCAGACCGAAAGTGAGATCGTGGCCGCCGAAGCTCCGAGGCAGTTCAGCTGGTCCATCCTGAACCGTTCGGGAGAGCGGCAGGAGAGTGTCTGGAGCTACTTCGTGGACGCTGCCGAGGGTGGGTCGATCCTGCGTCACCACTACCGGATGGGCAAGCCCACGGAGGGCATCACCGAAATCATGTCGCATCTCGACGCAGAAGGTAAGGAGCGGTTCGTCCGTGAATGGGGCGACAAACTCCGCGCCGATATGCAGGCCACCGTGGACTCCATCTCGCGCATCACCGAGGAAGCCCATGCTACCCAGAAAGCTGGAATACCCCAATGATTCTGCAGCGCATTGGAAATCGCGGCATCAAGCTCGGCTCACTCTTCGAACGCGCGGCGCGTAGACACCCTTCCAACACGCTAACCCTGGACCATCGGCCGTCGTTGGCTCCGCAGCTGGAAGGTACGTCGACCATCGTCGATGTGGCCGCGGCCGTTGACGATATCGCGCGGCGGCTGCGGGCCGCCGGTGTCGCGCCCGGAGACAAACTGGTTATTCACAAGTCCGACGGATTTGACATTACTCTGGCGGCCTGTGCCGCAGCCCGAGTCGGCGCGGTTCCAGTGCTGTTGTCCCCCAAGTTAGATGGCGCGACAGTGGCGACACTCATTGGGCGGGTGGGCAACCCGGCCTTGCTGACGGACGCCGCGAAGCTCGAGGGTGACCTCGCCGGAGAGCCGATCGCGGAAATCACCTCGCGAATCCTGCTCGCCGAAGGCGAGCACCCGGAGGCCGTGACGCTGTCGGCGCTCACTCCCGCCGCGCCCGCGCCCGCCTTTATCCCCAGCCCGCACGATCCGGCACTCATCACCCACACCTCCGGTACCACCGGAGTGCCCAAGCTCGCCGTGCACACCAATTTCACCTTCGAGGCGCGGTACCGGCCGCAGGCCGCCGTCGCCGCGCTGGTTCGTCGTCGCGAGCCCGTGGTCATCCACGTGTCCTTCGTGCATTCGCGCCTGGTGACGGCATTGGCGATCGCGATGCTGCGCGGCTTCCCCGTGGTGGTGCTCGTGGACGACGAACCCGAACACGCCGCGGAGATCTTCCTGCGTGTGAAGCCGGGAATCCTTGAGGCCCACCCCAACACCTTCATCAACTGGGAAGTGCTGGCCGAAGATCCGCGGCGCCCGCTGGCCTCGGTCAAATACTTCAGCAGCACCTTCGATGCCATTCACCCACGCACCGTGCGCACCCTGCTGGCGGCGACACAACGCCGGCGCCCGCTTTTCGGGCAGCTATACGGTCAAAGTGAGGTGGGGCCGATCGTCGCGCGCGGCTTCAGCCGCCTGCGGTCCGCCGACTCCGATGGGCGGTGTGTCGGCTACGCCTTCCCCGGCATGACGGACGTCCGGATCGTTTCCCGCAACGGGCAGCCGCCGTCGTCGGAGAACCCCGGTTACATCGAGGTGCGAACCGACGGCCGGATTCGTACCTACCTGGGGGAGCAAGACCGCTACGACAATCAGCTCGACGACGGTTGGTGGCGGATGGGCGATGTCGGCTACCGCACCCGTTGGGGCTGCATTCACCTCCTTGACCGCGAAGTCGATCTCATCGAAGGCTTCGGCAGCACCCTGGCCGCCGAGGATCGCCTGTTCCTGGCGGTGGACGAGCTCACCGAGGTGATCATCGTGGCAGGCCCGAATGGTCTCGCGCAGCCGGTCGTGTGCACCAAAAACGATGTGCCGCTCAATCTGAACGCCTGGGACACCGCGGCGGCCCAGTTGCCGCCGATGGCCCCGCCGCTTCAGCTGCGCCTCGATGAGCTTCCGCAGACCGCTACCACAAAGATCAAGAGGCTGGAACTGTCGGCGCGAATCGGCTCGGGGGCCTTCTGATGAGCCGGCTCATTGTTGTCGGTGGTGGTATCGGCGGACTTGCCGTCGCGTTGAGCGCGGCGGCCTCGGGTAACGAGGTGGGTGTCCTGGAGCGGGCGCGCGAGTTCGCCGAAATCGGCGCGGGTATCCAGCTTGCCCCCAACGGATTACATGCTCTCAACGTGCTCGGCGTGGGTGACAAGATCGAGAGCATCGGCGTCCAGGTGGACTCGCTGCGGCTTTTCGACGCCACCATCGACCGGCTGATCAACACGATGAGCCTGGGTGCGGATTATCAGCACCGGTTCGACAGCCCCTACCTGGTGGTGCATCGCGCGGAACTGCACCGCATCCTGGTCGACGCCTGCGCTTCGGATAGCCGCATTGAATTATTCAGCCGCAGTGAGGTATTCGGATACCATCAGGATGCCGAGGGAGTGCGGGCGCTGCTTGCCGACGGCACCAGCGTGGACGGCGACGGCCTCATCGGTGCCGACGGCATCAACTCTTCGATCCGCCGGGTGCTGCTCGACGACGGCGAACCGCGGGTGGCCGGGATCACGGTGTACCGCACCACGGTGCCCATCGACAAGGTCGATGAGAGCCTGCAATCCAATTCGGTCACCTGGTGGACCGGGCCCGGATGCCATCTGGTGACCTACCCGATCGCGGGTGGTTCGCTGCTGAATCTTGCGGCGAGCCGCACGGACGGTGTCACCCAGGCGTTCTCCGGGGTCTCGGTGAGTGAGGCGCGTGTGCGCGGCGAGTTGGCGCCATTGCGTGGAACGGCGCGCAGCCTGCTTGAGCTAGGGCAAGACTGGAGATCCTGGTCGCTGGTGGATCGTGACCCGGTACGGCAGTGGTCGGATCGTCGAGTGGTGCTGTTGGGCGATGCGGCGCACCCCATGCTGCACTACGCCGCGCAGGGCGCCAGCCAGGCACTTGAGGACGCCGTGGTCCTCGGCGCGATCATCGGTGCCGATCCAGACCGCCTTCCGGGCCGGTTCAGCAGGTATGTCGAGGCACGTCGTGACCGCACCGCCGACGTGACGCTGGCGGCCAGGGACAGCATCGGCATCTGGCATGCGGCGGGTGACGCGGCCGTCGAGCGCAACGAGAAGCTGGGCGCGATGCGAGATTCCGATCTGCATGACGAGCTGGCGTGGATGCACGGCGACACCGATTTCGGCTTGGCCGCGGTGACGTCGGCGGTAGGGGTGCGGTAGATGTCGGACCAACAGATTTGCATCATCGGTGCGGGACCTCGCGGTCTGGCAGTGCTGGAGCGCCTGTGCGCCAATGAGCGCCACGCACCCAGCGCGGACCGAATCGTCGTGCACGTCGTCGATCCCTACTCGCCGGGCGCCGGATCGGTCTGGCGGACCAATCAGTCCTGGCATCTGTTGATGAACACCGTGGCGTCGCAAATCACCGTGTTCACTGACGACAGCGTGGCCATCGAGGGACCCATTGAACCGGGGCCGACGCTCTACGAGTGGGCGCAAAGCCTTGCGTTGCTGGGTGATCCATCGCGTAGCGGCGAGAAGGCGATCGCCGAGGCACGTACGCTGCGGTCCAACTCGTACCCGACGCGGGCCCTCTATGGGCACTACCTCAGCGACAGTTTCGCGCGCGTGGTCGGGTGGGCGCCCGATCACGTGACCGTCCTCGTCCACCGCTCCCGTGCGGTGGCATTGGCGGACACTCATGGCGATATCGATGGGCCACAGGGGGTTCGGCTGGAGAACGGGACGCGGTTGCATGATCTGAGCGCCGTCATTCTCGCCGTCGGACATGTGCCCGCAGGCCTGCGCCCCGGTGAGGCGCGCGCCGCTTCCCTGGCCCGTATCCACGGATTGACCTACGTCACCCCGGCCAACCCGGCCGATATCGATTTGTCCGCCATCGCACCGGGGGAACCGGTGGCTGTTCGGGGACTGGGGCTGAACTTCTTTGACTACATGGCTCTGTTGACGGTGGGCCGTGGCGGAAAGTTCGAACGGGAGCAAGGAACGGAAGAGGGGCGGCTGGTGTACCGACCCTCGGGGCAAGAGCCGATTCTGTACGCCAGCTCTCGACGTGGCATCCCGTACCACGCGCGCGGCGAGAATCAGAAGGGTTCCTCCGGTCGCTATTTCCCGCGTCTGCTCACCGTGGAACGCATCACCCAGCTCCGCGAGGACCTCGGTGGTCTCCTCCAGTTCCGCCGCGACCTCTGGCCGCTCATCGCTCGGGAAGTCGAATGCGTCTACTACGAAGGGCATTTGACGCAGCGCGGAGTGCCAATCCAAGAGTTCGCCGCGCGGTACCTCGCCGCGGATGAGGGCGACCTGCCGGCGATTTTGTCGGATCACAACCTGCTCGAGATCGCCTGGGAATGGGATGATCTCGACCGTCCTTGGGGTAACCGCGAGTTCAGTGGCCCTTCGGAGTTCACCGCGTGGATCCTCGAACACCTGCGCGCCGATGTGGTGATGGCACGTGAGGGCAATGTCGACGGTCCGGTGAAGGCGGCGCTGGATGTGTTGCGGGACCTGCGCAATGAGATCCGGCTGGCGGTGGACCACGGCGGGCTGGACGGTAAGTCGTACCGCGACGAGTTGGAGAGCTGGTACACGCCGTTGAATGCCTTCCTGTCCATCGGCCCGCCGGCTCAGCGGATCGAGGAGATCATCGCCCTGGTGGAAGCCGGGGTCATGCATCTGGTGGGACCACAGATGCAGGTGCGCTTCGATACTCATGACCCGGCCGTGGTCATCGAGTCGCCACTTGTGCCGGGGTCGGCCGTCAGGACGCGCAGCCTCATCGAGGCACGGCTACATGAACCAGACCTGCGCCGCAGCAGCGACCCCCTGCTGATCTTCCTGCAGGAGACCGGTCAATGCCGCCCGTATGAGATTCCTACCGATGATCACAAGGCCTACCAGACAAAGGGATTGGCAGTCACCGAACGCCCGTACCGGTTGATCGGTGCCGACGGGCGCGTTCATCCGCGCCGGTTCGCCTATGGGGTGCCCACTGAGTCGGTGCACTGGGTTACCGCGGCGGGAATCAGGCCGGGAGTGGATTCGGTGACACTGGGCGACGCGGATGCGATCGCGCGTGCCGCATTGGCCAGTGCACCCTCTCCGGTTGCAGATGTGGGTGATCACGGAGTGCTGGTGTGAGCGGTTTCCTGGAGACCGGACTCCTCTCGCCGGTCAGCGCCGGCACCGTCGCCGAGGGTGAGTTGACCGATACGGCGTGGCTGCAGGCGATGCTCGACGCGGAGGTGGCGCTAGCAGCCGCGCAGGCAGATATCGGAGTTCTGCCCAGGGCCGCCGCGGATGTCATCGCCAAGGCTGTGGCCGGACACGATATTGACGTCCGTGCGGTGGCGTTGTCGGCGCGGGAGACAGCCAATCCCGTCGTCGGCCTGATCAAAGAACTGACTCGGGTGGTGGGGGACATCGATCCGAGTGCGACCGACTACGTGCACCGCGGATCGACCAGCCAAGACATCCTGGACACCGCGGCGATGATGCTGGCCAAGCGGGTGCTGTCGCTCATCGCGACGGATTTGGGTTACGTAGCCGAGGCTCTTGCGATCCTGGCCGTCGAACACCGGGACACTGTCATGGCTGCTCGCACCCTGGCGGTTCAGGCCGTTCCGACCACGTTCGGGCTCAAGGCATCCGGCTGGCGGGAGCTGATCCTGGAGGCCCGTGCACGCGTGCTCGCAGTCGCGGGCGCACTTCCGGTCTCACTGGGTGGTGCCGCGGGCACCCTTGCCGGGTACCTCGAATATGCGGGATCGCACCGTGCAGATCCCGGGGCATTCGTCGAGACGCTGAACATCGCCTTCGCGCGGAGGACGGGCCTGGCCGCCTCGGGGCTGCCCTGGCACGCGCTACGCGCCCCGATCGCCGATATCGGCAGCACCACGGCCTTTGCGACGGGCGCATTGGGCAAGTTCGCCATCGATGTGCTGACCTTGAGCCGCACCGAGGTCGGGGAGGTACTCGAACCGGCACCACCGGGTCGCGGTGTCTCCTCGGCCATGCCGCACAAGCGAAACCCGGTGCTGGCCACGATGATCAGGTCGGCGGCGTTGCAGGTTCCGGCGCTCAGCACCATCCTGACCAACTCGTTGCTCAGCGAGGACGAGCGGTCCGCGGGTGGCTGGCACGCGGAATGGCTGGCCCTGCGCGAATGTCTGCGCCTCACCGGCGGTGCGGCGCAGACGGCCGTCGATCTGAGTCGTGGACTGCAGGTGCGCGGCCAACGCATGTCGGACAACCTCGGGTTGCTCGGCGGGCAGCCCTCGGCCGAGCGGCTTTCGTCGGCGCTGTCCGCGCAGTTGGGCAAGGCGCCGGCGAAGGCCCTCGTCTCCGCCGTCGTCGACGAGGCAGTCGCGGGCGGCGTGAGTTTGCGCGAGGCGAGTCTTGCCCGGCCGGAGGTCATCGCGTGGTTGAGCGAGGCCGAGGTCGATGAACTGTTGGACCCCGTCACGTATGTCGGAGCGGCAGGTCAGCTGGCTGAGGCGGCGGCGATGCGACAGATCTGAGGAAGTCACCTGCGCGAACTTTCGTTCAGGCTGATTCTTTGCGAACTGTTCGCGCGTAAGAGTCTTGACGCTGCCGTACCCCACATTTACCGTTGCCACGCACACACGGCAGACGGGTAGTTGGGATTGACTGACATACAGGTTGGTGGGGCCCGCGAGGGGGGGCCCACCGCGTTAGCCGTGCTGCGGCTGTTGGCGTCTGGAACGGCGCCCGATGTCTTCGAGGCCCGGCTCAGGGAGATGGCCCGCGAATCCTCGCCCCCGTGGAGCGCTGCGGATCTGCATCGCGCTCGCGGATATGCCGAGCGCATATACGGCCTTATCGAAGGGCAGAATCAGCGGGAGGCGCGACTGTCCAACCTCGTGGGTGTGGCCATCGAACTGCTTGGCTGCCGCGATATCGACGAGGCATCGACGACCTTGGTGGAACGTGCGCGGATCATGCTCGATGCCGACTTCGCGTTCATTTCGGTGCGCGATGACTCCGGGCCTGAGGTGCGGCACCACGTCCGCTACGTCGACGGGTCTACCACTGCGATCAACCGCGGTCTGTATTTCCCGATTGGTGACGACGTCGGGTTGGTCAGTCAATACCGTCCCGGCCATGGCCCGGTATGGACCACGGATTACCCGTCCGACACCAGGTTTAGCCGGGCCAGCGATGGCGACGCCGCCATGCGCTCCGAGGGTGTGCACAGCCTGATGGTCATGCCGATGGAGCATGAGGGGCAGCACTTCGGCAACCTCTATGTCGGATCCCGCACTGTGCGCAGCTTTACCGGCGCCGAGCGGGCGCTCTTCGCCAGCCTCTGCTCGTTCGCGGGCATCGCGTTGGCGCGTGCCGACGAATTCTCCAGCAATACAGCACAAATCAGCGAACTAGAGCAACGCCTCGAGCTGCGGACCAGGCTTCTCAACGCCGGGGCCGGCCCGGGTGGCATGGATAGCTTTGTCCTCACGGCAGGGGAGCACCTCGGTGTCGCGATGCGGGTCACCGGGCACGACGGCGCCGAGATTGCTTCGTTCAGATGGGAATCCGATCCGGAAGACTTCGTGACGACCGCACTCACGGTGGGCGATGACTACCACGGTGAGCTGTCGGTCGCGAGCCTGAATGACGACCCAGTCTCGGTGTACCCGTTAAAGATTCAGGATCTCACCACCACGGCTGCGGTGGTCATGTGCGGTGACAATCGAATGTCGCTGTCGGTGGCCCAGCTGCGTGACGATCTGCTCCACGACGTGCTGGATTACCGCCAGCGTGACAGTCGGTTGGTTCAGACCTACGCCCGCCGTTTGTCTTTGGACCTTAATCAACCCCATGTCGTGGTGATTCTCAGACCCGAACGTGGCGGACTGGACCGCGCGTCGCTGTGGTCGGCGTCGTTCGCCTCACGCGTGGGTGGGCTCCGGGCCACCCAGGACGAGGTGGTGGTACTGCTCGTTCCGGGATCGGACCCGGGGCGGACCGCTCAGGCGGTCTGGGACGAAACAACCACGCACCTGCGCATGCCGGTGACGGTGTCCTCTGCCGGACCGTCGGACCGTGTCGAATCCATCGAAGAGACGTACCAGGACGCGATGCGCTGCATGGACGCGATGAGTGCCCTGGGCGCCCTCGGAACCGCAGCCGCCGCAAACGAACTCGGATTTCTCGGCGTGCTGCTCTCGCGTCACCAGGACGTCGAGGGTTTCGTCAGATCCATGGTCGGGCCCGTCATCGACTATGACGAAGACCGCGATACCGATCTGCTTCAGACCCTCGACGTCTACTTTACCGTCGGCGCCAGCCCCACCCGTGCCGCGAAGATCCTGCACACCCATCCCAACACGGTGGTGCGTCGCCTCGATCGGGTGAATGAGTTACTCGGTGACGGGTGGCAGGACGCCGAGCGGCTCCTGGACACGCAGCTCGCCATCAAGTTGTGGAAAGTTCGTGGTTCGCTGCTCACTCGCCAGACCGGGTGACACCAGGCATCCCACCGCCGCGGCGATAGACACGAGAGTGGCGTGACGATGCCATCCAGTGAACGACCGACCCGCGAAGTCCTGCATGCCCATGCGGTTCGCCAGGTGCAGGTATCCCTGCTGCACGTGATCGGCCAGGGCCACCTGATGTGCCTGTGACGAGGTGGAGAACTCGGGGTCGTTGGTCAACCAGAGTTCGGTGCGCGCCCGCGAGTGGTCCAGCGGGGTCATGCCGACGAGCGTCAGCGGTGTCCGTGACCGCACTGCGGACGGGTCCGCCAGCTGAACCTTGGCGATGCTGATCAGGTGTCGGCGCCCCTGGTAGACGTACTGCTCGGTGCGCCGCGAGCCCTTGGTGGCCTGCACGATCTGCGCGGCGGGCAGGACGCGCCCCTGGTAGCCGGCGAATGCCGGGTCGACTACTTGAAGCTGCAGGTCACTGGGTACCCGCGTGGTCGCCACCTGATGGGACAGCGTTCCGAAGACCTGGGTCAGGTCCGCACCGCTGGCACCGAGCAGGTCGAAGACCACCGGTGCTTTCGAGGGACGGGCCACCTTGAGGAATTCCTGGAACGACGACAGCGCGCATCCGCTTACCGACTCCAGGGGGTAATCCTCGGGGATCGAGGTCTTGGTCTTCTTGGTGGCCGATTCCAGCCAGGGCTGCGACAGGTGCAACCGCCAGCTCACCGGTACCGCGAAACCGTCAGCGGCGAGCCACACACTGAGGGCGAGCTGGCCGTTGACCGCGCGCCCGGCGCGAGGGCAGTAGCGCCGGTCCACGCCCACGGAGTGCACGCCTGCCTTAGGAATGAGCATCGGGGTCACCACCCATGCGGCCGCGTGGTACGCGCTGGTGAGGTACGCGGTCAGGTCCCGGCGCACCGCCCACCAGTCCCAGGTGGAGCTGTTCACGAAGTGGTGCAGGTTCTGCTCGCTCACTTCGCGGCCCATCGATTGGCCCATGCTGGCCGCCATGTTCCGCGCCGACTTACGTCCGCGCACCTTCAGCAGGCCGGTGACGTAGTCCTCGCCCTTGGCGCGCTGATCGCAGCGCGGCAGGGATCGCAGCACTTCGGGGCATACATGCGAGGCCACGGAAGCCATGGCGTCGACCGAGCTGACGCGGGGCCGCGTATCGAACAGGTCGGTCGCGGCCTGTGCCTTGGTCGCAGATGTCATGTCTGAAGCACCTCAATGAGTTAGCGGATGTTCGGAGTCGACCCAAGAATGGGCCAGAGTCGCGCTGAGGGCCAGGTATTGGCACCACACAAAGTGACGGACTATGCGGGTGCCCCGCTACACCAACCATGGTGGACTAATGCGAGATGACGGATTGATGAACAACCCCGTGACCTGCAAATCATTGTTTGCAGGCTGAGTCATTAGGTGGCGCAATGGGGTACCAGGGGGGTCAACTTGACGGATTCCCTTCGAACTGACGAACTGAATTCACGATTGTTTGGTGCGTGCCGCCCCATCTCGAAGATAGAGAGGTGATTACCCGGCGGGCGTTGCTAGGAACGACATTTGCGTTGGCTGGCGCGGCGGCACTTGCTGGTTGCGGCTCGCAGGCCAGCGCGGCGGACCCGCAAGTTTCTGTGACCGGCGGCGCGATCCGTGGGGGAACCGCAGGCAAGGTGCATGTGTTCCGGGGCATCCCCTACGCGCAGCCGCCGACCGGAGAGAATCGATTCCGGTCCCCGCGGCCGCCAGTTCCCTGGCGGAATACTTTGGACACCACAAGATTTGGCTCTGACTTCATTCAGCCGGCCGGCGGGGATCCGGTGCGTCAGGAAGACGCCCTGTATGCCAATGTATGGACGCCCACGGTGGACGGGGCCGCGAAGCTGCCCGTGATCGTCTACATCCACGGCGGCGGCTGGTCCCGGGGAGCGGGCAGTCTCCCGGTCTACGACGGGGCGGCGCTCGCCGAGCGTGCCGGTGCCGTCGTCGTGAACTTCAACTACCGGCTCGGTGCCTTCGGCTTCTGCGGTCATCCCGCCCTCGAAGACCCCGACACCGGTCTGCACACCAACTGGGGCCTCCAGGACCAAATCGCGCTGCTGCGCTGGGTTAGTGAGAACGCCAAGGCGTTTGGTGGCGACCCGGGGAACATCACGCTGGTCGGGACCTCGGCGGGTGGTGCCAGCACCTGGCAGCTGTCGCTGCATCCACAGACGCGGCCGCTGCTGCGCCGAATCATCAGCATCAGTCAGGCACATGTCTGGAGCCCCTACCTGAGCCTGACGCCCGCCGACGCCACCACAGTGTTCGATGCGCTGGCCGCGGCGCAGGGGGTGCCGGTCAAGAACCTCAAAGACGTACCGGCGGACCGGATACGTGACTGGTGGGTAGCGCAGTTCGCTCTGCCGAGGTCGCAACGCATAGTCACGAGCGGTCGCCAGTACCGCGGACCCGTCCTCGACCCGGTGCTGCTCCCGGCCTTCGATGTCAATCAACCGATGCCAGACATCCCTGCCATCTCCATCTACACCAGCACAGAGGGATCGTTCTTCACCGGTCCTCATGCGCCCGACCCGCAACCGCAGCCGACCGATGCCGACTCACTGCGCGCCGCCTTCCGTGACATTCTCGAGCAGGGAGCCGCGCCCATATCGGATGAGGCTGTCGCTCATGCCGTTGCCGTGTACACAGATTCGGCTAAGCAGGATGGCCGGCCGGCGGATCCGCTCTCGCTGTGGACCGAACTGTGGGGAGATGCTCTGATTCGCCACGACATCCTCGCCTTCACCCGCCGTGCGACGGTTGAACGGCGTGCGCCGCTGTACCTCATGGAATATGCCCACCCGGTACAGCCGCCGTACTTCGGCGTGCCCCATGAGTCGACGTCACCGTTCCTCTTCGGTACCTACGCGCACCCATCCAATGTGGCCAAGTTCGGCGACGGGCCCAAGGAGCGTGAAACCTCTGCTGCCTTTATGGATGTGGTGACAGAGTTCGCGCACGGCCGTGCACCGGCGAGTTCGCGGCTTCCTCAATGGGATCCGGTTGGCCAGGACTTGCGGCAGCTTGTGCTGCGTGACGGCGCCGGAACAATCACCACTCCTGCCAAGACCACACAGCTGGGCGTTCTCGACGCAGTCCAGTGGGGCAAGTGAATCAGAAATCAATCGAATGGAGATCACGAGAATGACTGCGCCATCACTGCTGCTCACTACCGGACGCGCTGTGCAACAACCGGTCTGGGAGAACGACGTGCACCTGGAGCGTGTGCGGGCGGAGCTCAGCGAGCTGCCCGCGCTGGTCGGCGCCGACGAGATCAGGACCTTGCGTGCGCTGCTGAGCACCGTCGCTCAGGGCCGGGCCACCATCATCCAGGCGGGTGATTGCGCGGAGGATCCGCAGGAGTCGACCAATGCTCACGTGGCTCGCAAGGTAGCGCTGCTCAACGTGCTCGCCGGCACCATGCGGATGAAGACTCACCGGCCGGTACTGCGGGTGGGCCGCATCGGCGGGCAGTATGCCAAGCCGAGGTCCAAGCCCACCGAGATGATCGATGGTGTCGAACTGCCCTCTTTCCGTGGGCATCTCGTCAATGGTCCGCAGCCGCACCCGGTACATCGGCGTGCCAATCCGGATCGGATGCTGGCCGGATACTGGGCCGCGAACCGGGTGATGGGTCACCTGGGGTGGCGGGTGCCATCCTCGCTGTCGGTCATCGAACCGCCGGTGTGGACATCTCACGAGGCGCTGCTGCTCGACTACGAGGCACCGCAGTTGCGGCGCGACGGCGAGAACCGCATGGTGCTCACGTCCACGCACTGGCCCTGGATCGGCGACCGGACCCGGCATCTGGACGGCCCGCATGTTGAATTGTTCTCCCGTATCGCCAATCCGGTGGCGTGCAAGGTCGGCCCATCGATGACGACCGAGGAGCTGCTCGCGCTGTGCGACAAGCTGGATCCAGAGCATGAGAGTGGCCGGTTGACGCTGATCGCGCGATTGGGTGCTTCGGCAGTGCGTAACAAGCTGCCAGATTTAGTTGCGGAGGTGCGTGAATCCGGGCACCCCGTGATCTGGCTGTGCGACCCATTGCACGCCAACACGGTGTCCACCGACTCCGGGTACAAGACGAGGCATGTCCAGACGGCCATCGACGAGGTGCGCGGCTTCCGTGAGGTGCTCGATGCGGCGGGCGTGCACTCGGGCGGATTGCACCTGGAAGCAACGCCGGACGATGTCGTCGAGTGCGTCTTCGACGACTCCCAGAATCACGAAGTAGGTCAGCGGTATTCGACGCTGTGCGATCCGCGTCTCAACACCGCTCAGGCCGCCGAGGTGGTGTCGGCATGGTAGCGGTGGTGACGGGTGCTGGCGGGGGAGTCGGCTCTCGAGTGGTGACGACCCTGGCTCGCCGCGACGAGCGAGTTGTCGCGGTGGACGTCGACGAGGTGGCCATCAAGCAGCTCGTCGAATATGCCGCCGATGAGGGGCTGGACATCATCGGGCAGGTGCTCGACATCACCGATGACACCGCGGTGGCGGTGGGGGTGGCCGACATTGAATCTCGGATAGGCCCGATCACCTCGTTGGTGAATGGTGCGGGGGTGCTGAGAACAGGGGCGGCGGTGGAGTTCTCCGACTCCGACTGGGCTCGGACCTTTGATGTCAACGTGCGGGCGCCATTTGTGCTGAGCCGGGAGGTGGCGCGACACATGATCCCCCGCCGCGCTGGTTCAATCGTGACGATTGCCTCCAACGCAGCGTTGGTGGCCCGTAAGGGAATGACGGCGTACGCCGCGTCCAAGGCAGCCGCCAACGCCTTCACCAAGAGTCTGGGGTTGGAGCTTGCGGAGCACGGAATCCGATGCAACGTTGTCGCTCCCGGTTCTACGGACACCCCCATGTTGCGCGCCATGCTGGGAGATTCCTCCGACTCCGGACTGGTTTCCGGCAGTCTGGATGACTTCAAGCCGGGGATTCCCCTGGGGCGCGTCGCCCAACCACAACACATCGCTGACGCTGTGGCCTTCCTGCTTTCCGACCAAGCCGCCCACATCACCATGCACACGCTGGTGGTCGACGGCGGCGCGACGCTAGGGGTTTGACCCATGACCACCGTTGAACGCGGTATCCCGATCATCGCCGAATACGATCTGCCGACAGTGGACCTGCTGCCCGCCAACACGGCGACATGGCAGATCGACCCGACTCGCGCGGTGTTGCTCATCCACGATATGCAGCGCTACTTCCTTGCCCCACTGCCTGCTTCGCTGCGTGCGGAGCTGGTGAGCAACGTTGCGGCCATCCGTGACCGGTCTGTGGCCGCGGGAATCCCGATCGCCTACACCGCTCAGCCCGGCAGCATGACTCAGGAACAGCGCGGTCTGCTCAAGGACTTCTGGGGCCCCGGGATGCGGGTGGACGAGGAGCACCGCCAGATCGTCGATCCAATCGCGCCCGATCCCGGCGATTGGGTCTTCACCAAATGGCGGTACAGCGCTTTCCATCGTTCGGCACTGCTGGAGCGGATGCACGCCGCAGGGCGAGACCAGCTGATTATCTGCGGTGTCTACGCGCACGTGGGAGTGCTGATGACGGCGGTGGACGCGTTTACTCACGATATCGAGACCTTCCTGGTCGCCGATGCGATCGCCGACTTCGATGACGAATCGCACTGGATGGCACTCGAATACGCGGCCCGGCGGTGCGCTGTGCTGACCGTTACTGATGAGGTGCTGACATGAGTGATCTCCTGGGGCGCGTCTTGGCCGGACAAACCGGACCATTCGCGCTGCTGCATCGGCCGGAATCCGGCGCTCCCGATGTCGTCGATGTGTTCACCGGAGAGGTGACGTCCGTCGAACGGATCGGTGACCTGCCGTTGCGCGATGGATTGGTTGGGCATGACCTACTGGCATTGGTGCCTTACCGCCAGATCGTCGAGCGGGGATTCGTGGCGCCCGATGATGGTGCTCCGCTGCTGGCACTTGCCATCGAACAGCAAGAGCCGGCGCCGTTGTCTGCGGTGCTGGATCGAATTCCTGAGTACCCGGTGGTGGTGGGTCACAGCGATTTCGACATCGATGACGAGGAGTACGCACGTCTGGCGGCCGGAATCATCTCCGAGGAGATCGGTCAGGGTGCCGGCGCCAACTTCGTGCTCAAGCGGAACCTGCTCGTGCAGTTGCATGACTATTCGATCAACACGGCACTGACGCTCTTTCGCAGGCTGCTGGAGCGAGAGAAGGGTGCGTACTGGACCTTCCTGGTGAGCACCGGGGATCAGGTGTTCGTCGGCGCCACACCCGAACGCCATATCAGCGTGCAGGATTCGTTGGCCGTGATGAATCCGATCAGCGGGACCTATCGGTACGGTGTCAACGGCCCGAATCTGGATGCCGTGATGGAGTTTCTCGCCGACACCAAGGAATCCGATGAGCTTTACATGGTGGTCGACGAGGAACTGAAGATGATGGCCCGTATCTGCCCGGATGGTGGTCAGGTGCAGGGGCCGTACCTGAAGGAAATGGCGCGGCTTGCGCATACCGAGTATCTGATTTCCGGTGTGACGAACCGTGATCCGCGAGAGATCCTGGCCGAGACGATGTTCGCGCCGACGGTGACGGGAAGCCCGCTGGAGAATGCGTGCCGCGTCATCCAGCGGTATGAACCACAGGGCCGGCGGTACTACAGCGGAGTCGCCGCGCTGATCAGTACCGATACTGCCGGTGTGCGGCAGATGGATTCGGCGATCCTGATCCGTACCGCTGAGATTTCGCCTGATGGAGCACTTGTGGCCGGCACCGGCGCCACCATCGTTCGGCATTCCAATCCCGCGAGTGAGGCCGCCGAAACCCGCAGTAAGGCGGCAGGATTGCTCTCCGCGTTGACGACACGTCGCGAACTTCGCAGTCATCCCCGCGTGACGGAGGCCCTCGCCAGTCGCAACTCCGGCATAGGGACCTTCTGGCTGGGGCACGATTCGGGGGCGAGCGCCGCGAATCTGGTCGGCCGGACCGCGTTAGTGGTCGACGCCGAGGACACGTTCACCTCGATGATCGGATTGCAGCTGCGGGCCTTGGGCTTGCGGGTGGATATTCGTCGCTTCGACGAGGACATCAGACCCGGTTCGCATGACATTCTGGTGCTCGGTCCCGGTCCGGGTGATCCGACGGCCATTGATGTTCCGAAGATCGCGACGCTAACGGCGTTGACGAAGACCGCACTGACCCAGCGCATTCCGTTTCTGTCGATTTGCCTGAGTCATCAGGTGCTGTGCCGGCAATTGGGTCTGCCCATCCGTCGCCGGGAGCAGCCTAATCAGGGTGTCCAGCGGCAGATCGATTTGTTCGGAACTGAGCGGCATGTCGGGTTCTACAACACCTTCGCCGCGGTCACAGGCGGCGAGTGGGTGGATACTCCGGCGGGGCGAGTGCAGATCAGTTCGGATGCCGTGACGGGTGAGGTTCACGCGGTGCGCGCCAAGCGATTTGCGTCGATCCAGTTCCACGCCGAATCCATCCTGACGCGGGATGGAGTAGGGATCTTCGCTGAGCTGCTGACGCCGCTGGCGACGGGGGTTCCGGTACTAGCATGACAAGTGTGCGCATAGACATTCACGCTCACCTGTGGTCCGACGACTATCTCTCGCTGCTTGATGAGCACGGACGGGCCGGTACCGACGTCCATCGTGGTCTCGGGGCCGGGGCGGTACGCGCCGATTTGGATGGGCGTTTCGCGTTGATGGACGAGGCGGGTGTAGACCTGCAGATCCTCTCGGCGACACCGGCATCGCCCCATTTCGAGGATGAGTCTGCCGCCGTCGAGAGCGCCCGATTTGTCAACGATGAATACGCGAAGCTCGCTAGTGAGTACCCGGGACGGTTCCGGGCGCTGGCGTCGTTACCCTTGCCGCATATCCCGGCCGCGCTGGAGGAGCTGAGTCGCGCGATCGACGATCTGGAGATGTACGGTGCGGCCATCACGACCTCGGTGCTAGGTCGATCAATCGCCGATCCGATCTTCGATCCGCTGTACGAGGAGCTCAATCGCAGGGGTGCAATCCTTTTCGTGCACCCTGCCGGGTGCGGAGCGGATTCCTCGTTGATCACCGAGCACTCGCTCACCTGGTCCATCGGGGCCCCGATCGAGGACACGATCGCGATCATGCACCTCATCGTCGCGGGGATCCCGTCGCGTTATCCGGATATGAAGATCGTGACGTGTCATCTGGGTGGGGCGTTGCCGATGGTGCTGGAGAGGGCGAACCGGCAGGTGACCGAATGGGAAGCCACGCATTGTCCGGAGGCTCCCAAGGATGCTGCCCGGCGGATTTGGTACGACACGGTGGGACATGACCACACGCCCGCATTGCAGGCTGCTGTCGCGTCACTGGGCGCCGACCGGCTGGTGTTCGGATCGGATTTCCCGTACCAGGGCGGTCCCCGGTACGTCAGTTCCGCGACGTACATCCAGGAGGGTCTGTCGGCCGAGGACGCGTCGTTGATCCTCGACCGCAATGGGGCTGAACTGCTGGGGCTGGACGACGGTTAGACGTTTGTATCGGAGTGTGTTCCGGCGCGCTATTCGTCAGGCTGGCGTGATAATTGCCATGCGCTATGTCATTTTTCGGTAGCAGACCCGTCCAGCAACGATGTTGGCTCGGAGAGGCGGGTGCGAACCCCCTCGGAGAATGGCGTCGAGAGGCGTGAGCTTTCATCCATCAAAACAATGACGGAGCGGGCTTGCGCGACACAACGATTTCCCTGAAAGATGGCTTGGCGAAGTGTGAGTGAACTGCGTCCGACAGAATCCACCGTAGTACCGATGGTTACCTGGCCTGGCCACTGCATCTCGCCCAGGAAGTCGATCTCCAAACGCGCGATGACAAATGCCCTGTTCGGCCCCAGGATTTGTCTAGTGCTGTCGTGTAGAAACTCAACTCGCCCGGTTTCCAGCAGGGTCGAGAAAACGGAGTTATTGACGTGCCCCTGCCGATCCGTGTCGGCGTAACGTAGCTTATCGTGTGAATGCAGCGGAAACTCTGCAAGAGTTGGAATTTCAGCCATTTCCGCTGGTCCTTTCCGCTGTGAATTCGAGGGTAAGGAGAGTATCGCCCCAATCCGATTTCACGATATCGGAAGGTAACACCTACCACGGTTCGGGGCGGGACGGCCCACCCACTAGACTGGTCGCCGGACCCCGCGCGGCGTCTATCCTGTGAACTCCCCCAGGGCTGGAAGGCAGCAAGGGTCAACGGGCTCTGTCGGGTGCGCGGGGTCCCCTTTCCGAAGATCGCGACCTCCAGATGCCCGTAGGGCGAATAGGGGAAAGCCGTGTCGTTCCTGTCACTCGGACCCGACGAACTCGCAGCTCAGCATCGGTTGCAGCAGGAGAACTACAGCCAGCTCAAGGCCAAGGGGCTATCGCTGGATCTCACCCGCGGTAAGCCGGCTCCCGAGCAGCTCGACCTGTCGAACGGCCTGCTGGCGCTGCCCGGTGACGGTGACTTCCTTGACGGCAATGGCACCGACACCCGTAACTACGGTGGCGGCAACGGCCTCCCGGAGCTGCGCGCAATCTTCGGTGAGCTGCTCGGCGTTCCCGCGCCCAACCTGATCGCTGCCAACAACGCCAGCCTGTCCCTCATGCACGACATGATCGTGTACTCGCTGTTCCATGGAACCGTCGACTCGCCCCGGCCCTGGGTCGACGAGCCGACATTGAAGTTCCTGTGCCCAGCGCCCGGATACGACCGTCATTTTGCGATCACCGAATCCTTCGGCATCGAGATGATTCCGATACCGCTGCGCGAGGACGGCCCCGATGTCGACCTCATCGAGGAACTCGTCGCCTCCGACCCGGCCATCAAGGGCATGTGGAGCGTTCCGGTCTTCTCCAACCCGACCGGAACCGTGTACTCATGGGAAGTTGTTCGTCGGCTGGCCCAGATGAACACGGCCGCACCGGATTTCCGGCTGTTCTGGGATAACGCATATGCGGTGCACACCCTTACGCATGATTTCGTCCGGAATGTGGACCTGCTGGGCATCGCCGAAACCGCCGGACATCCGAACCGTCCGTTGATCTTTGCCTCCACCTCGAAAATCACCTTCGCCGGTGCGGGTGTCAGCTTCATGGGCGGATCGCTGGCCAACATCGCGTGGTACTTGCAGCATGCCGGTAAGCGCAGCATCGGACCTGACAAGGTGAATCAGCTGCGGCACTTGCGCTTCTTCGGCGATGCCGAGGGCGTCAAGCTGCACATGCAGAAGCATCAGCAGATTCTCGCGCCTAAATTCCAACTGGCACTTGAAATCCTGGACGACCGATTGAGCGAGAGCAAGATCGCATCGTGGAGTGAGCCCAAGGGCGGATACTTCATCAGCCTCGACGTTCTCGACGGCACGGCCAAGCGCACGGTGGCTCTGGCCAAGGAGGCCGGGATTGCGCTTACCGAGGCGGGGGCCACGTTCCCCTACCGAAACGACCCGAACGACAAGAACATTCGACTGGCGCCGTCATTTCCCCCGTTGGAGACCGTTGGTGCTGCTGTCGATGGTCTTGCGACGTGCGCACTGCTGGCGGCAACGGAGAAGCTACTGGAGCGTGCCGACTAGGGTGCCTTTTGCACCCTGTCGATCTGTTTGTTGAGGAGCGTCAGCGCCAGTTTGTCGTTATCGCTGGTCCAGGGCTCCATGGCGTGAAGGACTTTGACCGTCACCGTGGTTCCGCGCGGATGTGCGGTGAGCGTCTTGATGGTGATTTCCACGGTCTGCTCACCATCCATGCCCAGGCCGCCGGTGAAGACGGTCTCCGTCGCGTCGACGGAGGCCCCGGGCACCTTCTCCATCTTGACGCTGCCGGTCCCGTCGATCCCATCGAGATCCAGCTTGACGGACCCGCATCGTCCGGCCTTCTCCTCGATCGTCTGGAACGAGTCGGCAATGCCCTTGCCAACCACGACGTCCACGCGAAGAGCCCCGTCCTCGTACTGAGCGGCCGCCTGCTCAAAGGGGACCGTGTCATGGTTGACAAAGATGTTGCACTCGACCGGTTTCACCTTCGGTCCGTCATCGCCCGGCTGCTCGACCACTTCGTACGAGCCGGAGCCGTCGGGAAAGTCCTCGCGCGGCAGCAGGAGCGTTTCGGGAGAACCCTTGGGCAGCCCGGGCGAGCCATCCGACTTCGCTTCGCCCTCGACGACGCTGGTGCACGCGGACGCCAAGATCAGCACAGCGGATATCGCACCGATGGACAGCATGCGAGCCACGGGATATCCCCCATCCATTATGTGCGGATTCGCCTACGGCGCCTTTTGTACCTTGGCGATCTGCTTGTTGAGTAGATCCAACACCAGCGTGTCCTGATCAGGTGTCCACGGATCGATGAATCGATCGACCTCGATCCTGACGGTCGTGCCCCGAGGATGGGCGATCGCGATATGAGACTCGACGCCGATCTGATCTCCCTCGGGTCCGAGCAGGCCGCCGACCTTCACCAACTTGGCCTCCACGGAGGCGCCAGGCAAATCGGTGATGGAGACGTGCGCCTTCATCGCCACGCCGTCACCTTCCATCTGGACCGACGCGCATTCCTGGGCGCGCTTCGCAAGGTCGTCAAATGACTGCTTGATCCCGAGCCCGACACTGCTCTCCGCCGTCACGGTGTCCGAGTCGTATTTGGCCTGCGCCCTGTCGTAATCGCCGTCCCCCTCGGAAATGAACTCGTAGCATCCGGGCGGGTTGACCTTCTCAGGCTTGGACTTGCCCTGCTTGTCCTTGTCGAGTTTGAGCTTGTCCTCGATGCTGAACGTCCCATTGCCCGCGGGGAAGTCCTCGCGGGTCAGCAACAGCGCAGTCGCCGGGCCCTCGGGCAACTTCACGCTCGGCTCGTCGGCCTTCTGGGTACTCGAGGACGGTGCCGGGGTATTACTCGGCGAGTCCTTCGAACAAGCGGAGGTGAATGCGAGTGCGATGACACTCGCGCCAACCGCCAACACAGTGTTCATATCAACGCGACGTGTCGTCATGTACGGACTTTAGCGGCCATTTCGTGTGGCTACGGCGCTTCCTTCACTTTGGCAATCTGCTTGTTGAGCAGCGCTAAAGCAAAGGCATCGTCGGTGTCAGTCCAGGGCTCGGCTGTACGGGTCACCGACACCTTCACCGACGTGCCGCGCGGGTATGCACCGAGAATGGTGCTCTGGATGGGAACCTGCTGTCCACGTGCCGTCGCGTGGCCCACGAGCACCAGCTTCTTGGCCTCCGCCGCTGCTCCGGGGACGTCGGTGAAGGTGACATCGGCGTTGACGGTGATGCCGTTGATTTCGAATGTCACTGACGGGCATTTCTTCGCGCCCTCTTCGGCTTTGGCGAACGAACCGTCTATGCCGATCGACACGGTGCTGTCCGCGTCGAGGGTATCGGTGGAGTACTTGGTGCGCGCCTTGTCGAACTTGTCGTCGTTTTTCTTGTCCTCGTTGATCACCTCATCGCAGACCGCCGGGGTGACGACCGGGTCGGGCCGTTCCGCGTCGTCCTTCTTGATGTCCGCTTTGTCCTGGACGACGAACTTTCCATCCCCCCCGGGATAGTCTGCGCGCGTGAGCATCAGGCTCTCGAGCGGGACAGCAGGTAACTTGACTGCGGGTGTGGACGAAGTCGGGGCACTGGCGGAAGGCGAACTTTTCGCCGACGGCTTGTTGGCAGTTTCTCCGGAACAAGCAGAGGTAAACGCGAGGGAGATGACGCTGACGCCCAGAGTCAGCACAGTGGTGATGTTCACCTTGAAGGTAGGCATGAGCGGACAGTAGCAAACTTTTTTCTAACTTGGCGACCGGAGTGTGGGAGGCGGCCGCATGTGACCGTCTGCGTTCGCCGGTACCCTTGCTCCCCGTGGCCCTGTACCGCAAGTATCGCCCGGCGACTTTCGCCGAAGTTATCGGCCAGGAGCACGTCACCGGACCGTTGACCACCGCGCTGGACGCCGGCCGAATCAACCACGCTTATCTGTTCTCGGGGCCTCGTGGCTGCGGTAAGACGTCCTCCGCGCGCATCCTGGCCCGCTCACTGAACTGTGCGCAGGGACCCACCTCGACGCCGTGTGGAATCTGCGATTCATGTGTCGCGCTGGCGCCCAACGGCTCGGGGAACGTCGATGTCATCGAACTCGACGCCGCCAGCCATGGTGGAGTGGACGATACCCGTGAACTACGCGACAGAGCCTTCTACGCACCCGCGCAGTCGCGCTACCGCATCTTCATCATCGACGAAGCGCACATGGTCACCACCGCGGGTTTCAACGCGCTACTCAAGATCGTCGAGGAGCCGCCCGAGCATCTGATCTTCGTCTTCGCCACCACCGAGCCGGAGAAGGTGCTGCCCACCATCCGGTCGCGCACTCACCACTACCCCTTCCGCCTGCTGGCGCCGAAGACGATGCGGACACTCGTCGAGAACATCTGCGCGCAGGAGAACGTCGCCGTCGACGATCCGGTGTATCCGCTGGTGATCCGTGCCGGTGCCGGATCACCCCGTGACACCCTGTCCGTACTTGACCAACTGCTTGCCGGTGCGGACGAGGAACGCGTCACGTACCAGCGGGCACTCGCGCTGCTGGGCGTCACCGATATCGCGCTGATCGACGATGCGGTCGACGCCCTCGCCGCCGGTGACGGCGCCGCGGTCTTCGGAGCCATCGAAGGCGTGATGGATGCCGGACACGATCCGCGCCGATTCGGCACAGATCTGCTGGAACGCTTCCGGGATCTGATTGTCCTGCAAGCCGTTCCGGATGCCGCGGAGCGCGGTGTGGTTGACGCGCCGCAGGATGTGCTGGAGCGGATGCGTGAACAGGCCGAGCGCATCGGCCCCGCGACACTGACCCGCTACGCCGAGGTGCTGCACGCCGGGCTCGGGGAGATGCGTGGCGCGACGGCACCCCGGCTGCTGCTGGAAGTGGTGTGTGCCCGGCTACTGCTGCCTTCAGCCGCGGATGCGGAATCGGCTGTACTGCAGCGCGTCGAACGCATCGAGAAGCGTCTGGACATGTCGGTACCCGAGGCCGATGGGGGAGGCGCGGCGCCGCGCTTTGTCCGTAGGTCGCAGGCCCCCGCGGCACCGGCTGCGGAAGCACCCGCGCCACCGGCTCCGGCGCCTGAGCCTCCCGCGCCGACACCAGCCCCCGCGCCAACGGCACCCGTTCCTGCACCGGAACCGGAACCCGCTCCGGAACCGGAACCCACTCCGGAGCCAGCGCCACCCCCTCCCACCCCGGCGCCTGAGCCTGAGCCGACCCCGGAGCCAGTACCGCCTGCTCCTGCGCCGGAACCAGAGCCAGAACCAGAACCAGAGCCAGAACCGGAGCCCGCTCCGGCACCTGCGCCGCACCAGCCCGGCGCCCTCGACACCACT
Organism: Mycobacterium sp. D16Q16; assembly: GCF_002013745.1. NCBI lineage: Bacteria > Bacillati > Actinomycetota > Actinomycetes > Mycobacteriales > Mycobacteriaceae > Mycobacterium > Mycobacterium sp. D16Q16. Next base: position 288,982 of record NZ_MAEY01000013.1, read on the forward strand.
GCTGTCCGCAACGCCTGGGCCGAGATCCGGTCCAAGGTGAGGGATCGCAGCCGCACCACCGAGGTCATGCTCTCCGGTGCCACGGTGCGCGCCATCGAGGGTAAGACCCTTGTGTTGTCGCATGATTCGCCGCCGCTGGCCAAGCGCATCACCGAGTCGCGCAATGCCGAGGTCATCCGGGACGCGTTGAAGGACGCGCTCGGTGTGGACTGGGAGATCCGCTGCGAGGTGGGCAGTGGAGAAGCCGGCGCTCCGGCTCCCGCTCAGAAGGCCAGCAAGTCCCCGCCGCGGGTGGTGACCCGGCCCAGCCGCCCCACGCCCGAGCCGGAGGCAGCTCCCGAGCCCGAGCCGGAACCCTCGTCCCCTGAGGACGAGGAGGAGCAGATGCTCGCGGAGGCCGGACAGGGCGAGACCGGCCCGCGACGCGACCCCGAAGAGGTTGCGCTGGAACTACTTCAGAACGAGCTGGGCGCTCGCAAGATCGATCCCAGTTAGGGCTGCCACCACGGGCGCAGCGGCAGTGAGGATCCGCCGCGTTCATCCAGCTTTGTGGCCAGCACCTGATGCAGTTGAACGACGTTGCGCTCGAAGCCCAGTCGTGAACCCGCCATGTACAGCCCCCACACCTTCGCGGTGGCCTCACCTACCTCGGCGACCGCCTCGTCCCAGTGTTCGACGAGGTTGGCGCACCACTCGGCGAGCGTCAGCGCGTAATGGTGACGCAGGTTCTCCTCGTGGAGCACTTCCAGGCCAACGTTTTGTATCTCGGTGATGATCTTGCCTGACCCGGTCAGCTCGCCGTCGGGGAAGACGTAGCGGTCGATGAAATAACCTGCGACGGCAGAGGTTCGGTTGTCGGGCCGGGTAATGCAGTGGTTGAGCAGCAGGCCACCGGTCTTCAGGCGTGACTGCAGAAACCGGAAGTAGGCGGGATAGTTCGCGATGCCGATGTGTTCGGTCAGTCCAATCGAGGAGACCGCGTCGAACCCTCTCTCCGTGGTGTCGCGATAGTCCGCGTGACGAACCTCGGCAAGATCCGAGAGTCCTTGATCGGCAATTGCTTTCTGCGCCCAGGCGGCTTGCTCCGCCGACAATGTGACACCGATGGCGTGCACCCCGCGCCGCGCCGCATACCTGACCATCGACCCCCAGCCGCAGCCCACATCGAGCAACCGGTCTCCTGGCCGGAGCGCCAGTTTGTCGAACACCAGCCGATACTTATTGTCCTGCGCCTCCTCTAGGGTGGCGTCGACATTTGGATAGCACGCGCATGTATAGGTCATGGACGGGCCGAGGACCCACTCGTAGAACGCGTTCGACACGTCGTAGTGGTGATGGATGGCCTCGGAATCTCGTGTCTTGCTGTGCCGGAACCCCTCGACCACCCGACGCCAGCGGGGCAGGGCCTCTTGCGGCGGCGGCGCGATGGGGCGCAGATGCTCGAAACCGATCGACCTGACGATGTTGGCCAGTACCCGTGCCGGTGGACGCTTGAAGTCCAGCTTGTCGGCCATGGCCTTCAGCAGTTCGTAGGGATCACCCGGGTGCACCCCTTGCATTTCGATATCGCCGGAGACATACGCCCGTGCCAGCCCCAGATCGCCGGGAGCTGTCGCCAGATATGTTGTCCCACGCGGTGTCAACAGGTCGAGCCCCAGTTCGGCATTCTCGGGACCGGCCTTGCTGCCGTCGTACGCGCTGAAGCGCAACGGCAGGTCCCCGGCCGCCATGATCTCCAGAATCTCGGCGAGCGAGAGCCTGCCGTTCTCGCCGCGCTCATTCTTGGCCTGAGTAGTCGTCATTGTCGCCGCACCGCCTTCGCATAGAGATCCAGCAATCGGTTATCGGGGTCGTACGTCTTCTTGAGTGTCCGATAGTGCTCGCCGCCGTATAAGGCTTCGAACTCATCACGGGGGTAGAAGGATTCGGAGTACAGCGACTTGTGTCCGCCAAGCTCGCTGACCTTGCATTCGATGAGCCGATTGGCGGCTCCGTCTTCGGAGCCCGCGGGCACTGAAGACCAAAATCCGATGTTGACGTATGTCTGTCCCGATCGTATCGGGTACAGAGGCCATCCCTCGCTATCACGTAACCGCAACGGACACAGCCACACCGGCTCGATCGGTACCTCGTCGAGGAACCACCGCAGGAACTCCGCGGTGTTGGTGATCGGCACCTCGACGTCCTGTACGACACGTTCCCGGGCCACGCGTCCGTTGAATCTCTCGATACGGTCGGCGATGTCGTAGCGTTGGTCGAGGCCGATCATCTTCCAATAGACGCTGCTGCGCCGGTATTTTCGTGGCCAAAGCCTGCGGATGCGCGGATTCTGCGCACCGAACGCGCGGGAGCACCAGAACCAGTCGGTGTCCCAACGCCATAGGTAGTCGTGAATGGTCAGGCGATCGTTGCTGGTTCCGTTCGCGTGCTGGATCGATCGGTAGTAGATCTGTTGCCCTGTGTAATCGCTCACCGGGCCCGGTGCATCCGTCTGGGTGCCCAGGATCAGGTACGACTCGTCGGCCGTGAATACCACCCCGTCCAGGTAGTCCACGCGTTCGCCCTGGAAGGACGCCGAGTCCACGATCGACTCCATCCCCGAGACCAATTCATCGAGATTGTGGAATCGGATGTGCCGCAGGGCAACGAACGGTGTCACGGGCTCTAGTTCGATACGCAGACGCACCGAGTAGCCCAAGGTGCCGTACGAATTGGGGAAACCGCGGTACAGATCGACATGTTGGTCTGACGATGCGGTGATGATCTCGCCCGAGCCGGTGAGGATGTCCATCTCGAGAACGGACTCGTGGGGAAGCCCGTTACGGAAGGACGCGGATTCGATTCCGAGTCCGGTGACCGCGCCGCCGAGCGTGATGGTCTTGAGCTGTGGCACCACCAACGGTGAGAGACCGTGGGGGAGTGTCGCGGCGACCAGGTCCTCATAGGTGCACATGCCGGCCACATCGGCAGTCCTGTTGACCCTGTCCACGTCAATGACACCGGTGAGGCCCGAGATATCCAGGCCCGGTGTAGTCGGCTTTGCCCTTGCGCGGAACAGATTTGACGTGGGCTTAGCCAAGCGGACGGTCGCCGTCGCGGGAATGGCCCGGTAACTCCGTAGCAGCCGGTTCACTCCCTCGGCGTGCGCCGATCCTAATGAGATAGGCACAGTTACTACGCTAGCCCGGTTCCGGGCCAGGCGCACCCGAGATCGTGATTCGGCGACCAAGCGCGACTAACCCAGGGTCAATCGTCCTAACCGAATCGGTGCTCCGCCAAGCTGTTCGTCGATGCGGAGCAGCTCGTTCCACTTCGCGGTGCGTTCAGATCTGGTGATGGAGCCAACCTTGAGTTGCTCGGCACCCCAGCCGACCGCTAGGTGCGCGATGGTGACGTCCTCGCTCTCACCCGATCTCGCGGAGACGATGGTGTCCCATCCACAGTCGTGAGCGGTGTCGTGCGCAGACTTGGCGGCACTGAGTGTTCCCGCCTGATTTGGCTTCACCAGCAAGCCGTTACATGCTCCGGCCGCGGTTGCTCGGAGCACGCGCCCGGCGTTGGTCACCGTGAAATCGTCACCGACGACCAGGACGCGGTGTCCCACTGCTTGGGTGAACTGGGCCAGGGCGGCCGGATCGTCCTCGGCCAGGGGATCCTCGATGGAAGCGATCGGATACTTATCGATCCAGCCGATCAGAACCTCCGACCAGGCGTCGGAGTCGAGTTCGGTGCCGTCGAGCCCGAGGCGGTAGCGGCCACCACTACCGAACTCGCTCGATGCGATGTCCAACGCGATGGTGACCTGGGTGCCCGGCTGCAGGCCGGCCCGCTCGATGGAGGCGACCAGCAGTTCCAAAGCATCCTCGTTGGAGTCCACCACCGGCCACCAGCCGCCTTCATCGGCCACCCCGGCGAGTCGGCCTCGCTCGGAAAGCAATGCCCCACAAGCGCGATGGATCTCCGCCACCCAGTTGAGTCCCTGTTCGATGCTATCGGCGGCCGCCGGTACCACCATGAAATCCTGGACATCGGTGCGGCGCGCGGCATGGGCGCCCCCGCCGATCACTTGAATCTCCGGCAGTGGCATCGCCGCGGTTTGGTCACCGATCAGATACCGCCACAACGGAATTCCATGGGACGCGGCTGCGGCGTGCGCGGCCGCCATCGACATGGCGACCGCGGTGTTCCCGCCGATGTGGGAGAACGCGTCCGACCCGTCTGCCGCTGTGAGCGCCGTGTCGACGGCCTTCTGATCGGTGGCGTCGACGCCCACGAGATGTTCTGCTAGGCCGCGTGCGGCCCCGACCGCCGAAGTCACGTCGTAGCCGGCGAAAGGCCGGCCGCCGTCGCGTAAATCGGTGGCCTCACCGCTGCCTCGGGACGCTCCGGCGGGCGCGATCGCCCGTCCGATGCTGCCGTCGGCCAGCTGCAGTTCCGCTTCGAGGGTCGGCCGCCCCCGTGAATCCCACACCCGCCGTGCGTGCACTTCACTGATTTGTGTTCCGGTCATCATCCCTCTAACTGTTGTGCGATGGCCAGCGGGTCGGCGGCCGATTCATGGAGGGCCTGCCCCGCACGGTTGCGCAGTGAATCCCTTTGGGCGGCAGATAGGTAGTCCACAGGGGAACGCCCGTCGACGCGGGCGAGAGCCAAAGCGGGCAGGAGGCGTGCGGTACGTGCGGCCACCGCGTCCGGTGGCTCCCAGGAGACCCCCTGTAGGTACGTGGCGAAGAGTCGCACGCTTGTGTCATGCAGCAGTTCGCGGTGCTGCGGTTTCCATATTCGCTTGAGCAGTAGGTGATTAAGGCAGAACGCCAGATCGAACGCGGGGTCGCCGTACCAGGCGCATTCGGCGTCGGTCAGCACCGGTCCGTCCGCGGTGACGATGACGTTCTTCGGGCTCACATCCCCGTGAACCAGCGCGAGGTGCGTGCCCGCGAGATCGTCGGCCAGCCGCATCAGGATCGTCGAGTGTTGTGGGAGGCGCTCTGCGGTGTAGCGCAGGTACGGTTCTATCCGTAACGCCTCGAAGAGATTGTCGGCTGCGAATTCGCTTGCCACCGTGGCATCACCGGCCGTCTGGGCGTGAACGGTGGCGAGGCGTGCGCCGAGCACCGCGCCGATCTCCGGGTCGATGCGCCCGCCCGCCAGATCTTCCCGCCAGGACGGGATTGGCCCCAGATCGGTCATCGCGAACGCGTGTAGATCCTCGGCGGACGTGACAACCCGAGGTGTGAAAGACGGAACGATCCGTGACGCACGGACGAGGTAGCGGGCCTCAAAGGTGTTGCGTTCCAGGGGTGCTATCCAGTGGGCCTGCACACGGAGCCGTTCAACGGCGCGCTTGGCCACCACCGATTCGCCCGACCTCAGCCGTACGCGCCACACGTCGGAGGACACCCCTCCGGTCACCGGTTGCGCATCCAGTGGCACGAGTTCTGCGCGGGAGAGAAGTTCGACCACCCAGTCAGGTGGCACCATGCGCGCCTTCGGATTTCCACCACAGCGCGTTGAACCAGATGCGGGCCAGCGTATCGATGGCCTCCTCATCGGTGATCGAGCTGCGCCCGGTCTCGCCACCCTCGACCAGCCAGACGTAACAGAAGTAGTCCATCATCGCCCCGATCGCCGACGCGGTGATATCGGGATCCATCCCCGGGCAGTACTCGTGTTTCTGTAGCCGCCGAATGTTTTTGGCGATCATCGTGCGGGCCGGGGCACGCAGGTCCCGCCAGTACTCAACGAATGTCGGATCAATCTGCGCCGCCTGGAATACCCCGGAGAGCACCGGTGCGTGGTCGCGATAGGTGGTCCAGTACACGGTGACGATGTCCCGGATCACCTCGTACGGTGCGCGATCACCCGTCTCGACGGTGTCGCCGCGGGTGTACGCCTCGTCCCGGAACTCGTCGACCATGGTGCGCAGGAGCTCAGCCTTGTCGGTGAAGTAGTTGTAGAAGACCCCGACGGATTTCCCGGCCTGGGTGGTGATGTCGATGACGCGGGTCTCGGCGTACCCGACCCTGGAGATGACCTCACGCGCCGCATCCATCAGGGCGCGGCGCGTGCTGCGGCCACGTTGCGTCGAGGGCTGTTCGACGGGGACGGGCTGGATCGCGGAATCGCTAGACATCACCACCAGCCAAGGCTACATTAAACCTGAATCGAGATTCAGTTTCAGTCCGATCGCGTGTCATCCCCTAATGATTACGCAGGTTGCGAGGTTTTGATGACGAGTTCGACAGCAGTGCGGACCGATGCCGTGGAGCGGGCACGCGAGCTGGCACCCAACATCGCCGCACGGGCGCTCGAGGCGGAGCGCTTGCGCCGGATGCCCGACGAGACCATTGCCGAACTGTCGCAATCGGGTCTGTTCAGCCTGATGGCGCCGCGGCGTTACGGAGGTGACGAGGCCAGCCTGGAAACGTTGGTCAGCGCGGTCATCGAGGTGGGCAAGGTCTGTGGATCGACCGCCTGGACATTCTGTATCTACGGAATTCACAACTGGCTCGCCGGATTGTTCCCCGAGAAGCTGCAGGACGAGATGTTCGGCTCGGTGCCCGCCGGCTCGCCCCTGCTGTTTCCGGGCAGCTGGTCGCCGTCGGGTGTCGCCGTACCGATCGAGGGGGGCTACAAGATAAGTGGGCGTTGGCAATTCGGCAGCGGTGTCTGGCACTCATCGTGGGCGTCGGTCGCCGCTGTCGTGCAGCACGAGGAAGCGCCGAAATATCCGGATCTGCGCACCTTCATGATTCCGCGAGATGATCTCGAGGTCATCGATACCTGGTTCACCTCCGGCCTGCGGGGCACCGGAAGCATGGATATCGCGGTCAATGACGTGTTCGTCCCCGAGCATCGGGTGCAGGAGTTCGGCCCGCTCGCGCGCGGACAGTCACCGTCCGCCGACCTCCATGGCGCCGCGATCTACCGCATACCGCTGTTCTGTGCCCTCTCCAATGTCGCGGCCGCGCCCGCGGTGGGCATGGCGTTGGGCACGGTGGAGTTGTTCACCGAGAAGATCAAGACCCGGGTGATGCGCTACTCGATGCAGGAGCAGTCCAAACTCGCCACCGCGCACCGCCGCATGGGGCATGTTGCCGCGCAGGCAGAGTCGGCGCGGGCCCTGCTATTGCAGACAGTGCGCGATGTGGAGGGCAAGCTGCGTTCTGGCGAGGGATTGACGACGGAGGATCGGGTGGCGGTGCGCCGCAACTGCGCCTACGTTGTCGAGGTCTGCAAGCAGGCCATCGCCGAGGCCGTCGAGGCGTGCGGTGCCTCCGCGCAGTACGAAGACTCGCCACTGCAGCGTCACCTGCGTGACGTGAACACGCTGTCCACACATGTTGTCTACGACACCGATTCTGCCTACGAGCTGTTCGGACGGGTGGAACTCGGGCTGCCGCCGGGATCCGTCGCATTCTGATGCCACCCGAGCTCACCGGTCTGCACTGCGTGCTCGCGGACCGAATCTTGACCGTCACAATCGACAACGGCCCACTCAATCTGCTCGACGGGCCACTCATGGCGAGCCTGTCGCGCCTGGCCCGATGGCTGGCCGACCGTGACGACGTGACGGTGGTGCTGTTCGGCAGCGCCAACCCCGACTTCTTCATCGCGCACCTGAATGTCGAAATTCTGCAAACGGATTCGGCCCGTACTGCCGAGTCCGTCGAATCCTTCCAACGCTTGGTCGGCAGGTTTCGCGCGCTGCGCCAGGCCACTATCGCCCTCGTGGAGGGTCGGGTCGCGGGCGGGGGAAGCGAATTCCTCCTCAATCTGGACATGCGCTTCGCGGTGCGCGGCAAGGCCGTCTTCAATCAGGTGGAGACGGGTCTGGGCATCGTGCCGGCGGGTTCAGGCCCCCAGCACTTGGTCCAGGGCATGGGTCGGGCGCGCGCACTCGAGGTGATTTTGGGTCACGAGGATTTCGATGCTGACCTGGCGGAGCGATACGGCTGGGTGAATCGTGCCCTGGACCCCGATGAGGGGTGGCGGTTCGTGAATCGACTCGCCCGGCGCATCGCCGTCAATCCGCTCGCACTGATCGCTGGCGCCAAGAGCACGGTAGATGCGCTGGTCACCGACCTGGAGCCGGGGTTGGCCGCGGAGCGGGCAGCCATCGTTGCGGCGTTCGCCGACGTGCACAGCACCCAAAGAATCGCGCTCTTTCTGCAACGGGGTGGCCAGACGGTGGACGGTGAACGTCGCCTCGGCGATCTCGTGGGCGACCCTTAGACTGCGACTACAACCAGTAGTAGAACCAAGTCGTAGCGAGGGAGAACTCATGGGTCAGGTCAGTGCGTCCAGTTCGGTGTTGATCGACGCGGCACCCGAGGCTGTGCTCGCCGCGGTTGCCGATTACCAGACTGTGCGCCCGAAGATTTTGTCCGGTCACTACCGCGACTACCAGGTGCTCGAAGGCGGTCAGGGCGAGGGCACCGTCGCAGCCTGGAAGCTGCAGGCCACGGAGTCGCGGGTGCGGGACATCAAGTCCAGTGTCAGCGTGGCCGGACATACCGTCATCGAGAAGGACGCCAACTCCACGCTGGTGACCAGCTGGACCGTCGCGCCTGCCGGAACCGGCTCCACCGTCACCACCAAGACCGCGTGGACGGGTGGCGGCGGTATCAAGGGATTTTTCGAGAAGACCTTTGCGCCGTTGGGGCTCAAGAAAATTCAGGCCGAGGTGTTGGACAACCTGAAGAAGACGGTCGAAGGTTCGGCGACCTAACCGCCGGGTGCAGGCGCCGCCGCCGGGTCTACCCCCGGCGCCGGTGCGGTACCGCTGAGGTAGGCGACGATGCCCTGAACCACGGCCTGCGCGTACTTGGCGCGGCCCTCGGGGCTGGTCATCATCGCGGAGTCCTGGGCGTTTTTCATGTTTCCGAGCTCGACAAGCACCTTCGGGTGCTGGGCCAGGTTGAGGCCCGCCAGGTCGGAGCGGCCGTAGAGCCCGCCGGTGCCGATGTAGGTCGCCGGTGTCAGGCCCGCGGCTTGCAGGCTGTCGCGCATGGTCTTGGCGAAGCGCACCGTCGGCTCGCCTTGCACGGCGTTCACCGGGGGGTTTGAGAAGTTGACATGGAAGCCGTGGCCGCCGGCCGGGCCGCCGTCGGCGTGGATGCTCACCACCGCGTCGGGGTTGAAGCTGTTCTCGATCTCCGCACGCTTGTCGATACACGGGCCGAGCTTGTCGTCGTCACCACGGGTCATGGCCGTGCGCACGCCGAGCTGGGTCAGCTGCTGACGGATAAGCAGCACGGTGTTCCACGCGAAGGTGTGCTCGGGGTATCCGCCGTCGGTGACGGTTCCGCTGGTCTGGCAGCTCTTGGTGCCGCCGCGCCCGTCGGGTACCTGATTGTTGATCGAGCCGTCGTTGGCTCCGTTATGACCCGGGTCCAGCACGACGATGCGTCCGGCGATACCGGGTGCCGCGCTGGCGGTGAAGCTGGTGGAGGCCGCCGGTGTGACGGCGGGCAGCACCGTGACGGATGCCGCCGTTAGCAGCGTCACGCCAGTCAGGCCCGCGGCACGCCAAAAACTCACTCGCACCTGGCCACGGTAGCCCGGGCGGCGGCTACCCTTGTTGACGACCCGCCGAGGCCCGGCGAGCGTGACCAACTTGATACCCGCCGTTTAAGGAGACACATGCAACCCGGAGGCGCCCCGGATATGTCCGCCCTGCTCGCGCAGGCACAGCAGATGCAGCAGCAGCTGATGGCTGCTCAGGCGCAGATCGCGGCGGCCGAGGTCACCGGGGAGTCCGGTGGCGGCCTGGTGCGGATCACCGGCAAGGGCACCGGCGAAGTGACCAACGTGCAGATCGACCCGAAAATCGTCGATCCCGAAGATGTCGAGACGCTGCAGGACCTGGTCATCGGTGCGCTCGCCGATCTGACCGCGAAGACGCAGGAACTCGCAAGCCAGCGGTTGGGCCCGCTCGCCGGCGGTCTCGGTGATCTTGGTGGAGGGCTGGGATTGCCCGGTGTTTGAGGGGCCGGTCCAGGACCTCATTGACGAACTGGGCAAGCTGCCCGGCGTAGGACCTAAGAGCGCGCAGCGCATCGCCTTTCATCTGTTGGGCGTCGAGGCGCCCGATATCGATCGACTGACCGCGGCCCTGACCCGGGTGCGCGATGGCGTTCAGTTCTGTGAGGTCTGCGGGAACGTTTCCGATAAGGAACGCTGCCGTATCTGCTCGGATCCGCGACGTGATCTCGCACTGGTCTGCGTTGTCGAGGAGCCCAAGGATGTGCAGGCTGTCGAGCGCACCCGAGAGTTCCGCGGTCGTTATCACGTACTCGGTGGCGCGCTCGACCCGCTCTCGGGTGTCGGCCCGGATCAACTGCGCATTCGGGAGCTGTTGACGCGCATAGGAACCGAAGAAGATGGGGTCTCCATTTCGGAGGTCATCATCGCCACCGATCCGAATACCGAGGGGGAGGCGACGGCCACCTACCTGGTACGGATGCTGCGCGATTTCCCCGGGCTGTCCGTCACCCGGTTGGCGTCCGGTCTGCCGATGGGCGGGGACCTGGAATTCGCCGACGAGCTGACTCTGGGGCGCGCCCTCTCCGGACGCCGCCCCCTCTGACGTGCCTTCTTACGTTCAGGGGACGATGAGGAATTGCGCCTGACCGGGGTTGCCTTGCGCTCCTGACACCGTCACCGAGGTCCCTGGATCGCCGGGTGCGCCCGGATTGGGTTGAGGTCCCGGTCCACTGCAGTCCGATGAGGACGAGAACACACCGGTCGTCGCACCGTTCGCGCCCACCGATCCGCCAGGACCGCTGCCGCCACCGATTCCGCCATTGCCACCAGTGCCCGCCGACACGTCCATCGGATGAGTGCCCAGGGACAGGTCGTGCTGGCACTTGACGAGAATAACGCCGCCATTGCCGCCGGGGCCGGCGAAATTTCCATCTCCGCCGCGACCACCGGTCCCGCCATTGCCGCCAGTTCTTCCGAATTCGCAGTCGTCTCCGTCGCCGCCTTTGCCTCCGGTGCCTCCGGTTCCGCCGACTCCTCCGGTTCCGCCATTCCCACCACGGCCGCCCTTGGCTTGCAGCGATACGCCGTCCATGAAGGTCTCTACCTCGAAGTCGATCACGCCGCCGTGGCCGCCCGGTCCGCCTGGACCGCCGGCCACACCGTTGCCTCCGGTTCCGCCGGTCCCGCCTCGGGTGGCACAGTCGTCGTCAAGCCAATTGCAGTTCGCCATGGCCCCTGCCGCGCCCGTGGGCCCTTGGGGACCCTGCGCTCCTGTTGCTCCGGCATCGCCGTTTGGGCCATTGCTGATGATGTTCGCCATGGTTGTTTTTCCTTCTGTCTAGGCCAGGTTGCCGCGGACGGATGTCGCGCGAATTTTGATGTAGCTGGAAGTGATAACGAGTCGCCCTCCGGAATGGATGCGGATGTCGTTGGCCCACAGGCTCTTCGCCTTTGATCCCAATGTCAGCGTGGCGTTTCTGCCGATCTCGATGTCTTTGAACAGCACGACTACCAGCGGTATGTGGGTGACGTGTGCGGCGAACCGTTGGGCGAATGAATGGGTGATCTTCGCCTCCAGACTGTCGACCTCCACCGGCACCCCAAGTGCATCGCCAACTGCGCGTGACAGATTCGTGTGCGTCACCGGCCGGATTTCGCGGTAGAGCTGACCGAGTCGTGCTGGGTAGCTCGCGCGCCCGTCGCTCTTGCTGGCACACGGTGTACAGCAAGAATCCTGGGCGTCGGGGTGTTCGGCCACGGTTTCGGCCATACGCCGGGCGATCTCGCGTGCTTCGATGTCGTCGGCCGCTATGGCTTGGCGTGCGGTGCGCTCCTCCAAACGCTCTGGGACGAGCCGCAGTGCCTGAAGGTCGTCGAATCCGGCGATTTCCAGGCGGTGTGTCACCTCCGCCCATTCGCGTTCATTGGGATCGACAATTACCGATTTCTCTTCTGGCACAGTAAAACTGCGCCGTTCGGCCTTTAAGAACCGTGTTACTGATTCGCTTGTCACAATCGCTCCTTTGGGCGTTCGGCATGAACCTTGAATGCCCGAGGAACGTATTGCGCGTACGGCCGTGCCTACGTGAGTAATCGACTACTCGAATTCACGATCCGGCACGTGGCGCACTAGGAGATCGGCGTGGCCGCGGAACCGCACAGGCGAGTGCGCTCGCCGCTCAAGACTTGAGCCGTTCCTTACGCAGCCGCGCTACCTCGTCCAGATCCAGCGCGGTCAGCTGCGGCACACCCATGGCACGAGCGAGTAACAGGTCTGCCAGCTCGGGATTGCGTGCCAGGCACGGACCATGCATGTAGGTGGCGATCACGCTGCCTTGCACCACGCCGTCGGTACCGTCACCGGCACGGTTCCCGGCACCGCGGGCAACTCTGGACAGCGGAGCCGCAGCGGGTCCTAAAACCGTTCCGCCGCGGTGATTCTCGAATCCGGTAAGGGTGTCTTCGAGCTCGTCCATGATGGGCACGCCGGCCAGTTCACCGATGGTGCGCTTTTCCTGCGGACTGGTGGTGACGTCGAGCAGCCCGACGCCTTCGACTCGCTCCCCGGATGACGTTTCGTACCAGTGCCCGAGCACCTGGATTGCCGCACAGATCGCCAGCACCGGTGCACCGCGTTCAGCGGCGCGCTGCAATCCCGGATGCGCGATGAGATGGCGGGTGGCGAGCCGCTGGGCGTAATCCTCTGCCCCGCCCAGCGTGTACACGTCCAGGGAGTCTGGGACGGGGTCGGCCAGGGTGATCTCCACGATCTCGGCGTCGATGCCGCGCATCCGCAGCCGCTGCCGGAGCACCACGGCATTGCCTGAATCGCCGTACGTGCCCATGACGTCGGGCAGCACCAGGCCGACTCGGACGGTGGATTCGCTCATGCCGCACCACCTTTGGTCAGCGCACGGTTGAGGTTGAGGAACGCCGTGTAATTGGCGATCACGTCGACCTTGCCGGGTGGGCAGGCCTTGATGGCCTGTACCGGGTCATGGTGCAGGGTGTGTGTGACGCTGGCATACGTCAGCCGGACCGCCAAATCGGTGCCGCGCTCTCCGGACGCGACGACAGGCGGCACGGTGGTCATGTCATCGTCGGCACGGTTATCGCACGCGAAATGTTCGAAGTTGACATCCCATAGCCAGGACAGATCCTCGCCGTCCGGCACCTGTCCGTTGACCGCGATGACGAGTCCGTCGGCGTCGGTATCGACCATCGACAGCGCCTCCTGCCAGCCGGCCGGATTCTTGGCCAGCAGCAGGCGCACCGTGTGGTCGCCCAGGTGGATGCTGCGGTAGCGGCCCGCCACTTGATCGACGGCGGATACCGCATCGACGGCCGGACCGGGGCGGGCGCCGAGCTCGACAGCCACGGCCACCGCGAGCGTGGCGTTGCCGCGGTTGGCGGTACCGGGCAGTGTCAGAGACATCGGCAGGCTGATTCCGCTGGGCCCATAGATTCGATCGTCATCGAACCACCAGTGCGGATCGGGCCGGGAGAAGTCGGTTCCGGTGCTGTACCAATGGTTTCCGTCGCGGACGATGAGTTCCCCGCTGCGCGGACAGCTCACCGAGTCTCCGGCCCAGCCGCCGCCCGCTGCCACCCAGATGACATTGGGGTTGTCGTATGCGGCCGATGTCATGAGGACGTCGTCGCAGTTCGCGACGATCACCGCGGTGCGGTGCCGGGACAACCCCTTGCGCAGGGTGCGCTCGATGTTGTTGATCTCGCCGACGCGGTCCAGCTGATCACGGCTGAGGTTGAGCAGCACGATGGCCGCTGGGTTGACGGCGTCCGCGACATGCGGCACGTGCATCTCGTCGACCTCGAGCACCGCGACCTCGGCCTCGCGGGTCCCGGCCAGAGCGGCGACCAGGCCGGCATCCATGTTGGAGCCTTCGGTGTTGGTGGCCACCGGCCCCACTGTCGCGAGCGCGGCGGTGGTCATTCGGGTGGTGGTGGACTTGCCGTTGGTGCCGGTGATCACGACCGTGCGACGTCCGCGGCCCAACTGCGTCAGCACCGAGCTGTCCAACTTAAGCGCGACGAGCCCGCCGATCATGGAGCCCGCGCCGCGACCGCTGATCCGGGACGCCCAGCGCGCCGCGCGTCCTGCGGCCAGTGCGATCCGGCCGCGCACCGAGAGGTGGTCTTGGGTCACTCGCGGAGTTTATTGGAGGCCTCGATCGAGGACGATGTCACCGTCGTCGAGGGGGCGTTCACTGCCCGTGCGGCCAGCGGGGACGGCCACACGGGCAGTGCTGAACGGCTCCTAGGCGACAGCGCTCTGTAGCGATCGTTTGACCTCGTTGACTGTGGTCAGGAGGGTGGCGCTGGCCTCGGCCAGCTTTTCCTTCTGCTCGTCCGTTCCGGTCACGGCGATAACGCGAGCCAGTCCGGCGATTTCGGCCAGACCCGAGCGGAGCTTGAGAACGTTGATGAGTTTCGGGAAGAGCTTGGCTCGGAGCGCCTGTGCGGTGTGCGTGGTGATGCCCCGCTTCGCGAGCACCTTCCGGCCAAACTCGGTCAGGCCGGCTACGCCGTCATCGGTCTTCACGACGCCGCGATGAGCCAGCCGTTCGAGGACTCGCGCCACCACGGGCTCGGGAAGGGTGATCTCACCCTCGGTCGTATCCGAGACACGCTGCACGATCTCTGCGGCACTGGCCGGTCCGTCAAGCAGCAGTGAGGCGGTGACTGCGCGCTTGATTCGCAGACCGAAACCGCCGGGGCCGAACCCCGGTCCGTCAAATCCGGGTCCGCCAAACCCAGGTCCGTCGAATCCACCGAAACCGGGGCCGCGACCTTCGGAGCTTGCAAATGAATCAGACATCTAACTCTCCTTTTCTGATGATCAGGCAGCTGGCCTGTCGCCGACTGCATCTGTATCAACTCCCTTGATACAGGCGCCGAATTAGGCATGTCAAGGTTCTTGATATGAGTACGCTGAGAATTTCGCGTGGGGCGATAATCCATTGCCCGGCAACGACTCGCCCGCTCGGTTGACGCCGGGCTCTCGCGCGCGGCCGACAAACGGGGCGCTCCGGCCGGGCCCACCGCTCGCGTGTGCCGCATCAATGGGCGCGAGTCTGCGTGCGTCCTGGACGGTTCATGCCAGGATGCTTGCGATGACTGAATCCGATGAGGCCGAGCCACTGGGGTACCTGATGTTCCGGGCCGGTGCCGTGATGCGTCCGCAGGTCCTTGCTGCGCTGCGGCCGCTCGGGCTCGGGATGCCGGAGTTCATGTGCCTGCGGATGCTCAACGAGAGCCCCGGCCGTACCAGTGCCGAGCTGGCACGCGAGCACAATGTCTCGGCGCAGGCGATGAATCAGGTTCTCAACGGGTTGCAGAACGTCTCGCTGGTGTCCAGGCCGACGGTGCCGGCCTCGGGGCGAGCGCTACCGGCCCGGGTTACTGCCAAGGGCAAGGCGTTACTCAAACGCGTGGAGTCGGCGATCTGGGCCGCGGAAGGCGAGATGTTCGGCCGGCTGAGTGCCGATGATCAGCGTGAACTCCGGCGGATACTGGGGCGGCTGATCGACGCTACCGGCGAAAACGAGTGACCATCCACCCAACCAACCAGCCGGTTGGGGCACGCGGCTAGGGTAACGCGTGTGTTCCGCGCCACAGCAGAGACGACGCCACAGGATTGGGCTGCGTTGTCGGCGTGGGCGACGCGGCAGGGACGCACTCTCGACACGGCGACGGCGCGACAATTCGCCGGCGGTAAGGCCAATCTCAACTATCTGGTGACACTCGACGGCCAACGGGCCGTGTTTCGCCGCCCGCCGGCGGGTCCGATCGCCGAAGGCGCCAATGACATGGCCCGCGAATGGCGAGTGCTCTCGCGTCTGAACGACGGCTTCACACTCGCTCCGCGAGGCCTGTCGTACTGCGACGACCTGGACGTCCTGGGTGCCCCCTTCCAGTTTTTGGAGTATCGGGAAGGACTGGCGATCGGCGGTGAGCTGCCGCAGGGTCTACCTGGAGACGCCCCGGAACGCATCACCGCCACCCTCATCGAAGCCATGACCTCCCTGCACCGGGTGCAACCCGAGTCCGTGGGATTGGGCGAACTCGGCAAGCCCGAGGGCCTGCTGGACCGTCAGCTGACCGGTTGGACTCGACGGGCCCATGCCGTCTGGCCCGAGGGCCTGCCCGGGGTAGTCACGAAGCTGACCTCACAGCTGGAGCGGCAGATTCCCGAGCCCGCGGGAGTTTCGCTGCTGCACATGGACCTCAAGCTCGACAATATGCTTGTCGACCGGGAAACGTTGTCTCCCAACGCCGTCATCGATTGGGATATGACCACCCGTGGCTGCCCACTATTTGATCTGGCGATTCTGGTCTCGTATTGGATGGAGCAGGGTGACCCGGCCGCCGTGCGTGCTGTCCATCAGATGCCCACCACAACACCCGGATTCGGAAGTCGCCGGGACGTTATCGATGCCTACTTCGCCGCGGCCGGAACGCAGCCGCGCCCGCTGCACTGGCATGTGGCCTGCGCGCGGCTCCGCCTCGCCGTCGCCTGGATGCAGCTGTACCGCAAGTGGCAGTCCGGTGATCTCATCGGCGCCGGATACGCAGATTTCGAGAACATTGCCATGTCCGTCCTTGATTGGGCGGCAACACAATTCACCGAGGGAGAGATATGATCGACTTCAGCATTCCGGAAGAGCTGGCCGCGAAGGCGCAGCGGGTGCGCGAGTTCGTCACCGAGACCGTGATTCCCTACGAGCGCGACCCTCGTCTGACCGCGCACGGACCCACCGACGAACTGCGGAACGAGCTCGTCGGCAAGGCCCGAGAGGCCGGGCTGCTGACCGTGCAGGCGCCGGAATCCTATGGAGGTTGGGGTCTTTCGCATATCGGGCAAGCGGTGATCTTCGAGGCGGCAGGCTGGTCCACCCTGGGACCCATCGCCATGAACTGCGCTGCGCCCGACGAAGGCAATATGTTCCTGCTCGGCAAGATCACCAATGAGGAACAGTCCGAGAAGTTCTTGCGCCCGGTCATCGAGGGACATCAGCGCTCGGCGTTCGCGATGACCGAACCCGACGGCGCCGGATCGGACCCGTCGCAGCTCAAGACCTCGGCCACCTTCGATGGCCAGAACTTCGTCATCAACGGGCGCAAGTGGCTCATCACCGGAGCACGCGGCGCCAAGACGTGGATCATCATGGCCAATCTGGAGGCCAACGACCACCTGCCCGAGGGGCCCACGCTGTTCCTATGTGATGGCGACACCGAAGGCATTGTGATCGAACGGATCATGAACACGATGGACCGCAACTATGCCGAAGGGCATGCGGTGGTGCGGTTCGACAATCTGACCCTGCCGCGTGAGGCGCTACTCGGGGAGACCGGCCAGGCCTTCCGGTACGCACAGCTGCGGCTGGCGCCGGCGCGGTTGACGCACTGTATGCGGTGGCTCGGGGCCGCCTCCCGCGCTCAGGACATCGCGGTCGACTACGCGCGCACCCGGACCTCGTTCGGCAAGACCATCGGCGAGCACCAGGGAGTCTCCTTCATGCTCGCCGACAATGAGATCGCGCTGCATCAATGCCGCCTCACCATCTGGCACGCCTGCTGGATGATGGATAACGGCGCCAAGGGCCGGCACGAGAGTTCGATGGCCAAGTCATTCGTGTCCGAGGAGCTGTTCAAGGTCACCGACCGGTGCGTCCAGGTACTCGGCGGTATCGGCATCAGCGACGAGACGCCGGTGGAGATGATCTTCCGCGATATGCGCGCCTTCCGCCTGTACGACGGCCCCACCGAGGTGCACAAGTATGCGATTGGGCGACAGGTTCTCCGCACCCCGCGCGCCTAGGGCGGCGCGCCGGGCGCGATGTTGTCGGTCCTACATGCCATCCTGAGTCATGCCGATCTGGGGGCAGACGCCCGACCACAGCCCCAAGTGGGTGGTCGTTGACCTGGAGACTTCCGGCTTTCAGCCAGGTCGGGCGCGTGTC
This sequence comes from Mycobacterium sp. D16Q16, assembly GCF_002013745.1. Lineage (NCBI taxonomy): Bacteria > Bacillati > Actinomycetota > Actinomycetes > Mycobacteriales > Mycobacteriaceae > Mycobacterium > Mycobacterium sp. D16Q16. Next base: position 306,954 of record NZ_MAEY01000013.1, read on the forward strand.
ATCAGTGTCGCGGCGTTGGCGCTGGACACCGACGGGACCATCACCGACAGTGTGGTGAGTCTGCTCAACCCTGGTGTTGATCCGGGCCCGACGCATGTGCACGGCCTGACCCCGGAGATGCTGGAGGGACAGCCCGAGTTCGCCGATGTCGTCCCCGATCTCATCGCGCTGCTGCGGGGCCGGACATTGGTCGCTCATAACGTCGGATTCGACTATTCGTTCCTAGCGGCGGAGGCCGAGCTGGCCGGCGCCGAGCTGCCTACCGAGGCGGTGATGTGCACTGTCGAGCTGACCCGGCGTCTGGACCTGGAGACGCCGAACCTGCGCCTGGAAACCCTTGCCGCGCACTGGGGCGTCGAACAGCTCAAGGCTCACGACGCCTATGACGATGCCCGGGTGCTTGCCGAGGTGCTGCCGAAGGTGCTTGAGCGGGCGCGGGAACGCGGAACCTGGCTTCCTATCCGCGAAACCACCCGTAAGCGCTGGCCCAACGGCCGGGTGACACACGACGAGCTGCGCTCGCTCAAGACCGTGGCATCTCGCCAGCCGTGTCACTGGCTCAATCCCGGCCCGTTCATCGCGGGTCAGCCGCTGGTGCAGGGCATGCGAGTGGCCCTGAGTTCGGAGGTCGCTCGCACCCACGAGGAGCTGGTCGAGCAGATCATGCAGGCCGGCCTCGCCTATGCCGATACGGTTGACGAGGACACCTCGCTGGTGATCTGCAATCAGCCAAACCCTGAGCAGGGTAAGGGATTTCATGCACGGTCGCTCGGTGTGCCGCTGTTGGATGACGAAACGTTCATGACTGAAGTGCGACGCGTGGCCGGCGGTACCGACATCGAGCAGTTCACGGTTCCCAGCCGCGCCGGAGCGCAGTACTCGCTGTTCTGATGCGCCGAATCCTCTGCGTGGTACTCGCGCTCGTGCTGCTTATCGGCGGGTGTGCGACGCGCTCGCGCATTACCGTCACTGATCTGGATGCGGAGACATCGGCCAGGCTCGACGCTGCCATCAATGAGGTGTTGTCGAGCGCGTCGGTGCCCGGCGCCATTGTCGGGGTGTGGGGGCCCAAGGGCCAGTATGTGCGGGCATTTGGAGTCGCGAACACGGCGACCCGTGCGCCCATGCGCCCCGACTTCTATCACCGAATCGGCAGTGTGACAAAGACTTTTACGGTCACCGCAGTGCTGCAGCTTGTCGATGAGGGCAAACTGGGACTCGACGATCCGATTGCCAAGTATGTGGACCGGGTTCCGGGCGGAGACAAGATCACCCTGCGTGAGCTCGCCCGGATGCAGAGCGGACTGTTCAACTATTCGATGTCGCTAGCCTTCAACCGCGACCTGGAGGCCGATCCGAAGCGCCGCTACGGCACTCAACAACTACTCGATTACGCTTTCACGCAGCCGCCGAACTTCCCGCCGGGGCAGGGCTATGAATACAGCAACACCAATGCGGTACTGCTGGGGCAAGTCGTGGAGAAGGTCAGTGGACAGAAGTTGCCCGAGTTCGTGCGCGAGCACATCGCCGAGCCACTCGGCTTGAGTCACACCAGCTTTCCGGACACCAATACCCTTCCCGATCCGCACGCGCAGGGTTACACGCAGCTGACGCCGACCGGGCCGCTTGTCGATAGCACCGATTGGAGCCCGTCGTGGGCCTCATGGGCGGGTGCGATGATCTCGACACTCGAAGATCTCAGGATCTGGGTGCCCGCGCTGGCGACCGGCAGGCTCCTTACACCCGCCACCCAGGAGCAGCGCCTGCAGGCCGTGGCGATGCCTCCAGTCCCTGACGATATCCGTTATGGCTTAGGGATTTTCGACGCGCGAGGATGGATCGGCCACAACGGCAGCATCCCCGGCTTCCAGACACTGGCCATCTACTCGCCGGCCGAGCAGACCACGGTGGTGGCGCTGCTCAACACCGATGTGGCCAAACAGCCCGCGCAGCCCAGCACGCTGTTCGGCACGGCGATCACCAAGGTGATCAGCCCGGAGCACGTCTTCCTGTTGGAGAACGCGATTCCGCAGCCGCGCTGACTCGGGCTCAGGCGTAGGGCAGTAGCGCCATCTCGCGCGCGTTCTTGATCGCCGTGGCGACCTGGCGCTGCTGTTGCACGGTCAAACCGGTCACCCGGCGGGCGCGGATCTTGCCGCGCTCGGAGATGAAGAGTCGCAAGGTATTGGTGTCCTTGTAGTCGACCGATGAAAGACCCAATTTGGCAAAGAGATTCGGCTTGGGCTTGGTATCGGCGACCTTGACCCGACGATTGCGAGGTGTCTTGGTGGCCATCACCAGCTCGCTTTCCGGACGCCGGGCAGCGACCCATCGTGCACGAGTGCACGGACCCGCACCCGGGACAGTCCGAACTTGCGCAGATAGCCGCGGGGTCGCCCGTCTACCGCATCGCGATTACGCAGCCGTACCGCGCTGGCATCGCGTGGCTGGCGGGCCAGCTCGGCCTGGGCGGCCAGTCGCTGCTCCTGGCTGCTCGCGGGGTGCCGGATGATCTCCTTGAGCTCCGCGCGTCGCTCGGCATAACGCTCGACGATGACGCGACGCTGCTCGTTCTTGGCGATCTTAGACTTCTTGGCCATCTCAGCGCTCCTCTCGGAAATCCACGTGCTTGCGCACAACGGGGTCGTACTTGCGCAGGACCATCCGGTCCGGGTCGTTGCGCCGGTTCTTGCGGGTCACGTACGTGTATCCGGTGCCCGCCGTGGACTTCAGTTTCACGATGGGCCGGATCTCATTGCGCGCCATCAGAACTTCCGCCCTTGCGCGCGCAGCCGTGCCACCACGGCCTCGATGCCGTCGCGGTCGATCACCTTGATGCCCTTGGTGCTCACCCGGAGCTTGATGCGCCGGTCCTCTGAGGGCAGGTAATACGTCTTGAGCTGGATATTGGGTGACCAGCGGCGACGGGTACGGCGGTGCGAATGCGATACCGCGTTACCGAAGCCTGGCGACCGTCCGGTCACCTCGCAATGCGCGGACAACGGACCTCCATTCATGCCCATTTGATAATGGGAATCGTTTTCGACAAGTGCTGATCTGGACTGTACCGTGAAGCCCGTAGTAATGAAAATCGTTTCCAATAGGCCCAAGAGGGAGAAGTCATGCGCACGCCGGTGCTACTCGTATCCGGACAGACCGATACCGACGCGGTCGTGGATGTCTTGGCGCGCGACCCAGGAACCGTCGTCGTCACGCACCGGTTTGACGGGCACATCGTCAAGCGGTCCGTCGTATCCGGCGGTGGAGTCCGGGACCCTCAGGTGACCGTTCTGGAACTGGCCCACGGCTGCGTTTCCTGCACCGTCCGTGACGATCTGCTCGTGCTGCTGCGCAAGCTGCATCGCCGGGAAGATGTGGGACGGATCGTGCTGCATCTGGAGCCATGGCTGGAAGCCGATCCGATCTGTTGGGCGATCAAGGCGGTGCCCGTTCGCATGGGGCCGGGGTACATCGATGGACCGGCGGCACGTGATGTGGAAATCGCGGGGGTGGTCTCTTGTGTCGATACCGCGAACTGGCTGGAGCAGGCCCTCGGGGATGATGAGCTCGACGACGGCCGGACGGTGGCCCAGGTGGTGATCGGTCAGGCCGAGTTCGCCGACGTGCTGGTGGTACGCAATCCCGAACCCGAGGTGCTTTCGGTGCTGCGGCGCTTGGCGCCGCGCGCACGCATCACCGCCCGTGTTGGCCGAGTCGAACAAGCCCTCGACCATCTGGAGGACGACGCGCGGTGTGGTCGGGCGGACGACCCACATGGCGCGCTACTCGCGGGGCAGCCCTCCCTGGCCGTTGACGGCAGGATCGCGCTGGTGGAATTCAATGCGCGCCGGCCATTTCACCCGGAGCGGCTGCATGCCGCGATCGACCTACTGCTGGACGGCGTGATCCGTACGCGGGGCCGATTGTGGCTGGCGACCCAGGATCGGCAGGCAATGTGGCTGGAGTCCGCGGGTGGTGGGCTCAGGGTGTCGGCGGCCGGGAAGTGGCTAGCGGCCATGGATTCGGCGGAGGTACGGCAGGCAGATCTGGAGCGACGGGCATTTGCCGACCTCATGTGGGATTACCGGTTTGGAGACCGGCATACCGCGATGACGGTGCTGGTATGCGGCGCAGAGAGTGCCGAGGTGCTGGACGCCCTGCGCGGTGCGCTGCTCACCGATGACGAAATGGCAAGGCCCGCAAGCTGGGAAGAGTTCAGCGATCCGTTTGGCGATTGGCATGAGGACCCGTGCGAGCACGGGTCCGAGCTTGAGGATTTCCTCTCCTACGGCGAATACAACACAGAAGGGAACCACTGATGAAACCCGGAATACACCCCGACTATCACTCTGTCGTCTTCCAGGACACCACCACCGGAAAGATGTTCCTGACCCGCTCGACGGCGACGAGCACTCGCACCGTCGAGTTCGAGGGCCAGGAGTATCCGCTGATCACCGCCGAGGTGACAGCGGACTCCCATCCGTTCTGGACCGGAGACCGGCGGATCGTCGATACCGCCGGCCAGGTCGAGAAGTTCCGTAGGCGTTACGGGACTAGAAAGTAGATGTCACAGCGGCTTTGTCGCTAGCCAGACAACGGCGTCCAGCCAGTGGGGGCCGTTCGGATCGATTTCGTCGCCGTGCGGCAGGTTCTCGAACTCGCGTAGCTCGACATCACACCCAGATTCGACGGCGGCATCACGATAGCTGCGAGAGTGCTCGATGGGAACGCGATCGTCGTCCACGCCATGCGTGATGAGTACCGGAGTGGTGATGGGTAGTTGCCACCGCGGTGATGCGAGCTGGTAGCCCGCTGGGTTCTCACCTGGTGTGGCACCCATGAACGGTCCGGCGGCTGAGTCACCCAGGTCTTCGTCGAACGTGCGTCGGACGTCGGTCACTGGCGCTAACGCCAATACCAGGTCTGCCTGTTTCGCATTGAGTAGCGACAGCTCGCCGCCCACCGAGTGGCCTACCAGTGCGGTGCGTTCGACGCTGTTCGCGCGCGTTCGTACGGCGCATTCAATTCCGGCAGCCGCATCCTGCAGCGTTATCGGGTAGCCACCGCCGGAACCTACCCGTCGGTACTCGACGTTGGCCACGTCCCAGCCCCGCGCCACCAGGTCTGCGATCAAGGGCTCCATGACGTCCGCGCTATATGTGGATCTCCAATAGCCGCCATGCACAAGAATCGCCAGGCCACGTGCAGACTGCGATGTCCACATGTCCACGTACTGCTGCCCCGCGTCATCTCCGTACTGGTACCTCGTGGAGCCGCTCACCGTCACCGGTGTGTACCTCTGGTATTAGTCAATGTGAATCTCCCTGGGAGCCAGACTAATTCCGGATTCTGGGGGAAGTGCTGGGCTAGGCGCGCGCAGCACGGTTGACGGCCGATACCACTGCCCGCAGGGACGCGGTGGTGATCGACGGCGCGATACCGACACCCCACACCGTCTGTGCCTCACCGCCATCGGGGCCGACAACCATGGCTTCCACGTACGCGGCGGCCTGCGCGTCATCGCCTGCGCTCATGGCGTGCTCGGAGTAGTCCAAGACGTTGACGGCGTAACCCACGGTGGACAGCGCATCCACGAACGAGGCCAGCGGGCCGTTGCCCGTACCGTGGACTTCGGTTTCCTTACCGTCGATCTTCACCACGGCGGCAATGGAATCCGTGCCACCGTCCTCCTCGGACGCGGTCACCTTCTGGCGGATCCGCTCCAGCGGGACGATCGGTGCCAGGTACTCCTCGGCGAAGACATCCCAGATCTCCTTGGGGTTCACCTCGCCACCCTCGCCGTCGGTGATGCGCTGGATCGACTGCGCGAATTCGATCTGCAGGCGCCGCGGCAGCACCAGTCCATGATCAGACTTCATGATGTAGGCGACGCCGCCCTTGCCGGACTGCGAGTTGACCCGGATCACGGCCTCGTAGTTGCGCCCGACGTCCTTGGGGTCGATGGGCAGGTACGGCACCTGCCACAGGATGTCGTCGACGTCGGAATCCGCCTCGTCCGCATCGCGTTTCATTTGGTCCAGGCCCTTGTTGATGGCGTCCTGGTGGCTGCCGGAGAAGGCGGTGTAGACCAGGTCGCCGCCGTACGGATGCCGCTCGGGAACCTTCAGCTGGTTGCAGTACTCGACCGTGTGCCGAATCTCGTCGATGTTCGAGAAGTCGATCTGGGGATCCACGCCGCGGCTGAACAGATTCAGCCCCAGCGTCACCAGGCATACGTTTCCGGTGCGCTCACCGTTGCCGAACAGGCAGCCCTCGATGCGGTCAGCACCTGCCTGATAGCCCAATTCCGCTGCGGCGACCGCTGTTCCGCGGTCATTGTGCGGGTGCAGGCTCAGGATCACCGATTCGCGCCGAGCCAGGTTACGGCTCATCCACTCGATGGAGTCGGCGTACACATTCGGAGTTGTCATCTCCACCGTCGACGGCAGATTGAAGATGATCGGGTTGTCCGGTGTCGGCTCGATGATGTCGCCGACGGCGTTACACACCTCCAGCGCATACTGCAGCTCCGTGCCGGTGTAAGACTCCGGGGAGTATTGGAAACGCCAATGCGTATCGGGGTATTTGGCCGCTTCCTCGACGCACTTGCGGGCGCCGTCGGTGGCGATCTTCTGGATCGTGTCCTTCTCGCCCCGGAACACCACGCGCCGCTGCAGGATCGACGTCGAGTTGTAGAAGTGCACGATCACCTTCGCCGCGCCTTCACAGGCCAGGAACGTCCGCTCGATCAGTTCCGGGCGACACTGTGTCAGCACCTGGACGGTCACGTCCTCGGGGATGGCGTTCTCGCTGATCAGCTCGCGGATGAAATCGAAATCGGTCTGGCTTGCCGAAGGGAACCCGACTTCGATCTCCTTGAACCCCATCCGGATCTGCATATCGAACATCCGGCGCTTACGCGCGGGGCTCATCGGGTCGATCAAGGCTTGGTTGCCGTCACGCAGGTCGACCGCCGCCCACTGTGGTGCGCGGGTGATCACCTTGTCGGGCCACGTGCGGTTGAAGGGCGCAGTCGGTTCTCCCCCGGGAACTTCCGAGGCGAAGGGACGGTACCGATGTACCGGCATCGAGCTGTTCTTCTGGGTGTTCCACGCCGGTTGGTCGCCCGGAATGGGTCCGTTCGGGGTGACGATGCTGCGGGGGGTGTAGTTGAACTCGTCTGGGGAAAAGCTAGTCATGGGAAGGCTCCGGGAGTTTGAGGGGTATCTCGACCGGCACGCCAACAACCCGCGACAGGAAGCCGGTCTGGATCAGACCCTGTCGCGGCGTCGGAGGAGGAGCGCCCGCTGCATAGACGGGACTCTACCAGCCGCGCGAACCCCGATCATCTGGCACGATCGCAGAGCATGTGGGTACGGAGGGGGATGGCTGCGCTGGCGATTCTGCTGGTGGCCACCGGCTGCACGCGCATCGTTACCGGGCAGGCGCGGGGAGGCGAACCGGCGCCCGGGGCTGACTCATTCTTTCGGGGTGATCAGCCGGACTACGGCCAGAAGCTCACCGCTCAGGAGAAGACGACGCTTACCTACGCGCGAGCGCTGCGGCGCGTGGACCCCTGCGGTTTCGCGGCCAACCTGAAGGAGTACGGAGACCCGGGACAGGTCGTCGGCGACTTTCAGATCTGTTATGCCAGCGTGAAGGTCACCGGTGATCCCGGCCTCACCGAGGTGTCCTACGAGTACTCCATGCAGGACAAGCGCGATACCGCCGTGGCGTTCCAGGTGGGTTCTGTCCCGATCTACGACACCGGGTCAGCGTGTGAATATGAGGTCCCTCTTGGCCTGGAACGGCTACCGGGAGCGCCCGCGAGTCCCACGCTGCAGGCCGTGTTGACGGTCAGCGCGTACCTCTATGGGTCGGACGAGTACTCGGACCCGGACTGTCGACTGGCCAAGCAATTGGTGACGGCGATCGCCAAGGGCCTTCCCTCGGGATTACCGCCGCGTTCCGCGCTCAGTGCATATCCGATCAAACTCGCCGAACGTGATCCCTGCGAGATCCTTGGGGAGTACCCGGGCACGGCGCGCAAGGTGTCCGTCGACCTGCTGGGCGATCCCTTCGGCTGCGACTTCACGCTCGCAGATTCCGATATCGACTACTCGGTGGAACTCACCAGCAGTGTCGACGACTTTCCCGATGAATACGTCGAATCGCATCGTGACGGCGTGACGTACTTCCACAACGAGGACACGAGCACCCCGACGGGATGCCACGCTCTGGCATTGGTGGGAGATCCGTTGTATCCCAAGGATATCGGCGGCGGTGCGATGAACACCGATGATTCCGAGGCGTACACCCCGGCAGTCGTGGCGAGTGGCTTCACCCGGCAGGGGCGATCGAATTGTGGGCAGATGAGCGAGATCCTCGACAAGGCGGTGCGGCTATTCGCAAACTCCGCTCGGTAGCAGTGCTTGTCGTCACCATGCTGGCGATCGCGGGGTGTACGGATGTCGTGTCCGGTACCGCGACCGGAAAGCTGCCCGCGCCCACCGGCCAGACCTTGTTCTCCGGCGCTGTGCCCACATATGGTCAAACCTTCACTCAGAACCAGACCACGCTGCTGGCCTACCTACGGGCGCTGCGACGGGTAGATCCGTGCGGCCTTTTGTTGGTGCTCAAGGATATTGGTGCTCCCGAATACGTGTCAGGGGACATCGGTGGTTGCTTCGGCTCCATCAAGGTGACGGGTACGGCGAACCCGTCGAGTGTCGGCCTGTCACTGATGTTGGGCGACTATTCCCGTGAGAAGCCCGAATTCACGATCGGCGGCGCGCCCGTGTTTCACACCGCGGGCACATGCCTGTACGAGTTTCCGATCGCATTGGACAAGCTTCCGGATGCTCCGAGGTTGGACGGGGCCAAGGTGCCGGCTTTACGCGTCGTGGTCGTCGACGGCTCGCGGAGCGCGCTAGCGCCGAATTGTAAAATGGCACAACCGGTTATTGGCCTATTGGCCAAGCTGAACCCAGCCGACATGCCCGTGCGCGATGCGCTGAGCGCCTACCCGATCAAGATCGCCGAACGTGATCCCTGTGAGATTCTCGGTGAGTATCCCGGCAAGGCGGACGATCTGAGGCCATCACTGTTCGGCGATCCGTTCTCATGCCGATTCTCGTTGCAAGACAGCGATACTCAATTCGAGTTGTCTATCAGGACCGGTATCGATGCGCCGGCGAGGCTGCGGGAAGAAGTCCGCGACGGTATCGAGTACTTCCACGGCCAGGACGGCAGCATGTGTACCAGCATGGTGCGTCTGGGCAAGCCGCTCTATGCCCGTGAGGTTCCGGGCGGTGCGATGCAGGAGAACAGCACCCCGGAGCGCATTTTCATCGAGGTGCTCAGCTTCTCGCTGAAGAACGCTGACTGTGCATCAACCCGGGCGATGATCGACAAAGCGGTGCGGATCTTCCGCGGTTCGTTCGACTGACGCGCGAGCCGGGACACAATGGCGATATGGATACCGACGAGATCTGGCAGTTGATCGACGCCGAGCGCGTGACGCTTGCTGATCAGTTGGCCCAGATCTCGGCCCAGGATTGGGACCGGCCGTCGTTGTGTGGTGAATGGCGGGTCCGCGACGTGGTCGGCCACATCCTCTTCGCAAGCGAGTTCTCGCTGCCACGCACGCTCGTGGATGTCATCCGGGCGCGCGGCGACCTGAATCGATTCATCGCCGCGACGGGGGTGCGGGAGGGGTCGGTGCCGCCGGCCGACCTGCTGGCGCTGGTGCGCGCCAGCGTAGGGTCCCGGCGAAAGCCGCCGGGCGTGCAGCCGATCGACCGGCTGATGGACCATCTAGTGCACGGTCAGGACATCGCGATACCGCTCGGATGGCAGCAGGGTATGCCTGTGGGGGCCGCCCGGCTGGCGGCGGCGCGGGTGTGGGAACGCGACCGGTTGTTCGGAGCCCGCACGCGGTTCGCCGAGCACCGCCTTATCGCGACCGATACTGACTGGTCGGCGGGGACCGGCGCCGCGGTCATCGAGGGGCCGGTGTCGGCTCTGCTGCTCCTGATGACGGGCCGTGGAGATGCTGTCCGAGATCAACTGAGCGGCGAGGGCGTGTCCTTTCTGCCCCCGAGCTAGCTGACCAAGCCGTTGCCCCAGCGCTCGGTGAAGGCGATATCGCTGAGCGCTGGCCGTTGACGGGGGGCATGATCGCGTTCGACGGTCGATTCGTCGGCCTGGGCGTAGTCCTCGAGAACGGGCCCGATCGCGACGACGGCGATGGGCCGCACGTTCTCGGGGATATTGAACACAGCAGGCGCCTCGTCCACCCGGAAACCCGCCATTGGATGGGTGTGCAGACCATGGGAGCGCGCCTCCACACCCAGTTGGGCGATCGCCAGCCCGGCATCGACTGCCGCATACACCGCGGTGTTGTCGTCATCACCCAGATCGGTGCTCACCAGGACGAGTGCCGCCGCAACTTTTGCGTAAGAGTTTCCCCGATTGAGCAGCTCAGTCAGCGCTTCGTAGGTGGCGTCACCGCGCAGACCCACGATGTATCTGACAGGGAAGCGCTTGCCCCAACTGGCGGCCCAGCGACCCGCTTCGAGCAGGGCCGTCAGGGTCTCGGGAGCCAGGTTTGCACCGGGATCGAAATGCCGCGGACTCCAGCGCGAGGCGATCAGCGGCTGGATAGGAACCGAGGTGATGGCGGTACGTTCGGTCGGGTTGCCCATACGGGCCAGGTTATCGAGTTGTCGTAACCCCTTATCCTGATGACTGGATCTCCCCCGACCCTGGCCGAACAGCAGGAAGGTATGCCGTGGCGCTCGTCGTCCAAAAGTACGGCGGATCGTCGGTCGCAACGGCCGAACGCATCCGCAGGGTGGCCGAACGCATCGTCGAGACGAAAAAGAACGGCAACGACGTCGTCGTGGTCGTCTCGGCCATGGGTGACACCACCGACGAGCTGCTTGACCTGGCCCAACAGGTCTGCCCGTCGCCGCCGCCGCGTGAGCTGGACATGCTGCTCACCGCGGGTGAGCGGATGTCCAACGCCCTCGTCGCGATGGCGATCCATTCGCTCGGGGCCTCGGCACGCTCGTTCACTGGCTCGCAGGCCGGCGTCATCACGACCGGTAGGCACGGCAGCGCCAAGATCATCGATGTCACCCCCGGCCGGTTGCGCTCCGCTCTCGACGAGGGTCAGGTGGTGTTGGTTGCCGGATTCCAGGGCGTGAGCCAGGACAGCAAGGACGTCACCACGCTGGGACGGGGTGGTTCCGACACCACCGCCGTCGCGCTGGCCGCGGCGCTGAAGGCCGACGTCTGCGAGATCTACACCGATGTGGACGGGGTATTCACCGCCGATCCGCGGATCGTGCCGAATGCGGCCCGGCTCGACAAGGTCAGTTTCGAGGAAATGCTGGAGATGGCAGCGGCCGGAGCCAAGGTGCTCATGCTGCGCTGCGTGGAATACGCCCGGCGATACAACGTTCCGGTTCACGTGCGCTCGTCGTATACCGACAAGCCGGGCACGATCGTCAGCGGATCAATGGAGGACATTCCTGTGGAAGAAGCGATTCTCACCGGTGTCGCACACGATCGTGGTGAGGCCAAGGTCACGGTTGTCGGGATTCCCGACGTTCCGGGATACGCCGCCAAGGTCTTTCGTGCCGTGGCCGATGCCGAGATCAACATCGACATGGTGCTGCAGAACATCTCCAAGGTCGAGGATGGCAAGACCGACATCACGTTCACCTGCCCCAAGGAGAACGGACCCACCGCGGTGGAGAAGCTGGACTCGCTGAAGAACGAGATCGGGTTCTCGCAGGTGCTCTACGACGACCACATCGGCAAGGTGTCGCTGGTGGGCGCGGGTATGCGCAGCCACCCGGGTGTCACCGCCGGCTTCTGCGAGGCGCTGGCCAAGGCCGGGGTCAACATCGAACTCATCTCCACATCGGAGATCCGGATCTCGGTGCTGGTCAAGGACACTGAGCTCGATGCGGCCGTGCGGGCCATCCACGACGCCTTCGATCTCGGCGGCGAAGAGGAAGCCACCGTGTACGGGGGCACCGGACGATGAGGCGAGCGCAGCGACGGGAGATTTGGACATGACCTCCATCGGTGTTGTCGGTGCCACCGGTCAGGTGGGCGCCGTCATGCGAAAGCTACTGGAAGAGCGTGACTTCCCGGCTTCGTCGGTGCGGTTCTTCGCGTCGGCTCGCTCTGAGGGCAAGAAGCTGACGTTCCGCGGTCAGGAGATCGAGGTCGAGAACACCGATACCGCCGATCCGTCCGGGCTGGACATCGCGTTGTTCTCCGCCGGTGCGACCATGTCGCGGGTGCAGGCGCCGCGGTTCGCCGAGGCGGGTGTCACCGTGATCGACAACTCCTCGGCCTGGCGCAAGGACCCGGACGTGCCGTTGGTGGTTTCGGAGGTCAACTTCGATCGCGATGTGCGTGGTGTGAAGCTGCGGAAAGGCATTATCGCCAACCCGAATTGCACCACCATGGCCGCGATGCCGGTGCTTAAGGTGCTGCACGACGAGGCGGGCCTGCAGCGGCTGATTGTGTCGACCTACCAGGCAGTCTCGGGTAGCGGCCTGGCCGGTGTGGAGGAATTGGCCACTCAGGTGCGCGCCGGTATCGGCGAGAGCGAGCGGCTGGTACACGACGGCTCCGCCGTCACCTTCCCGGACCCGGTGAAATACGTTGCACCTATTGCCTTCAACGTGATCCCGCTGGCCGGATCGCTGGTTGACGACGGCTCCGGCGAAACCGACGAGGATCAGAAGCTGCGCAACGAGAGTCGCAAGATCCTGGGCATTCCAGAGCTTTTGGTGAGCGGTACCTGCGTGCGGGTTCCGGTCTTCACCGGACACTCGCTCTCGATCAACGCCGAATTCGAGCGTGAGCTGACTCCGGCGCGCGCCACCGAGCTGCTTGCCGCGGCGTCGGGTGTCACGCTGGCCGATGTGCCCACACCGCTGGCTGCCGCGGGAGCCGACGACTCGCTGGTGGGCCGGATCCGTCAGGATCCGGGCGTGCCGGGTAATCGCGGTCTGGCGCTGTTTATTTCCGGAGACAACCTTCGGAAGGGTGCGGCGCTCAATACGATTCAGATCGCCGAATTGCTCGTCGCTAGCTGACTCACAGGAACTTCACGGGTTTTCCCTGGGTAACGGTCAGTCGGTTCGGCCATGCTCGGGGCATGACAACTCCAGACAATCCCGATACACCCACGAATCCGGTGTCTGTACCGCAGGCACCTGCGCCCGCGCCGCGTTCGGCGAGTAACACCCTGCTGGTGAAGATCGCCGCCGTCGTCGGCATCGTCGCGGGTGCCTTCGTGATCCTCGGCGTCACCTTTGGTCTTGGCGTGCTGGCCGGCTCGCAATGCGGGCATGGCGGACACGGCGGACCCGGCGGGCACGATCGAAGCCGCGTGATGATGTTCGACCGTGACGACGCGCCGCCGATGCGGGGCCCGGTGATCATCCAGCGTGGACCGGAGGTAGGGCCGCCGGACTTCCCGTCCGCCCCCGGTGAGCGGCGCCAACCGCCCCCGCC